>DATKOK010000059.1:0-50055 GCA_035524675.1 Candidatus Methylomirabilota bacterium | reverse complement strand
GCAACCTTCTTTCGTTCCCTTCAAGCCAAGTCTGTCTCTCAGAACATCCAACAGGCGTTCGTGTGATTCGACAACTAACGCATGATGCTTTCCGTTGACAGTGAACTTTAGAAGGTGTTTAGACAAGTGGTGTCTCCCCTAGTCTCTCCAAACATTTGATTAGCGTACGTTTGAACATTACAGGGGCAACTTCTCTTCGATACTTTTCGCTTGCTCTGAAGTCAGACGTTAACCGTAGTTCGCTAAGTAACGCCCTAACGGCGTTTTCTGCATTACCTTTCGTCAATGTATTTCCCCTGAGTTCGGCCTCGGTTTTCTTTGCTCTGCTAGGTATCTTACCTGCCACTCGGTTCATGGCGATCTTGACTTCTTCAATGCGTCTGCTTTCCTTAGCTAGCTTTAAGAAAACCGAACAATTCAGGAATGCTATAATGAGGGAATTGCGCATCCCGATCTTTTCGAAGGCGCAAGCGGATTGGTCATCAAGCTCGTTGAACATTGTTTCAACGAGGATTTCGTTCGGGTGTATGGCTGTCTGTCGTTTGCCTATCAGAAAGTGCTCAAGATCGATGACCCGTTCACCCTGCTTGGATACTACTCTGACTTTTGCATCCAGCACAAGTAGAGCAGGTATCAAATCTTCAGAAGATGACGCGGCGCAGATGTTGCCTCCCACTGTGGCCACATTAACGATTGCAGGGCCACCGAATTTTGATGCTATATCGCGAAATACCTCATAATGTTCTCTAAGGACTGGAGACGATACCAATTCTTGAATTGTAGTTAGGGCACCTATTCGGATTTTTCCGTTGTCGTTTCGTACGTAGTTGAATTCAGATAGACCTGAGAGATCCACTAATACTCTAGCTTCAACTTGCCTACGCTGCATGCGGTTGATGAGGTCACTTCCGTTCGCGATAAGTTGCACGCCGGATCGATGATCATTCAAGTAACTCAATAGTTCGTTGAGGTTTTCTGGAACGTACATGTCGAATCTGCGCGTTAGTCTAACCTCCCGAGGCGGGGGGAATCAAAAGTACCAGGTCGTTGTTGTTTAGTTTCATTCTCAAATCGGGGGGGTTCTGTACACTGTTGTTCAAGTAGAATAGGATATACCGACGAAGGCTACCTTTCGAGTCGAAAAATAGCTCCTTCAAACTACTATGCTTATTGATGAGCCACTCGACGATGTCGCCAAGCGTGTTTGCTTCCACTTCCAGTTCGCTCTGTCCAGTTGTTTCGCGGAGTTCGTGGAACAATCTAACTCTTACTCTTGGAGTCAACTACGGCTCCTCTCTATGTTGCAGCGCGTCGTACACTATCTCCGGAGTGGCGGGCAACGAGTATATGCGTGCGCCGGTTGCATCGTGTATTGCGTTCGCCACCGCTGATGCGACGGGGATGATCCCGACTTCTCCTAACCCCTTCGCCCCGAAAGGTCCAATTCCTTCGTAGGTTTCAACGGCGTCGATTTCGATCTCGGGTATATCGGCGATCGTGGGAATTATGTAGGTTGTGAAGTTATTTGTTCTCACAACACCGTTCTCAATTTGAGTGTGCTCAGTCAGAGCGAAACCGAGTCCTTGGATTATGGCTCCTTCACATTGACCAGTGTACGCTTGTGGATTGATCATTTTGCCGCAGTCTGGGGACAGATAGAACTTGAGAACTTTAGTTGCACCGGTCAATGTATCGACCTCTACTAGGGCTGCAGCACTTGCGTACATATACGACATGTGCGGAATTTCTAGGGTTCCTGGGACTGGTTTTTCCGCTCGAGGCACGTTGTATCCTCCTATGACTTTCATCTCGCTACCTGAACTTTGGAGATATTGTGCAATTTCGGCATAGCTGACCGATTTGTTCGAATGTCTAGTTTGCTTGACTCTTGATTGCTTCACAGTCATATTCTGGGGATTCTCATTCAGGATTTCCCCAGCTGTTTTCAGAAGGAGCTCAATCATCTTGGGAGCGGCAGCGAGTATTGCGTTTCCACCTCGTACAAGCGCCATGGATGCTGATGAAGTGCCCGAGTCTGGGGCCAGTTTCGAGTCGCCGCTGGCTATGTAGACTTCATCGATATCACAGCCGAGCGCTTCTGCTGCGATCTGCGCATATGCACTGGTTGCTCCCTGACCTATTTCTGGACAACTAACGCCAACCACGAATTTTCCATTAGGTGTTAGTTGGATTGATGCGGCGGCGAAGTCCGGCAATGTTCCGAAGCCGAAACCCTTCACTGCGGATGCTACTCCTACTCCTATCCTACACCAGGGTGCCGATGACTTTGATCTGAACTTTCTTCGAGCTTTCCAAATTTCCGATTTTTCGACTCTTACGAGGGTTTCGTAGATGCCGACGCTTCCGTTCACTGTTAATCCGAAGGGTGCGATATCTCTTTGATGCAGCGCGTTTATTTTTCGTAGAGTTATGGGGTCGATGCCCAGTCTTTCAGCGATGATGTCCATGTTAGTCTCCATAGCAAAGTTCACTTGAGGGGCGCCGAATCCTCTGAATGCTCCAGCCACTCCATTATTGGTGTATACCGAGTAGGCATCGATGTCTACGTTAGGGATCTTGTATGGTCCGCAACTGTTCTCCACTGCCACGTCGAGTACGGTTGGGCCGAGGGACGCATATGCACCTGTGTCGGCGATTATCTTGACCTTGTTTGCAAGTAGTCTCCCATTCTTGTCAGCTGCTGTTTTTGTGATGATCGTCATCGGGTGCCGCTTCATGCCGGCGACCCCTGATTCTTCTCGAGTCCAAACCATCTTGACTGGGCGTCTAGTCTTCAGCACTAACATCGCTAGATGGATTTGGACAGTGTTTTCCTCCTTTCCGCCGAACGCGCCTCCAACTGGAGTCGAAACAACTCTAATCTGCTCCGCAGGGATACCTAACGCTCTTGAGATCTGCATCTGATCCCTGTAAGGCGATTGACCTCCTGCGTAAAGCACAAGATCGCCGTTATCATCAAGCATTCCAATGCCAGCTTCAGGTTCGAGATACATGTGCATCTGGCGACCTGTGTGGAATGTGTTCTCAACGACCACCGCCGCCTTCTGAAACGCTTGGTCGACATTCCCCACTCGAACCGTTGCATGTCGAAGTATATTGCCCTGTGAATGCACTTTGGGGGATTCAGGTTTCATGGCTTCAATTGGATCAGTAACTATGGGCAATGGCTCATATTCAACTTCTATGAGTTGCGTGGCTTGCTCGGCTTTCTCCTTTGTTTCGGCCGCGACTACTGCGATGGCGTCCCCTAGGTATCTGACCTTATCGTGGCAAAGGACGGGTTGATCGGGGGTTAGAATTCCGAATCCATTTTGTCCTGTAACATCTTTGTAAGTTAGGACTGCCACAACTCCAGGTAAGGCTTCTGCATTCGACGTGTCTATTCTCTTGATCAGTGCATGCGGATACTTGCTTCGAGCGACTTTTGCCCACAGCATACTTGGTAATGCCATATCTGAGAAGAATTTCGTTTCTCCGGTAACTTTTCCCGGGGCGTCTTTTCTGCTAACTGGTTTCCCGACCCACTTTAGCGTTCTACGCGTCGCCTGGGACATTTGCATGGTTTACCCGCCAGCGATCGGTGGCACTATGAGTATTTCGTCGCCGTCGTTGAGTTTCGAGGTTGAGGTGAGTCTGATTCCATCTCGAACTATGTAGATGTAGCTCTTGTCGCTGATCGGAATAGAGTTCAGCAAATCTTCTACTGTTGAATTCGTTGCGAGCCCCAGCGTGAGTTCTCGGCTTTCCAATGCCATAGTTGGTGCGCCGAATATCTTCACTCTAACTTGCAAATCGCTCACTCATGCCTCTGACTTCCGAGTATTGCGCTGTGAAGTGCCTGATAGACTAGGGAACTCACAACTCTCCTCCGGTATTCCGCCGAGCCTCTGATGTCGGTAATGGGTGAAATGTCTTGGGAAGCAAGCTTTGCGGCTTCTTTCAATGAGGTGTCAGTGAGGTTCTTGCCTATGAGGGCTTGCTCGCAGCTGTGAGCTCTCACGATAGTCGGAGCCACTGCGCCCAAGGCGACATTAACGTGGTTGTATGAATTTCTGACTTTTTGTCTGAGGGCCACTGCTACGTCAACTATTGAGATCGCGTTGGCTTTCCGCAAGCCTAGTTTCAAATATGCGGCTGCATCATTGCTATTCAGCCGATCAAAGTAGATCTCTTCGATTAGCTCATCCGGCTTCAGCGTAGTCTTTCGGTACCCGCTGAAGAATTTCTCAATCGGGATTTCACGCCGACCGCCAATACTTCGTGTTACAACTGTTGCTCCGAGTGCATAGAGAGGGGGCAAACTGTCAGCTGCCGGCGAAGCGTTCCCAAGATTGCCGCCGATGGTGGCAGTATTTTGCAATTGGACAGCGCCAATTTGTTTCGCTGCATCACGAAGTATCCACGCGTGCCTCTTGATCTGTTGTGAATTGATTATCTCAGTGTAAGTGCTCAGGGAGCCTATGTGGAGTCTGTTGTCTTTTTCTTCAATGAATTTCAAATCCTTTAATGAAAGTATGTTTAGGAGTTTCTCTGTTTTGACTACGCCGTCTCTTAGCTGGATTATTATATCTGATCCGCCGGCGACTATTCTGATGTCATTCTGATATTGCTGAAGAAGTGTTAACGCGTCATCTAATGTGTGAGGCGAGAGGACGTCAATTTCAGAGCGCATCATAAGTCATCGTCGCCTCTTCTTGGCGGCGTCCTCAACTGCTGCAATAATCTTCGTGTAGCCGGTGCACCTGCAGAGATTGCCAGATAGTGCGTTCTCGATCTCTGCCTTAGTTGGTCTCGGGTTCCGCATTAACAGTGCAGATGCAGATACGATCAAGCCGGGAATACAATGGCCGCATTGTACTGCTCCCTGCTCAATGAATGCCTTCTGAACCGAATTCAGCCCATCTCTGGCTAATCCTTCAGAAGTTATGATGTTCGAGTTTTCAGCCTGAGAGACAAGGACCAAACAAGAACAAACTGGCTGCCCATTCATGATCACGGTGCAGGCCCCACATTCCCCTTTCGCGCAATCTTCTTTGGGTCCGGTGACATGCAGCTCGTCTCGTAGAACTTCGAGAAGTGTGTACGCTGGAGGAGAGTTTACTGTAATCTTTTCGCCATTCAGCTTGAAACTTATAGTATGCTCCATGTGCACCAAGGGAACTCACGAAGTCTCAAATCGATCTAGGATAAGCAAATGCCTGCCTCTTAACCGTTGATTGACACAGATCAACTTCTATCCAATACGAGATAGTGGCAGTTCGTGTTCGAGGTACCGTTTTGAGAAAGGCTCTTTTCCACGACCATCTTCTGGTTATGTCATGACACGTGTGGCGCTCTATCTACAAGACAAACATCAGCTCCGGGATGAACTCAGTTTTGTTCAATATGCTGAGAAGAAAGGGTTTGAGGCAATTTGGCACGCCGAGTCGCGACTCGCCAGAGATGCCATCACTCCGCTGGCCGCAATGGCTGTGGTAACCGAGAAAATTAGACTGGGAACAGGAGTTATCAATAACTGGACAAGAAATGTAGCACTCTGTGCATCGACCTTTCTTACTCTAGATGAACTATCTGGGGGCAGGGCTCTACTCGGAGTAGGAGCTTGGTGGGATCCGCTGGCCTGGAAAGTGGGGATTGAGCGGAAAAAACCGATCAAAGCCATGCGAGAGTATTGCACTGTACTTCAGCGTCTGTTCAGAATGGAAAATGTGACCTTCGATGGTGAGTTCGTAAAAGTGCACGACATTCGACTCGACGTCGTGCATGGTGATCCAACTTCTCCACGGAAAATTCCAATATACATTGGCGCCACGGGATGGGACATGATTGAGCTAACAGGTGAGATCGCAGACGGTTTACTCTTGAATTACCTTGTATCGCCAGAATACAACAAGAAAGCGCTGTATCACTTGGAGGAAGGCGCTAAGAAGGGAGGACGTAGTTGGCAACAGATAGATAGACCGCAACTCATCGTATGTTCATTGGACGAAGACGCTGACAAGGCACTAGACGCCGCTCGACCTTTAGTTGCGCAATATCTTGGCCAACAGCCCCACATTGCAAAAGCCAGTGGCGTTAAGGAGAAACTGATCGAGGAAGTTCAGTCGACGCTTGGAGGTTGGCCTGCAAAGCCGGGGGGATTAGAGAAAGCTCAACGGCTCATAGATGATGAATTGGTTAGGCTCATCACCGCGAGTGGGACCGCGGATGATTGCCTGAAGATGGTGGATGAATACAAGAGTACGGGATGCACTTGCCCTGTTCTATACCCATTAGGAGACAATGTCCGTGCGATGATTGACGTCTTCGAAGTTCCGTCCACACGCCCTGGTCCATTGATTGCCTAGTCAAACAGATAGGAATCAATTCTTCTCCCAAAGTGATTTGAAATACTCTCTTGACCGGACCGCATCCCGATATGACGTGAACACCTCAAACGTAATGGTCTTGTCATAGCCAATCGCTTTGAGCCATCGGACCACTCGCTTGAAGTCTATGTTAGCCGAGCCTAACGGTAGGTGTTCGTCGAGCTCACCGTGATTATCATGGATATGAATGTGGATCAACTTGGAAGAGAACCGTTTTAGATATGCCTCGATTCTGCCCATGCCGCCCTCGATGAACGCGTGTGCGATATCCAAGTGGCAATTGAGTTGTGGTGTCCTCTCCAATACGTGCGTATAGTTGCTGATTCCTCCTGTCCCGTAGTCTCCGACAGGAACGTTCTCTAGCATCAACGTGACTCGCTTTGATCTTCCAAATTTGCAGAGCTCACTCATCGCGCTCGAAAAATAGTCTAAAAAGTCTTCACGTGACCTTTGTGTATCTCCGACTCGACCAAGTTTTCCGTAGAAGTGAAAGTTAAGATGTTCAAGCCTGAGTTGCGACGCAGTCTGGATCATACTTTTTGCTTCGTCTATCCAACCTCTCCGCGCCTTTACATGAGCTGAACCAAACTGTACCCAATACGCAGTGTGTCCGATCGCAAACATTCCGTTGATTGACAATAGATCTAGAATTCGTTTCCGCTGGCGCAGCAGAATCAACGGTGTGGCCATTGGTTCTTCGATTCCTATTTCTGCATAGTCAAACCCTAGTTTCTTGAACCGGATGATCTCGTCGGGAACCGACTGGATGGGATCTGTTAGCATACCGAATTTCGGCATCAGATAGTCGCCTTTTGATGGTTGTTCAATGTGCAAGGGCTAAGCACTCGAGTTTGAAGTAACGCAATCGACTAGGAAATTACTATGCTGTGGATGCTGTCGATCGCCACAAAAACAAGCTTCGAAGCTTCATAGATACAACATCGATTGGGCAGAAAGTCAAATCAACTCAGAAATGCGTAAACTTGCCAGCAGAAACTACGGTGTTGAATTCGGCTAAGTTTAATTGTGTATGGGGCACCCAATATTGCGAGAACGTTGCAGGATGAAAGTGAGCATCTGTGCTGTGATATGAGAGGGATGCTCTCATTCATGCTTCTCTGGCTCTTGTGCAAGCGGCCTATGTATGGTCAGGAGTTGGCGGAAGAAATAGCAAAACGAAGGGGTGAGAAACCCAATCCTGGAACCATCTATCCAGCACTGAAACATCTGGAGAAACGTGGGCTCATTCAGATGCGCAGTGAAGGACGCAAGACCTTCTATGAGTTGACCGTTCAGGGGCAGACAGGGGTTGCGAAGGCGTCGGTGTATTTCTGTCGGGTTTTCGGTGAAATTCTTCGTTCTCCCTCGCAAGAAGAGTAGATCATTATTGGATGTCCGATATATTTATTAGCTGACGTGGCTATTATTGTGCGTCCAAGTTTAAGATGGGTGAAAATTTTGAGTGAAGAAAGCGAACTGGACCTACGCCGTGGCGATTGGGAAGTGCTCGACGCTTTTAGCGACGCCGAGTCGAACCTTGCATTTCAAGGTCTGAAGCGCCGGTTGGGCATGCACCAAGAGACCCTCTCACGTGCTCTTCACCGGTTGGAGAGTGACAATTTGGTCAAACATACTGAGGATGGTTATCGGCTTACTCAACGTGGCTCGGAGGTCATCCATTTACCCGCACGGGGGCAATCTACGAAGACGAGGAGTATCCTTGAGACATCTCTTCCATCAGATGTATCCTCATCTGATGTCATCTCGAGATTGAAGTATTGTTGGTTCAGCACACTTCGATGGCTTGGCTACTCGGACAAGGACAATGAAGCGTTGCTCGCATGGGTTACCGACGATGGTGTTACGCAAGTACGGGCGCGATTCAAGAACAATCATCTATCGATTGAAATCGACTCAGAAACTGGCGAGAACTCCAACGTAGCGATAAAATCGGCACATGAACTAGCCGCGCGGATAATTCACGAATATCAACAGGTGCAGAATACTCGAACAGCCCAAGCAACACACGGGGCACAAATCTCATAGTCATTGAAAGACTTCTGTAACTTGGCGCGACTGCCATCGACAACTAAGTTCTCGAATGAAAATTACTGGCGCTTTCGGGTGCCAGGGAGCGTCATCGATCATTCGATGATCGGACTAACGAACTTGAAATTAACTGTGTCCAGTAGGCCTTTGTCTGTTATTCGTAGTTTTGGAATGACTGATAGCGTTGCGAGGGCTAGGTTCATGTACGGGGAAGGCAGGCTGCATCCTAAACTTGCCCAAGCGTCCTTCAGTTGTTCGACCTGCTGAGCTACTTCCTCGACGGGTTTGTCGGACATGAGCCCAGCAACTGGTAATGAAATTTGAGCGAGAGTTTTTCCTTTGCGAACAGCTACCATGCCGCCGCCGGACCGGACGAGTTCCTTGAGGGCGGTTATCATATCCTCATCTGAGGCGCCTGCGACAACCAGATTATGGCTATCATGAGCCACAGTTGAAGCTACCGCGCCCTCCTTTATTCCGAATCCTTTCACAAATCCTACCGCCTTGTTGCCTGTACCTCTATGTCTTTCGAAGACCGCAATCTTCAGCAGATCTTCATCTACATTCGAGTATACTTGACCGTCTTTCGATCGTGTCTCTACCTCCAAGTGATCAGTATAAGCGCTGGCGGGAATTATGCCGATGGCTCTGATCCTAACGGTTTGCTGGCCGGTCTTGGATTTTACGTTCAAGTCTTCTAATGTGGGTGATGCTTTGAGCACTATTGATTTGCGGGTGAATTCAGGTAGTTTCGGAGGCGGGATGTTTACTGTTAGTTTTCCATCGTGTGAGACTACCTGCCCGTTAGCAATCACTGTTCTAATGCTCACGGAAGATAGTCTGTCAAGAATTATCATATCGGCAATCCTCGCTGGGGCTATGCTCCCGATGTTTCTAGAACACTCATAGTGTTCTGCTACGTTTATCGTAGCCATCTGGATCGCTTTAATCGGGTCGACGCCTTCTTCGATCGCTCGCCGCACAACGTGATCGACATGTCCCTCATCGAGTATCGAATGGGGCTCTCGATCGTCCGTGACTAGGCAGATATGTCTCGAGTTCAGTTTCTGTTCTGTAATAACACGTATCGTGTCAGCCACGTCACGCCAAGCGGAGCTCTCCCTCAGCATGACATACATTCCTAACCGGAGTTTCTGTAGGGCCTGAATCTTCTTTGTTGATTCATGACATGAAGTTATGCCAGCGGCAACGTATGCTGCTAGGTCTCGGTCCAGTAGATCGACTGCATGCCCTTCTACCACGCGTCCAGCTTTTAGAGTTGCGGCAAGTTCGCCGTGAACTTGTGGATCACTCGAGATGACCCCCGGATAGTTCATCATCTCCCCAAGAGCGACTACTCCATTCCATTTCATTGCCTCCTCAACTTCAGGAGGACCAATGTTCCCTCCTGTTGTTTCAAACCCAGGAGCAGCGGGAACACATGACGGGAACGTTATCAAAATTTTCAACGGCAAGTCTTTCGATTCATTGAGGAAAAATCGCACACCACTAAGGCCTAGCACGTTTGCAATCTCATGGGGGTCCACGAAAACGGTTGTAGTTCCGTGTGGGAGAACGGCTCTCGCGAATTCGGTGGCTGTAACCATAGCGCTCTCAATATGCATGTGACCGTCAACGAATCCAGGGACAAGATATCTGCCATCCGCGTTCATTACTCGTGTAGTCGGACCGATGGTATGCTCGGCTTGTCCGACGAAAGCGATTCGGTCCTTCTTTATAGCTACATCTTGACCTTCAATGATCTCTTCTGAGTTCACGTTGACTACTGAAGCGTTTCGGACGACGACGTCCGCTTTCAGTTTGCCCATCGCCGTGTCGACGAGTGTACGAGTCATTTCGTGAAGACGTGTTCTACCTTCGAACTCGAACAAGCTAACTCTGGTCGTAGCAAGATGATTAGGAGACTTAAGAGGAATTTCGTTGTCGTACCACAGCAGCGGAGATGACAATGACCAAGAGCTTCGCTACCCCGTCTCTCTGGTGTATGGTACGCCCAGCGCTGATGGTTGGCGTGCTTTCCGCGCAATTGCCACTAGCATGACAAGAGTGAGGACGTACGGGACCATCAATAGGAAATAGTAAGGAATAGAAGAGCCTACGACTTGAAAGAAAGCTCCCAGGAGATATGCTGCTCCGAAGAGGAATGTTCCGAAGAAAGCGCGGGCCGGTTTCCACTTGCCGAAATAAACCATCGCTACGGCTATGAAACCCCGTCCTGCCGTGATGTTTTCTGCCTGAAAGGCATGAGACGACAGCGCGAGGTAGGCTCCCCCAACGCCTGCGAGAGTAGCGCCGACGATCACAGCAAGATATCTAATCTTTGGAACGCTTACTCCTAGCGTGTCTGCAGCTGACGGATTCTCACCAACCGCTCTGAGACTAATCCCAAACGTGGTGCGGCCGAGGACTAAAATCACGATTATGAGCGTAACGAACGCTAAATATTCGATCAAGTCCTGCGAGAATAAGGAACTTCCCAAGATAGGAATTTGAGAAAGCAGTGGAATCGGAATCTGCGGTAATCCTTCAACACGGATGGTTGAACCTATTTGACTAAACACTGCCTCGTAGAGGAAGCCTGAGAGTCCAAGGCCTAGAAAGTAAATTCCTAGCCCAGACAATATCTGATCCTGCTTCAATGTCACCGAGATAAATGCCATGAGCAATCCCAGCAGTGCCCCAGCAACAGCGCCTAGTACAACACCGAGAAGGCCGGCATGGGTAAAGAATGATACAGAGAATGCGGAGATTGCGCCGACAAGCATTACGCCTTCTGTTCCGAGGTTTATTATTCCAGCTCTTTCACTAATCACTTCGCCGAGCGCCGCGAATGCCATTGGTGTACTGAGAGCGAGTATACCCGCGATGAATGCGGACATAGAAGCTGCGTCTATAACGGCGGCCATGTCTATTTCCTCCTGATTTCGTATTTGGCGAAGACCTGTATTACGAGAATGAGCACGATGATTATTCCCTGAGATAAGAGTGCGAGCGTTTCCGGTATCTGGAGAGCGCGTTCGACGGAGGACATTCCGGAGATTAATCCGCCAAAAAAGATGGAGGCAAAGATGACTCCTAATGGATGCACGTTCCCTAGGAGGGAGACGACCACAGCTGTATAGCCGATTCCCGTTGCTTGGCCGGGAACAAGTTCGTGTCCTACTCCAAGAATGTAAACCCCACCGCCTAACCCACACAATCCTCCACTGAGAATCATTGCTAGGTTAACAACTCGGTCCACCAATATCCCACTCGTTCGTGCCGCCGATGGATTAAGCCCCACAGCTCGTATACTGTATCCGAGTGGCGTCTTGAACATGAAGTAGTAGACCGCAATACATGAGACTATTGAGATGATGATTCCGACGGTCACCGTGGACTGCCGAAAGATAACGGGCAATGAATATTGTTCAGGAAAGATGGGTGACTCTGGATAACTTCCAGGAATTGATTTATCTTGAAACGGGCCTCTTACAAGCCAGTTGAGTGCGTCGATCGCCAAATAGTTCATCATGATAGTGGTAATCACTTCGTTGATTCCCAGTCTTGACCTCATTAGTGCAGGAACAGCGGCGAATAAGCCGCCACCAATGAATGATAGAATCAAAGCCGCAGGTATGAATAGAAACCCGGGCAGCGGAGATTTGAGGGAAAGAACTAGCCAAGTAACCAGGATCGAGCCAAATATCTGTTGGCCCTCGGCTCCTATGTTCCAAACTTTCGCTTTGAAAGCTATGACTAGGCCCACAGCGAGAAGCATCAACGGAGTCGCCTGAACCAGTGATTCTGCAAAACCTGGAACAGTTCCAATAGTTCCACGGTAAAGCGCATCGAGTGCAACGAGTGGACTCTTACCTGCAGCAGCTAGGACCGCTAGCACCACGAGCGGCGACGCAACATACGCGAGTAGGGTAACTGTTAACGTAGCGCGGCGAGAGACTTCGAGTCTTGGGGTAATAGTTAGCTTTGGCATTCTTACGCCTCGAGTTTCATCTTGCTTAGTCCAGTCATCATCAATCCAATCTCGTCAGGTCTGAATTGATCTGGACTTAGCAAGCCAACAATCTCTCCCTTGTACATCACGGCAAGTCTGTCACTGATGGAGACTAGTTCAGCCAGATCTTCATCGATGAGTAGAATTGCTGCACCGTTATTTCGTTGCTGTACCAAGAGACCTCGTACATATTCGGTCGCAGCGACATCGAGACCTCTTGTGGGTTGGGCTACTACGATTATTTCTGGATGACCGGTAAGCTCGCGAGCGAGTACAAGTCTCTGTAGGTTTCCTCCAGAGAGTGACTTGGCTTTTGAAGTCGGCCCGGGAGCTTTGATTCCGAATTGTTCGATAGCGAGTTTCGCTCTTTTTCTGATCTCACTTTCATTCAGGAACGTAGGGATTCTGGGTCCGATGGTGTTACAGACGGGAGATTTGTCGTAGTCCTTTAGGATGAGGTTCTCATCTATCCCAAAGTCAGGGACGCAACCATCTTCATTTCTGTTCTCTGGAACATAGGCGACTCCTGACCTGATTATGTTCCTTGGTGATTTGCCAGTGATCTCTTTCCCGCGTAACGTGATGCTTCCAGAAGTTATCTTTCTGAGTCCTATAATGGATTGTAAGAGCTCTCTTTGACCGTTCCCTGAAACTCCGGCTACGCCCAGAATCTCGCCTCTTCGAACATCTAGACTGAGGTCTCTTACTGCCTCCAGGCCGCGGTCATCATAGACGCGCAAATGTTGAATCTGAAGAAGGACTTCAACTCCGGGTGTGCTCGTTTTAGCAACGGCTGCCGGCAGCTCTTCTCCTATCATCAGCTGCGCCAGCTTTCGCTGATCTACTGCGTTGGTGGGTTGGGTGGCGGTTTGCTTCCCTCTACGAAGAACTGTGACCCTATCAGTGATTTGCATAACCTCGTCCAGTTTGTGAGTGATTAACACGATCGAAATTCCGTTTTGTCTTAGCTTCCGTAATGCTTCGAAGAAGCCTTTGACGTCACTCGGCGCTAGCACAGAAGTCGGCTCATCTAGTATGAGAATTCTTGCCTCACGATATAGTGACTTGAGAATCTCTACTCGTTGTTTCTCTCCAATGGAGAGTTGCCAAATCTGCGCTTTCGGATCAACTTGTAGACCGTTTTGCTCCCCTAATTCAGAAATTCTCCGTTCAGCGTGCCCCAAATCCGTCAGAAATCGCTTTCGTGACTTTAGACCGAGGACAACATTTTCGACCACAGTCATGTCGCTGACTAACTTCAGATGCTGATGCACCATTCCAATGCCCGCTCTAATGGCATCAGCAGGGGATCGAAATGACGTAGGTCTACCGAAGACTTCTATCACGCCATCGTCTGCGCGATAAAACCCATAGAGAATATTCATCAGAGTAGTCTTGCCCGCTCCGTTTTCCCCAAGTAGCCCATGTATCTCGCCACTCTGAAGGTCAAAATCGACGTTGTCGTTAGCGGTAACACCACCAGGGAATCGCTTTGTGATTCCCCGCATAACAACTGCCGAACCGCTCTTCTGCATACTGTATACCTTCAAGTTATCGAAGTCTTGAAAAAAGAAGAGGTAGCCCTCAAGTGAGGGCTAAGCTTAGAGCTCAACGTACTTTACGGCGACTGCAACTGTTATGATCAAATTGTCTGAGATTGCTAACGGTCCGAGTGGATTAGTCTGTATTTGACCTGACTTGACCTGCGCTTCGATGTTCAAGACTTCTTGCTGAATATTCGCTGGCACATTGTTACTGTTCAGTTCTACCTCAAGTCCGCCATTATCGAAACCTGCCCAGTACTTCCCGTTCCCTTTGCCTGTTCCCACATCCTTGATCCATTGAGCGAAGACCGCGTCCCATTTCCATGATCCACTGGCAATCACAAGCTTCTCCGCGCCGACTGGTGGATTGTCGGCAATGTCTACTCCGTTGCCAATGAGCGTCACATTCTTTTCTATGGCCCCTTCAATAGTTCCTAGAACTACGCCGTCCCCCATAGTTGCAATGACATCTACGTTCTGACTTGCCATCAGCTCAGCATCAGCCTTGGCGCCTTGCAAATCGTGAAAGTCGCCGACAGCAACGACGCTAATGCTTCCGCCTGGAAGTATGCCATTTCCTCCGCCTGGGAGTGGACCGTAATTGAAGACGATGTTGGGGTTTGCGTCATGTGCCCCTTGCGCGAAGTTAGGTTCGAAACGTGCTAATTCCGCAACTCTTGCTCCCATAATGTACCCTATCTTGTTGGTGTGAGTCATTTTGCCCGCGAGGAATCCAAGTACGTACCCGGTCTGATCTGTGCGCACGTCAGCGATAGCGACATTTGACATTGTGTTATTCCATCCACCGACTACGAGGAAGTTGACGTTTGGATATTGGGAAGCTACTTCCTGAACTGGCACTTGAAATTCGAAACCATGCCCAATTATGAGGTTGAATCCCTTGCTTGCCAGATCTGCAATGTCTGCCTCGATCTGTGCCTTTTCTTGATGGTTCTGTATCCAGCAACCGCACGTATTGATGCCTTCTCCCAAGCTAGTGAGCAAATCCTCGAATGATGTGTAGCCGGCTTGATTCCACGCGAGGTCGTCGGTTCGCCCAGGTAGGATTATTGCAACTTTGAGAGGCGCTGCAGCTGCAGATGTAGCTGAGGAAGATTGCATGGCTGTAGTTTCTGATGTCGCGGGGGGAGTCTGTGTGAGATAGTATGCTGCACCCGCTACGATTACTAAGACGATTATCACAACAGCAGCTATGATAGTTTTCGAGTTCTTCTTTGGTTCTTTCTCAGTCATAGAGATTTTTCAACTCGACCGAGAGTGTCGGACGAGAAGTACATAACACTTCCGTGGGGGTCCCATTTGAGAAATCGGTATTCGAGGCGACTGAGGCTGTGCTTTCGGTCGATCTGGGCGCGAGGCTATAGCCTGCCAGTGTTTCCGTGACGGTTTCTCCAAGTGGATTATAGAATTTCGCGTAGACGATTTGACCTAGCTCAATGTTGAACCATAATGTCTCATACAGCGAGTGTCCAGTCGTCACATTGATCATGAACGATTGGACGTAGCCAACCGGTGTGTGAATCATTCCCTCTGACACGGTCTCTCTCACTTGGTGAAGACTGGATTGGTCGATTCGTGTTTGGTTTCCTACATTTGTTCGAATTGTCAAGTTGCTCTCAACGTTCCATTCGTCGCCGACGCGCAATGGAATATGAATTAGTTCAATTGGAGGATCGTAAGTTGACGTTGAGTTTGCTCGTAGATTTCCGATTAGTGTTTTGGACTCTCCCGTTTCGTACCATGAAGAGGTCAGCCACAAATACCCTGTTGAAATGTGTTGATTATCGTCGCGGAAGATCAGGTACGTGTCGTTGGATAATTTGGCTTCAACTGTTTCAGTTAGTATGTA
Source organism: Candidatus Methylomirabilota bacterium (assembly GCA_035524675.1). GTDB lineage: Archaea > Thermoproteota > Bathyarchaeia > 40CM-2-53-6 > 40CM-2-53-6 > FEN-987. The sequence continues at coordinate 34,188 of DATKOK010000059.1, read as the reverse complement.
TTCATGTGAATCTGGGAAGACCACTGTATATCTCCAAGTATCTCCAACTTCTAAGCGTCTAGGAGTCGCTGGATGAAAGCTGTAGAATAGTAAGCCTCCACAAGCGGAGACGGCAATAATCACCACGACTGCGAGGATGCGCTTCGCAAGATGATAGCGCATCAATTACATCCTCTTTCAGGACTGTAGACAGGGAGTATTATAAAACAGGCAAGATGCAGTTGGAGTGTGATTGCGCCGTGAGTTCGATACTGATCACCGGCGGGACTCTTGTTACAATGGATGCACGTAGGCGTGTAATTACTGACGGCGGCGTTCTAATTGAAGGTTCCAGAATCACGCGGATAGGCAAATCATCCGAGGTGAGACACGAATCGCGTCCAGAATTTGAAATCGACGCGAAAGGAATGATGATCCTGCCCGGCCTCATCGATATTCACGTGCACCTTGCGCAGGCTATGCTCCGTGGATGCGCAGATGATACTTCACTGATTGAATGGCTTCAGAAATATGTGTGGCCACTGCAAGGAAATTACGATGCTAGGGATGGTAAGGCAAGCGCTGAGCTGTGCATACTTGAGATGATAAAATCTGGGACCACCACCTTTCTAGAGAGCCTTCTTCACACTCGCTACGGTTTCGACGGGATAGCAAGCAGCGTGGAAGTTTCAGGTGTACGAGGCATACTCTCCAAGACTGTAATGGGAGTTCCCGCCTATGGAACGGCAGGCGGCATCATGCATCCTGGAATGGTCGAAGATGGCGAAACGTGCTTGCGTGAAGTTGAAGGATACTTCAATCGCTGGAACGGAAAGGCAAACGGTCGAATTCGAGTCTGGTACGGCGCACGATCTTTAGGAGGATGCACCCCCGACCTGTACCGGCAGATAGCAGCAGGCGCCAAAGCTCTGAGGACAGGTGTCACAATGCACCTAAATGAAGTTCGCGAAGACGCTGAATATACTAAGAGAGAATTCGGTAAGTTGCCCGCTGAGTTCATGGATGAGGTCGGCCTCGTTAGTTCTAACGTCGTGTACGCCCACGGAGTCTGGTTAACCGAACCCGAATGGAACATTCTCGCGAAGAAGGGGGCGTCTGTGGCTCATTGTCCATCTTCCAACATGAAATTGGCTTCTGGAATAGCCAAGATACCGGAGATGATTAGAGCCGGTGTCAATGTGGGGCTGGGCTGTGATGGAGGCCCCAGCAATAATTCGTACGATTTGATACGGGAGATGAAATTCGCCTCGCTATTACAGAAAGCAAGACTACTCAACCCGCTTGCTATGGACGCCGAGACGGTTCTCGAACTTGCAACAATCAATGGTGCCAAAGCATTGGGACTTGATAGAGAAATAGGCTCCTTAGAAGTCAGCAAGAAGGCTGACCTGACACTCATATCATTTAGGAAACCGCATCTAGTCCCGGCATTCAATCCAATCTCCCATTTGGTCTATGCAGCATCAGGATCAGATGTTGACACTGTGATCATTGATGGTCACGTCGTCATGAAAAATCGTAATGTGCTCACTCTCGATGAAGAGAAAATTATTCGAGAGGCGGAAGAGCGTGGAGCGCGACTCTTGGAAAGAGTCGGGATCACAATCAAGCCAAAATGGGGATATGTCTGAGCTCCGTATGTGATATACTCTCTAAGAGCTACGAATGTTTCTTCCTTCCCATCGTAAGCGAGAGAACCGCCATTTTCGTATACATTCCATTTTCTGCTTGAGGGTAGATAACAGAATGAGGGCCGTCTAATACTTCATCTGTCGCTTCTTCACCCCGCAGAACTGGAAGCACGTGAGTCACTATTGCTCTTCTATCCATCTTATCAAGCAGATCTTGTGTAAGAGTCCAGTTCCGATACTTCTCATGAATCTCCAACTCTCGCTCTTTGCCAAATCGACTTGCGCCAATCGAGAGAAGTTCATTGGTTGCCCAATTTCTTGGAAAGACGGCATTAGCTCCCTCAAGTGCAGATCCAAGATCGTTCGTAACTTCAAACTCTCCTCCTTGAGCGATCGCGTTTGATCTTGAAGTCTTGATTATCTTGGGATCTATTTCGAAGCCAGGCGGATGGGCCAAAACCACATCCATCCCGAAACGGGACATTATCAGGGCTTCTTCATGAATACTGCAGCGACCACGAAAGCTCTTCGCATAACCCCACATGATCACGTACTTCTTTCCTTTCACCCGGCCTAGTGACTCTTCGGTAGTCATCAAATCGGCCAGCCCTTGGGTCGGATGATAAGTGCAACAGGCCATGTTGATGACTGGGATCTGGGCATGCTTCGCATACTCACGGATGGTTGATACGCCAACTCCTGAGACGTAGTCGATTGCAGAGTCTAGAATTCTGACTCCTAGCCCATGTCCATACTTCTCGTACATCTTCGCGACGTCTCTAACTGCTTCTCCTGACCCCAGTCGCGTAGTGGAAACGTCGATATACTGACCGTGCCCTCCAAGATACGTCATACCCGCTTCGAATGCGGCGCGAGTTCGAGTCGATGGGGCATAGAATAGCATGAAGAATGTTTTGTCATTGAGTAGACGCTGGATCTTGCCACGTTGATACTCCTTCTTCAGCTCCCTAGCCGTCTTTAAGGTCCTTACGAGCTCATCGATAGACCAGTCCTGCGTCGTTATTAGATCGCGGCCTGCCAAATCCGTGCGCAGATTATTCAACTCCCACGCTCCTTAGAATGAGGATCATTTCCTTCAGATAGAGCTTGCTGCATTGGCTAACGAAAATCAAAATTCTTAAGAAGAATTGGAGAGACGAGTAGCGTCCTTCCGTAAGTGAGAGCATTGTCTGATGCATTGGTAGTCATAGCGCTTGGCGGCAACGCGATGCTGAAGCGTGGGCAAAAGGGGACTATGGAAGAACAATATAACAACGTAAAGGAGACCGTCTCCAAAATCGCTGACTTGATTCAGAAAGGTTACAAAATCGTTCTAACGCACGGGAACGGACCTCAAGTGGGGGCCACTCTCCTAAGGCATGAGGCCGCCAAGTCCATCGTACCACCATTCCCCTTGGACGCCTGTGGAGCAGAGACACAAGGTTTCATCGGGTACATGGTTCAACAAGCCCTCAGGAACGAACTCAAGGCACGAGGAGTTGATAAATTTGTAGTCACAGTGATTACTCGCGTGATTGTTGACAAGCATGATTCCGCTTTCCAAAACCCGACTAAACCGATCGGCCCATTCTATTCCAAAGATGAAGCGTCCAAATTGAAACAGCAGAGACCAGAACTCACGATTAGAGAGGATGCGGGGCGTGGATTCAGACGCGTCGTGCCTTCGCCAGATCCTAAAATAATTGCTGAACGGACGGCAATACGAGCGCTCATTGATGCTGGATTCGTTGTTGTTGCTTGTGGAGGTGGCGGAATACCGATCATAGAAGATGAAAGTCAAGCGGTGGGCGTTGAAGCCGTAATCGACAAAGACCTGGCCGCTCAACGTCTGGCTACATTGATCGGGGCACACACCCTGATTGTGTTGACCGACGTCGAAGCAGCATACTTGAATTACGGAACCCAGAAACAAGAAAAAATCAGAGAAATAACTTCGGGGAAACTAAAGAACTACTTGAAAGAAGGACAATTCAAGGAAGGCAGTATGGCCCCCAAAGTTGAAGCCGCTATTCGTTTCGTGGAAAGTGGTGGAGAACGCGCAGTAATTGCTGAATTGGGAAGTTTAGTTGAAGCACTAGACGGGAAATCAGGAACACAAGTTACAGTGCCAAAAGCTTAATTCCAATCGTAGCCACCTCACGCAAGGTTGGTAATTACGAATGCCCACTTTCGTTGGTGCCTGGAAAGGCAAAGATTTCCTTGATACGAATGATTTCTCCCAAGAAGAGATCAAGAGAGTTCTGAATTCGGCTGACGCGTTGAGGAAGATTTTCAGATCACGCAAGAAACATCAGTATCTTCCAGGCCAAACACTGTTCATGCTGTTCTACAATCGCTCTCTCAGAACTAGAAACTCTTTCGAAGGTGGAATGTATCAACTAGGCGGACACGCACATTTTCTAAGTCCACAAGACGTCTACACGCCTGCCCTTCCAGAAGACATGGTGGCCTATCAGACTGAGGCAATCTCAGATGTGGCTAGAGTTCTCAGCCGATACGGTGACGGAATAGCAATCAGAATATACGGCGATGCCGCGAAATGGATTATTGGGCGAGGTCATAAAGTCGTTCAGGAGTTCGCGAAACACGCGTCTATTCCTGTTTTGAATATGGAGGACGACATGTACCATCCGTTCCAAGCATTAGCCGACGCCCAAGCCATGAGGAGCGCCATTCCCAAGCTCAACGGGAAGAAACTTGTTGTTTCATATGCTTACTCGGGAGGCCTAAAACCGTTAGCCGTCCCGCAGAGCGAAGTACTCATAGGAACTCAGCTGGGAATGGAAGTTGTACTGGCTCACCCACCAGGATTCGAGTTAGAGGAAGTAATACTGAATGCTGCAAAAGCGAACGCTGACAAGTACGGCGGAGATTTCAAAGTCGTAAACGACATGAAGGAAGCATTTGAGGGAGCGAATGTTGTATATCCCAAAGCATGGTCGCCGAAGAACTTCTTCCAGCCCCATAGAGCCGAATTAGACAAACAGGGCGCGATGTCATACCAAGACAAGTACAAGAACTGGATATGCACTCAGGAGATGATGGATCTTACGAACAAAGGAAAGTACATGCACTGTGGACCTGCAGATAGAGGTCAAGAGGTCACTGACGACGTAATAGACAACAAGAACTACTCACTGTATTTCGAGCAGGCAGAAGATCGCCTTCACGTACAAAAGGCTGTCATGGCGATGGTGATGGGAGGGCACCCCTCTCGTCGCCGAAAATGAAACCGAAACAAGACGTCAAAAAAGACAAACCTCCAATTCTCGCTAATTGGGGGAGACGTTTCATCGCTTGGTTCGTCGACTACTTCATCATTATTCTAATGTTCGGTTACTTTCAGCTCGAAGCAATAGAGACTAGAATCTTCCCCGCAGCTCTGTTACCGAAGGCTCCCGGAACCGATATCTCGATATGGTCGCCGTTATCGATTCTGATCTTCTTTCTATACTTCACGTTCTCCGAATGGTACTTTGGAAGGTCAATCGGACAATTACTATTGAACATTCGACTCGTAGACGTCCAAGGCGCAGGCGTGAACCTCAGAGCGTCGGCCATTCAAAGCGTTGGCAAATCAAACCCGCTGTTGCTACTGTTTGATTTCGTAATTGGCCAAACGTATAGACCGAGTCGCGAACGGCGACAAAGATTGTTCAACAGAGTATCCAATACTATCGTCATATTCATTGGGGAACCGACCAGAACAATCCAACAACAAGGTTACCTGAAAGAACCATGAGATAATCAAGAGAGTTTCAACTCAAAATAACAAGGGTTCTCCTTATACCAACAATCAACGAGTAGGCGTGAAGAAATAGCATGCCGGACTACGAAGTCGCTATCATTGGATCAGGTCCCGCAGGATTGACTGCTGCAATATACGCCGCTCGGGCACTTGTTAAAACCCTCGTAATTGCCGGCCGAGTTTCTGGAGGACAACTAATGCTTACGAGTGGTGTTGAGAACTTCCCGGGTTTTTCCACCGGGGTCCAAGGTCCAGACCTCATGGCGGAAATGCGGAAACAAGCCGAACACTTCGGAACGGAAATTGTCGATGAAGATGTAGAATCCATCGAGCTCAAGCAGAACCCGAAACGAATCGTCTTCGGAAACCGATCAGTTACCGCAAGCGCCGTCATTATAGCAACTGGTTCGTCCGCAAAATGGTTAGGCATGCCGACGGAGACAAAGTTACGCGGGCGCGGCGTTTCGAGTTGCGCAACATGTGATGGCTACTTCTTCAGAAACAAAGCTGTCGCGGTGGTAGGCGGAGGTGATACCGCTCTTGAGGAAGCTCTCTTCCTGACAAAGTATGCGACTGAAGTTGTGATAATTCATAGACGCGACAAACTTCGAGCGAGTAAGATCATGCAAAAGCGGGCAATGTCTAATCCTAAGATTCGATTTCTCTGGGATTCCGTTGTTGACGACGTCCTTGGACAGAACAAGGTGGAAAGTCTCAAAGTGAGGAACTTGAAAACAGGCGAGGTCTCAATGTTGATCTGTGACGGTCTATTTATCGCAATAGGATTCCAGCCAAATACCAAAATTTTCAATGGACAGATAGAACTTGACGAAAAGGGATACGTCATAGTTAGAAATAGTACGGAAACAAGCGCCGAAGGCGTGTTTGTTGCCGGGGACGTCCACGACTACAAGTATAGACAGGCGATTACCGCTGCGGGGGAAGGTTGTAAGGCCGCTATTGACGCATTAGCCTACTTAGATGAGCAAAAGGAAATCGCCGTAGCTGCAAGAGAGTAATCGGTCATCAGTTGAATCTTATAGCCCCAATCCCTTGAAGAGAAATTTCTTTTGACAGATAGGGCAGTATGGAGTTTCCCGGGGAATCGTTTGGCCACAATAAACGCATCGAATATGAGTGGACGCTATCTGCATTTGCCATCCACCTGAGGATTCTAGTAATCTAATTTTGATATTTCTCCTTCATACCAAGCAACATTCGATGTGCCCGAGTTCTGGTTATACAAACTTTCATCAAGGTAGTAATCATGCCTCCATCGCTGATCCGATTCCTGCTCATTGGGTTGTCGAGCGAGTTGCATAATTAGATCCCTGCTCGAGAGCCTGCAGTATGCATCGCTACTCGATCTCTCATTCAGCAATTACATGGTTATTGCTAGAAACTCGCCAGCATGACTGACCTGTCCCCCTCGCTCAGATTCAATCGAGCTGAAGGTGGCGGTAGATCGATCACAGTACGAAGTCCAGGCTGGAGTGATTCTAATCCTGGAATCGAGTTCACTAAGATTGCCGGAGTAGCCCGTTCTCCGTGGACGCCTCCCTTAATGCTCAAGTCAATGGGAGGAATGCCCTCGATCAAGATTGAGTCGTGCTGATTTTGAGCGCCGATGTGCATCCTAAGGTCTAGCACTACCAGTTCTTGACCAGCTAGAATACCCTTCGCTACTTGACGAATGCCAGCAACGCATCCTGCTTGCACCTTGAAGAATTCGCTTTCCATATTTCTCTCAGCTACCACGGGCGTGATTCTTTCTTGTATTTCGCCAACTCTCCAACCCATTGCCAACGCTACCAAACCGACGGATTCGGGAAGTCCAACATGCTTTACTGAACCATCTGCAACCTTGCGCTCAAAGTCTAGAGTCGTCAAACCTACGCCAATTTTGCTCTGGAGTCGCGAACTCATTCTGGAAGCATCAACCACGCGTTCGCCACGGATCGAAGTGACCTGTTGACATAAGCCACTCAACGCTACGGGAAGAGTGTCAAGCACGAATCCAGGGTTAACTCCAGTTCCAATCACTACTTTCTTCTTGGATTTCGCCAAAGTGTCTAGTTTGCTAGCATCCTCTGGATATTTGACGAAAGGATACGTCAATTCTTCAGCTGTCGAAATTATATTCACTTCATGTTCGAGTATTTTCGTAATTTGCGGGTATATGATCTGCATCTGCGACGAAGTCGCATGCGCCACGACGTGAGGCATTGTTCGACTCAATACTTCATCTGCGTTTCCGCTAACGGTGATTCCTGTTTGGCGCGCCGGTTTCAGGAATTGACCAACGTCTTTGCCAGCCCTTTCACCATCTAGGTCTATTGCGCCCACAAGTTCGGCCCAAGGTCGCGCGAGAAGCGTCTGGACAATCTCTAAACCGACTTCACCCAACCCGTATTGTACGATCCTTATTTTTCCCAACCCGGTCAGCCTTTTCTGCACGGTGTAGTAGCTGTCAATATATGTAAAAGGAATGACGACGTCATGATGGTCGCGAAAGTGTCTTTTACTTAATCTGAGTTGATATTGGCTGGTACGTGAAGCTTACGCTGCCACATCGAATGACGTACGATCTCTTGCCTGCTCTGACACCGTTGATAATGTACATTGTACTGTCGGGGTTCGCAGCTGTCTTCCTTTATGGCGTCTACCGGCGCTTCAGATTGTATTTCCGAGGGGTTACTAGATTTCAACTAGATCGGTTGGGCGAGCGGGTCCAGAGTGCCTTCGTGAACGCATTTGCTCAACGCAAAGTTGTGAAGAAACCCGTCCCCGGTTTAATGCATCTCTTCATCTACGTGGGTTTCGTCGTTCTCCTGATCGGAACGACACTCGTCTTTTTGGACTATGACATCTGGAAAACATTTTTCCACCAACAAATTCTCGTCGGAAACTTCTACCTGTTCTATGAAACCTCTCTCGATGCCTTCGGACTCGTGGCTATCGCAGGACTACTGATCGCGATTTATCGGCGTGTGGTAATGCGACCAGCAAACCTGCCCAGTTCTCGAGACGACGTCTTCATTTACTCAGCACTGATCGTCATACTGGTCACAGGCTACATAATGGAGGGTATTCGCCTTGCCGTAGATAATCCACCGTGGGCTCCATGGTCTTTCGTTGGCTACCAAGTATCCCTTCTTCTCTCAGCATCGTCTGGCAAAGAACTCGTTAACATTTACCCGACGCTTTGGTGGTTCCACGCCCTATTAGCCTTCACCGCGTTTGCGGCTATTCCATATACGAAACTATTCCATCTCATCACATCACCGTTCAACGCACTCTTAGCCGATCAAAAACCGGTTGGGCAACTGAACTCGCCGTTCGACCTGCGACAGCTCGTAGAGTCAGGTAACTTCGACGTGAAGATCGGCGCAAGCGCTATCGGTGACTTCTCCTGGCGAGAGAGACTCTCTTTCGACTCCTGCACGTCGTGCGGTAGGTGCAGCAACGCCTGTCCCGCAACGGCAGCAGAAACTCCGCTGTCTCCCATGCACTTGATACTCAAACTCCGAAGTGCGATGATAACAGAACAATCTGACCCAGTGATCGGTTCCGTCATTGACCAAGAGGAACTATGGGCCTGCACGACATGCAGAGCCTGTGTTCAGGAGTGTCCTGTATTGATCGATCACATCGACTCGATAGTAGATATGCGGCGCCATCTCGTAGGAGAAGGAAAATTAGACCGAGCCAAAAGAGATTTGCTCAACAATCTAAGCAACTCCGCAAATCCATATGGGCTTCCAACGAGCGACCGCTTGAACTGGGCACAAGGCCTGGATGTCAAGACCGTTAAAGATCAACCGGAATTTGAGATACTCTACTGGGTAGGCTGTTCCGGTTCATACGACCCTAGGAATCAATCCGTATCTCGGGCAATGATAAAAATTCTGAATGCCGCAAAAGTTCGATTCTCTGTTCTTGGGAACGAAGAAAAATGTAACTGTGAAGTTGCGAGACGTATGGGTGAAGAGGGCCGATTCCAGCAGTCCGCTCTTGATCTGATTCAAGTCTTTGAAAAATACAAAGTTAAAACAATCATCACTCAGTGTCCACACTGCTTCAACACCTTCAAGAACGAATATCCTGAATTCGGCGCATCCTTCCAAGTAATTCACCATACTCAATTCATCGCCAACCTAATCAAAGCCGGCAGGCTGAATTTGAGGAAAGGAAGCGAAGACATCATCACCTTTCATGACCCATGCTATCTCGGAAGATACAATTCGATCTACGACACGCCCAGATCAATTCTCTCATCACTAGGACCAGTAAGCATCCGAGAGATGCATCGCCACAGAGAAAGTAGTTTCTGCTGCGGAGCAGGCGGCGCTAACTTCTGGTACAAGGTCGACCAAAAGAAGAGAATAAATCAGATACGCTTTGAAGAGGCCAAAGGAACGAAATCAAACATACTAGCAACAGCATGCCCATTCTGTACCTCGATGTTTGAGGATGCTGCTTCATCTAGCGATTCGACAACCTCGCCAAGGGTGAAGGACGTCGCTGAACTCGTAGCAGATCTGATCGATTCTTCACATTTTTATTAGTTTGAATAATGTCTCTGGAAACGTTGCGCTCAGTGAGGTAATATGGTCAAGATCATCGTGCTCGTAAAACAAGTCTTACAGACTGCGGAACTCAAAATCGACAAAGCGAGCAAAGGAATAGTGACTCAAGGTGTCCCCCGAGTTATTAGTGAGACAGACAAGAACGCGATCGAAGAAGCGGTCAGAATAAAGGAGAAACACGGAGGAAAAATCACAGCGATAAGTATGGGTTCTCCTGAAGCAAAGGAAGCGCTTAGAGAAGCCTTAGCAATGGGGGTTGACGAGGCAATTCTCGTGACTGACCCACGATTCGAAGGGTCAGATTCACACGCAGTCGCGAGCGTTCTCGCTGCCGCCATTACGAAAATACTTGATTATGATCTGATTATCTGCGGAGCTTATTCGGAAGACATGTTCGCGTTTCAAGTCGGCCCCAGATTAGCAGAGCTCTGCAATCTTCCACAATTCACGTACGCAACAAAAATCACGTTAGAGGGAAGCAAGATCGTCGTTGAGAGAGACTTAGAAAACGAGCGTCAAATCGTGGAAGGAAAAACGCCGTGCTTAGTAACGGTTGTGAGAGAAATCAACGAGCCTAGGCTACCCACGCTAATGGCAATAATGGCCTCGTCGAAGAAACCAACCTCAGTATGGTCAGCAGATGACCTAAGCCTAACAGAAGATGAACTAGGATACAATGGTTCACTGGATGAACTTCTAAGAAGCACCGTAAGCTCAGGAGAGAGAAAACGCATCATCCTACAGGGAGATCCAAAAGACGCAGTGCTCAAACTGACTAAAACGCTTCAACAAGAAGGAGTTCTGAAGGGCTGACATATGGCGCAAGAGAAACGTGACGTCTGGGTTTTCTCAGAGCAACCGCAGCACGCATTCGAACTACTTGGAAAAGGAAAAGCACTATCTACGGAACTAGGTTCAGAGCTTGTTACCCTCGCGAGCACACAGTCCAACGCGGACGAATACATCAGACATGGTGCCGACAAAGTCCTGCTAGTAGACAACCCGCTACTGCAGGAGTTTCATGTAGACACATACACTGACGCCTTGTCAGAGCTTGCGAATGAACACAAACCCGAGGCAATCCTGATCGGGTCAACGAGGAATGGCTTAGAGCTAGCACCCCGTCTCGCAGAACGGTTGAAAACTGGTTGTGTAACCGAAGCTACGAAAATCGAGCTAGACGCTGACAAGAAATTCCTTCTCATGGATAGGGTAACAATGGGAGGGAACCTTATGGAAACTCACATCTCACGATCAAAACCACAAATCGCCACAGTACCCAAGGGCCTATTTTCGCAAAACCCTCCAGATCCGGCACGAAAAGGGCAGGTTATCGCCACACAACCGAAGATCAAGCCTCCGGCAACAAAACTCCTCGAAAAGAAGCCGAAAGAGGTAAAGGGTGTCAAACTGTCTGACGCCTGCATCATCGTTTCGTTCGGTCGAGGAGTCCGGAAGAAGGAAGATCTGGTCCTCATAGAAGACTTTGCGAAAGCCATAGGCGGCGCAATCGGATGTTCTCGCCCAATCGCTGAAGACCTTCGATGGTTACCTGAAGAACAATACATTGGTCTCTCAGGCCAGAAGGTCAACCCCAAATTGTACTTCGCTTGTGGAATCTCGGGCCAAATACAACATCTCACCGGGATAAGAAACAGCAAAGTGATAGTTTCGATTAATAATGATCCGAAAGCCCCAATCTTCGAATTCAGCGACTACGGAATCGTGGGCGACCTATACGTGATACTGCCCATCCTAACCGACGCCGTCCGGCAACTAGCCAAGAGTTAATCCCTTCCAATTACGTACGACGGCAGCGAAAGAACAGAAGCTGATAGAAGTGTAATGAGGAGTCTCGGATCACGAGCGAGAGATAACAGTATCCTCCCCTGGAAGTCAATGTCGGACGCCTTATCCAACACTTCATCAGTTCTAAACTCCTTTGCCATACTAAACACCCTGTCAAGATGCCTATCCGGCATCCCGTAAATCAGACGTCTAAGCAAACTCATGGCCTTCAAATCCAAACCAAGCAATTGTCGCCAAGAATTTTCGTAGCTTTTCAAAAACGACGATGAAGTATTGCCGCTCTGAATTGCCCTGACGGCGGTTTGTCCAGCAAGTCTTCCGCAAACGAGTCCGAATATTATCCCTCCTCCTGTCGTAGGTTTAACTTGAGAAGCGGCGTCTCCTACCGCTAAAAACGCGTCAGAGTAAGTTTGACCCATCGCACCACTGATCGGGATGGGATGAAAGTTGGGTGCCGTGACGTACTTGGCATTTCTAAGCTTTAATGACACCACGGGGTGTTTCTTCAGGAACCTCCCAAGACACTGGCGAATGTTTGACCGAGCGGCAGCAGCCAGACCTACTTTCGCAGAGCCGTCCTTTCGAGGGATTATCCAACCAAAGAATCCTGGGGCAAATTGTTGGCCATAATATAGTTCCACGAAATCAGGATCAATATCGGTGATGTCTTCGACATAGACTTGCGCTGAGTTAACGAATTTTCGGGCATCTGGTCGGACGGTATTCATCATTCGTGAAATTGGTGCTCCACAGCCGCCGGCATCGATCACCATCTTGCATAAAACTTCACCATGACGCATCTTCAGTTTGATTGAGTGATCAGATCGTTTGATTCCATCTATTCTGGAATTCAGGTTAAGGATTGCTCCGTTTTTCACTGCTAGTGATGCGAGGTATTGGTCAAATTTCGCTCTGTTGATGACCCACGTTACAGGAGTAGGCCGGCGAAGGATTATACGCTCCCTACTGGGCGCGTTAAGAATCGCGCCTTTGATCTCATTTTCGATGAGACTGGAGGGGAGGCTTGGGCCATACTGTTTGAACGATTCTATTCCGATATGGCCAGAGCAGTGAGACGGATAGCCGATTTCGGCATGTTCCTCGAAGATCGCTACAGATACTCCGTTTTTAGCGGCTGCAAGTGCTGATGATGCCCCGCTGACTCCACATCCCACGACGGCTACGTCGACTGACTGTGTTAACAAGAGTCAATCTTGCTTTCGCTGATCTGATTGTTCAACGAGTTCTATGCGTCTCTTACCTTTCATTTGTCTTGAGACTCGAATTGTTCCGTTCACTTCTAGTTTCATGAGTATTTCGTTCAGTTCGCGGAAACTCATGTCCTCTTTTCCGTTTTTCACTTCTTTCAGCAGTTCGTCATCGGTCAGGGGGCCCTTCCGTCCGATGAGGTCAACTACCGTGAGTGACAGTGGACGTGGTCCCCAAACTTTCGTTGCCAAAGTGTAATCACTATGCTACTGGAGTCGGCGCTGACGCTCGTTCTCGTCTAAGTCTCTTGGAAAACTTCTGATACCATGCATCATCTTCCGGAGTAATGCTCGGTCCCACTCGTTCCATGGCTTCGTCGAAGTCTCGCCGTGAAACTTCTGCGGCATCCACATCCTCCCGTAATGCGTTCATTGCAGCCTCTCTGCAAATCGCTTCGATATCTGCACCAGAGTATCCTTGTGCTTTACGCGCTAGTTCATCGAGTGTTACATCGTGTGATAGAGGCATCGATGCTGCATGTATCTTGAAGATCTCCCTGAGGGAGTCGACGTCAGGGGAGGGTACGTAGATTAGCCTATCGAACCTTCCTGGGCGCATCACCGCGGGATCCAATATGTCCGGCCGGTTTGTTGCGGCGATTACTAGAACATTCTGTAAGGTTTCTATGCCGTCAATTTCTGTTAAGAGTTGGCTGATGACCCGTTCGCTCGCTCCAGAATCGGCGTACCCTAATCCACGTTTTGGCACGATCGCGTCAAGTTCGTCGAAGAAGATTATGGCGGGAGCTGCAGTTCTTCCTTTCCGGAAGACTTCGCGGATAGCTTTTTCTGATTCTCCTACCCACTTTGAGAATATTTCTGGACCTTTTATTGAAATGAAATTGGCCTCGCTTTCTGTTGCTACCGCTCGCGCGAGTAATGTCTTTCCGCATCCGGGCGGTCCGTAGAGTAGGATTCCTCGCGGAGGTTTTATTCCCATTCTATTGAATACCTCGGGCTTCTTCAGCGGCCATTCCACTGATTCCATGAGTTCCTGTTTCACTCGCTTCAGCCCACCTACCTGGTTCCATTGCACTTGCGGCACCTCGACGTAGACTTCTCGCATTGCCGTGGGAGTAATTTCACGGTACGCTGACATGAAGTCGTCCATGATCACGACCATTTTTTCTAGGATTTCAGGTGGAACCCGTTCTTCTTCCAGATTTATCTCAGGGATGTAGCGTCTTAGGGCTTTCATCGCAGCTTCTCGGCACAGTGACGCGATGTCGGCTCCGGTGTATCCGTGTGTAACCTCTGACAGACGCTTCAGATCAACATCTTCACTTAGGGGCATGTTTCGCGTGTGAATTTGGAGTACTTCGTACCTTCCTGCCTTGTCTGGGACTCCAATCTCAATTTCCCGATCGAATCTCCCTGGTCTTCGCAGTGCTGGGTCAATTGCGTTGGGACGATTAGTGGCGCCGATGACTATGATGTTGCCTCGGGACCCCATTCCGTCCATGAGGGAGAGTAGCTGTGCAACGACGCGTCTCTCTACCTCACCAGTTACTTCTTCTCGTTTCGGAGCGATTGCGTCCATTTCGTCGATGAAGATTATGCTCGGTGATGTTTCCTGCGCTTTTTGGAATATTTCACGCAGCCTCGCTTCAGACTCTCCGTAGAATTTCGACATGATTTCGGGGCCCGAGATTACGTAGAAGTTGGCGTCGGATTCGTTCGCTACAGCCTTCGCTAGGAGTGTCTTTCCACATCCTGGCGGACCGTAGAGAAATACTCCTCTGGGTGGTTCGATACCTAGTCGCTGAAAGAGTTCAGGGTGTCTCAGAGGGAGTTCGACCATTTCGCGAATTCGCTGAATTTCCTCATGTAATCCGCCTATGTCTTCATACGTTACTATTGGGATTCCTTTCTTCTCCGGCGTCGGTTCGCTTAGGACTTGGACATGTGCTGCCTCCGTAATCTTGACTGCCCCATGAGGTCGAGTTCTAGTAACTATGAGTGGCACTGCGCTTCCGAATATGGATAGGAGCGTCATGTCTCCTTCAATGAAAGGCATGTCCATAAACCGCCGCTTAACGAAGCTCACAAACTCCTCGTCTACGCTCAATCGCACGTCCGTCGGAGCAAAAACAATAGCTTGAGCGTCTTTCACATCTGCTTTCCTTACACTAACATATTCATTGAGCGCCACTCCAGCATTTCTGCGTATGAGTCCATCCATCCTAACGATTTCCTGTCCCTGATCTTCTGCATATGCTGGCCATGCCACCGCAACTGTCATCTTCTTCCCATGAATTTCAACAAAATCTCCCGCGGTGCTTCCGAGCTTTTGCATTGTGTCATTGTCTATGCGAACTTTACCGTGACCAACGTCTCTCTGTCTCGCATCAGCAACCCGTAGAGATATTTCCTTGGTGCTCATTTTTCTCAAACCCAGAGCGTGACCTAGTATTCGCGTCGAAGAGACTTGGTTGGTGAGATTAAAATTGCTTTTGTACTAGTTTTCAACGGGCGCAATAACATTTCGTCCAGCTAATGGTAAGGATTGCTGAATGCGTGGCCATGGGCAGATCGAACATCAATGGTTACGGCGGTGCATGTTTGGTCCAAAGTTACTTAAGGTAACTGAATTAGAGTCGTCCCATTCTGACGACTTGGATTTCACTAACCGTATCGATGGAACGAATAGCTTCCTCAACTTGGTCCATATGCCCAGCGGCGTCATCAGGAAGAAGCACGTGTGCTATGAGCGCAACCAGACCGAACGCAACTGGTTCTTCATCGAATCGTTGCACGTTAGATCCGGTCGGTAGAGATGCCTGTACTCTCGCTTTAAGCGGATTGAGATCGATATTTGCTTCTTTGGGGAAGATCTTGATCGAGGCGAGAACTTTTGCCAACTGACTACAACCGCTATTTCAAGGTCCAGTAAAGCCGCACTTTACGCAGCGATAGGGTCTACCGAACATTCTGCATTTTTCGCATCGCCAAATAGTAACTTCGCCGCAACTCGGACATGGGAATTTCACTGCACCTTCGCCTGGTAATATTGTGCGAGCGCACCAAGAACAAGTAGGCATGCGGATGATTTTTTCGCTCGCAGTGGTTGTTGTACTCATCACTTACACTTCGAAGGCTGACACGCAGTGCGTGAAGGTTATAAACTGATTGCTGAAAAGCCCGTTTCACATCTTACAATAACCGACAGATTCAAACAGCGGATTACACAGGGCTATTCTAACCTCATAAGAGTTGAGTGCGTTGGTCAACATAGACTCTGTCTGTGATCTGGGCGACTTTAGACGTTTCATGATTTTCAGCACGTGCCAATCATACATCCCTCCTGAACTCGACGAGGACGAAACTGTCTACCCGGAGCGATCGTCAGACAAGGGCACTATGTACGTTGAGGCAGAAGACAAAGTAACGGTCCATCAGATTCGCGAAATCAGATTTGCCAGAGTATCGAACGTACTCGGCATAATTTACAATTCTAAGAGCGGCCGGACTCAACTCAAATGGCGCCATTTGAAGGGTAGGATAGGGCGACTTAGCGGCGAAGCAAGCCCCAATACGCTTGTTAATCTATTTGCCTCAAGAGCCCTTCCGGAATCTTACGCAATTAACGATCGCCGGAAAGAGCCTGAGGCAATCCCTGCAGAACCCCCCGAAGAAGGCAATCAGATTGACGAGGCATTTGCCGATACCTGATAACCCATCATAAAGAGCCATCCTCAGGCAATCAACATAATCCCGAATTGATACGTTGTAGCTCAGAGAACTAAATTCGTTTTCCTGTAAGAGTACAAAAAGAAAACGCATTGCGCTTAGAGCATGAAATCCGCAAAGAGATGCTTCTCGAACAGCATTACGTGCACGGAGAATGGAAGATCATCAAGATCTATCAGCGGGGTAGACTTCTCGAACTTGTAATACGCCGAAGAGTACCTTAGCCTCTACGCACTTATACAATTATGCACATACAATCCTGACGGGGGCCCTATGTGGGTGTCGACTTAGCCGACGTTGCGACACAACGTCCGATTACTCTCGAGAGTCTTACGAATAGAACCCTTGCCGTTGATGCATACAACGCACTTTACCAATTTTTAGCTATAATCCGACAACCCGACGGAACGCCACTAAGAGACAGACAAGGCAGAGTGACCAGCCATTTGAGCGGATTATTGTACAGGACTGCAAACCTATGCGAAAGGGGAATCAAATTATCATTCGTATTCGATGGCAAACCACCTGAACTGAAAGATTCTGAAATTCAACGAAGACGACAGATCAGACAGGTTGCGACCATCCAGTACCAGAGAGCGCTCAAGGAAGGCAAACTCAAAGAGGCGAGAACTCACGCACAAGCCACTTCGACATTGAAAGATCAGATGGTTGACGATGCCAAACGGCTTCTAACTGCTATGGGTCAATCATGGATTCAAGCACCCTCCGAGGGTGAAGCTCAGGCCTCACACATGGCGTCCAGAGGCGACGTATGGGCTGTTGCTTCTCAGGATCACGATTCACTACTATTCGGTGCACCACGAATGGTCAAGAACCTAGCCATCACTGGGCGGAGAAAGCTTCCGCGTAGGGATGCGTATGTTGAAGTTGAACCAGAACTAGTTGAGTTATCCAAAGTCCTGCAAGAGTTGTCAGTCACGCGTGAGCAATTAATTGACGTAGGCATCCTAATCGGCACAGACTTCAACGATGGCGTGAGAGGAATAGGACCCAAGACTGCTCTGAAACTCATCCGAGAGAACGGGCGCCTCGAAAAGATTGTGGAAAACGATCCGTCCATTACAATTGAGCCTAACTACAACAGCGTCCGTGAAATTTTCGTGCATCCCAATGTGACTTCGGATTACTCATTGAAGTGGTCGAAACCGGATGAAGATAAGATTGTCACTTTCCTCTGCAACGAGCGAGATTTTTCGGAAGACCGGGTGCGGAGAGCAGTGTCAAGGATGATTGAGGCGTCAGGCGCCAAGGCCGGCGGCACACTAGAATCTTACTTCAAGTAATCTCATAAACTCCATCCGCGCTTGCCCCTCATCGGCACAAAAGCGACACCGCCCAGCTTCTCATGCCTTACACTCCCCTTACCCTTCCTAACACGAATGAGTTCTTGATAGTACCCGGCGTGTCCGACGGGAATAAGCAAAATTCCACCCAGACTCAACTGACCGATCAGTCCCTCCGGAATTTCCGGAGCTGCGCTTGTTGTTAGGATTATGTCGAATGAGCCTTCGTTAGCAAGTCCATCAGATGCATCGCCTTCGATGAACGTGACTCTTTGAGAGTATCCCATTCGCTCAACATTCTTCTTTCCAATTTGAGCCAATTCGGGGACTATTTCGACACTCCACACATGCCCCCATTCACTAGGGGGATGATCGCTTGGAGCCACAACCTCAGCATACACACAGCTCATGTATCCGCATCCACCACCTACTTCGAGGACACGTAGGCCTAGCTTCATCTCGCTGTACTCACACAACAGTGCCGTCATATGTAGCGCACTTGTCGTCTGACCGAATCCGATTGGTATCGGAGAATCAGCATAAGCATAATTACGAACGTCTGATGGCAGGAACTCTTCTCGAGGAACTTTCATCATCGCCGCAATCACCGTAGGAGTTCGAAGTATGTTTTGATCTACAAGATCGTTGACTGCATCGCGTCGCCACGACGATAAATCCTTCATCCTTCGACTTTTAATTAGTCCCACACCAATAAACATTCAAATTGCATAATTCCGGGACACGATCTTGAGAATCGTCGAGGAGCTCTCTGCGCGCGGTCATCCCAACATTACAGCGACTCATCCTACTACGATAGAGATCACTAAATCTGTCTCGTTGACCAAGAAAGGCGATTGCATCATAGCGGTCGAGGCGACGAAGGGGCTGACCGACCTATCACGAGACTTCCGGAGAATGTGTATGAATGACAAATCAAGAATTGTTGTTGAGTTGAACGTATCGGGCATTGTAGAGCGAATCACAGGAACAGGCAGTCACCTTCTAACTCTCACGCACGAAAGAGACCTCGTGATCCGGAAGTCAACTTACCCCTCTGATAGGACTTTGATGATTAACGCCGATAAAGCTGCGTCAGATCTTCGCAGGCAGTTTATACAACGCGTGAAGTCAACGGCGACTGAAATCAACGTCCGATTGACTGTTTGGGTTTAGGTATTCAAAGTATGTTTGCGTCGATGGCAACCTGAACCCGATTCGGCCCCACTTCCTTTATTGCCCGTAGAAAAGATATCGAGACTACCCTTCTCCCGAAACTCTCCATACCGGAGCGAAAAGCTTCCGACAGGTCCTGCAACTCCTCATCGCGGGAAGCAAATCGATAAAAGTGCACGACACCCCCGGCCTTCCTCAGCAGCGTAGCAGCAGCTCCGAGAAACGCCCCTGAATCAGAGGGCAAGTTCATTATCACTCGATCAGCGATTCCTGGCGACTGTAATGCAAATTCCCGTGAATCTCCTAGAATTGGTGTAACCCTGTGTGCGAGCTTATTCGCGAAGATATTATCCTTCAAATATCGATATGCGGCAGGGTTCCAATCAATAGAGAATATACGTGCACTAGGTTGCCTCCTAGCAATGAGAATTGAGTAGGGGCCTACCCCCGCAAACAAATCAACTACCGATTCTCCACCCTTGACTTGAGTCGCTACGCGCATCCGTTCATAGGATAGTCTCGGATTGAAGTAGACTGACGCAACGTCTAGGTGAAACCTTGCACCGAATTCGATGTGGACGGTTTCGGTAGTTCCACTGCCCTTTACAATATCGATTCCTCGCGTCCTGTACAGACCCGCAGTTTTCTCAGTCTTCTGCACTACTAATCGTAGATGCGGATTCACTCTCATGAGGGCGTGCGCGATATCATGTGAGAATGCTTGTAACTTGTTGTCAAGCTCAAGAATCCCGATGTCGCCTACGATGTCGTATGATCGCGGAAGAAGCTTGATTACACTTGAAGGAATACCTTCACCAATCGCTTGGCGTAGATCCTTTGGCGTTCTTGATAACGGTGCAAATGTCGCTTCGATGACTTTAGCGCTGTAGGAGTTCTTCGATATCTTAGCGAGTTCAGTATTGGATATTTCTCGTGTGATTGGAATTACAAGATATTTGTCTGTTCTCATAAACTCGAGAGTGGTATCAAGGAGTTGCAGTCTATTCAGTGACCGAATGATGTCTTGGGCTTTTGTATACTCAACCTCGATTCCATATCCCTTCATATCACTCAACGCCGAGCTGCACGGTCTTCCTACACAACACTAAATACTCGAGCAATGCACCATCATTCTTGAAAAGAGGTTTTGTTTTTGGTGCAATGGCGAAGACGTGAAGAGGTCATAGGCAAAGACATCATTGATAGTGCCGCCAACAAGATCGGAATCGTCAAGGATCTTGCTTGGTCTGAGGACGGAGTATGTGCGATCATAGTAGAAGGTGCAGAGGAGGAGGAATCTTTCCTACCGTTTGATAGTGTTGAGAAAGTCGGTGATGTGATCTTTGTCAAAGCAAAAGCATCTATGGTGTCCATTCCGTCGAAAACCTGCCCTATGTGCAAACACAAGAACCCGACTGAAGCCTTGTTCTGTGCGAAATGTGGCCGTACGCTTGAGGAGACGAATGAAAAGAATGAGAAAAAATGATGCAGCGCTCAATCAGCCAGTCACATTGTTGCAAAATAGTATGCTTCCCATTGGTTAACGACACAAAGTTGCGTCTTATGTGCAAGTGCAACTTTCGTATATCCTGAAGCGCCTATAATAATACGACAAACGGGAGTGTATGCTCAAAGTGGGCTCAATGGGCAGAAATAGACGCCTCTCAACCTTCTTGCTGCTCATTCTCGGTATAGTCATGTTATCTAACCCATGGTGGATTTCCAGCCAAGTTCAAGCGGTTTCGAGTACATCAGGTATGACAGTCTCGGCTGCACCTCAATCCAGCTTCACCTTGAATGAATGGAACGTTCCTACTCCAGGGTCGGGTCCATGGGGTATTACAACTGATCAGCTTGGAAAGATTTGGTTCACGGAGAACGTTACAGGTAAACTCGCAACTTACGATCCTGTCTCCAACAATTTCACGGAATGGAGCATTCCGGGTGGAGCAAGCCCACGATACGTATTCACAAAGCCGGCACCGCAAAGCGTCAGCGGCGGCAGAAATGTAACTAGAGTTTATTTCACTGATTATTCTGCCAACAAGGTTGGTTATTTCAATAGTTGGAATGGCACATTCTATCAGTGGCAGCTGCCAGCAGGCAGCAATCCCGCCGGAATCTTCGTCGACTCAAATGACACAATTTGGTTCACCGAGTCAGGCCGAGATATTATCGGGCGACTTACCCCCGCAACGAATCAATTGACTCAATGGATCTTACCTGGCGCCTCAGGCACAGGTCCACCTAACCTAAAACCGTGGGGAATCTACGTTCAATCCATATTGAGCGGACAATATCACAACATAACGGACCGTTATGTCTGGTTCACAGAATTAGCGAACAATGCAATTGGCAGACTCCAAGTCACAAGCAATCTTCTGATCCTCTGGGATCTTAATACATTAACGATAATTCCTGGGTTGAAGTATGGACCTATGGATATTACGGTTGATTCAACCAGTCCGGGCAACGTCATCTTTTCGGCTAGCACAGCCGATCGCATCTCGGTACTCCAGAATTGTGGCACAACATGTACAGGCTACTTAGAATACGTGTTGCCATCACGTACTTCAATTGCGAAACCAACCAGCGTCTACTACGATTCGGCGCGCGGCGGAGTCTGGTTCCCAGAATATAGCACTTCGATAATCGGGTACGCAGACACCTCGTCACAAGGTGCTTCAGGTACGGTTCCAAATTCAGCACCATGTGTGATTCCACCAACAGTCGGCCCGGCATGTGCGTCACCATCAGGCTATACCACAACTACGGCATCCCCATTAGTTACGAACAACGTTCAAGGTTCTTCCAGCACGGGGAATCCGCTGCCGGCTAGTACCGCCTCCGTGTTTCAAGGGCCAATTAACGGCATTACCGAGTACAGATTACCCGCCAACAGTTCGCGACCTAACTTCGTGACCGTTGACTATCATGGAAACGTTTGGTTCACGGAGAGTAACGTCACAATAAGCAGAATTGGTAGATTCAGCATTCCATTTGCTTTCACACTCTCAGTGACGCCCACGAGCCATACGGTCGACCGCGGACAAACATCCTCCTACAACATCAATGTCGGAGTTACCAGCGGCTATTCTCGCCCGATCCAACTCTCGATAAATAACCCTCAGAACGTGAGCGCAAGCTTCACGCCACCTGTCGGTACGCCTCCGTTTTCAGCAATCCTCATCCTAGGCACTTCCAACTCGACACTTCCAGGAACGTATACAATGACCGTAACCGCAGCCAGTGGCAATCAAAATCAAACGGCACAAATCAGCCTAACAGTTAACCCACCGGCCCCACCTGTTGCATACGATTTTCAGATTTCGACTACAAACGCCAGTGTAATGGTCCAACAGGGCCAGCAGGCAACATTTCAATTTCAAGTAACGCCCACCACAAGTGCTCCGTCCCAATTGGTCAACCTCACCATCGATCAGACTGGACTGCCTTCGGGAACAACGGTCTCCCAATTCGTCAACACGAGTGGCGACCCGCCGTTTACCTCTATACTCACACTCCAGACGAGCGTCGACTCCCCTGCCGGTTCATATGACCTATCGAACCTGATTACAGGCGTAAGCAGTAGCGGAAGACAACACAGACCTCCAGCCACACTCCTGGTCATTACAGAGATTCCTCGCGACTTCAACCTTACCGCTTCCTCATACACGGTTAATGTAATTCAAGCCTCAAGAATTGATGGCATTGTAACCATTACAACGTCCGGACCATTCACGAGCAGCGTTAATTTGAGCGGCAGTTTCTCACCCGCCGTCCCGGGGCTGACGGTAACTTTCTCCCCTGCAACAGTAGCCACAGTACCTAACGGGGGCGTCTCACAGGCGACTATGGAAATAGTTGCAACGAGAGACACGCCCGGGCAGACATATCAATTGACGGTAACTGCCACAAGCAGCTCACCATCCCGCTCACATCAAATAACCCTCTCAATCCACGTGTCACCATGCCTGATAGCTACAGCAACATTCGGATCGGAACTCGCCCCTCAGGTTCAGATTCTGCGCGATTTCCGTGATCAACAGGTTCTACGAACCTTCGCCGGATCCAACTTCATGTACATGTTCAACTCATGGTACTACTCGTTCAGCCCGGCAGTCGCGCAATATGAAATCGGCAACCCTGCCGCGCGCTCCACTGCTCGCGTTTTCCTGTACCCGCTGATCGGAATTCTACAGCTATCTTCACTAACATACTCCAAGCTGGCGTTTCAACCCGAAGTGGCGATATTAGCCGCAGGGATACTTGCAAGCTCACTCATTGGTCTAGTCTACCTAGCGTTACCTGTGACCGGTCTGTTCTTGCTCTGTAGAAATACGCTTACCACAAGACGGAAAAGCAGAGTGACAAAATCTGTACTGCTGCTGATACTTGCGCTCCTCATAGCTTACTGCCTGTCAGAGCTGTTCGCTCTCGCAACGGTGATGACGTTTGTGAGCGCGGGTATCGTTCTTGCATTCATGCTCGTGGGTAGTTTGTCAATCCTTGGTATCGCTGGGCTTATACGACGCCGATAGAATGACCGCTTACTCCCCTTCATACTTTCTTGAAATCTGAAAGGTTACACTCTTCTCAACTCTACGTGCCGACAGTCCCACTTCTTTCGCGATCATACGAATATCGTCGAACTCAGGTTTTACTCTAACAATACTCCCGTTCTCGTCACGTGCAACCTTGATTCTCACTTCAAATGTTCTTCCGGAAATCTCGACCTTGATTGATTCTGCGTCTCTGCTCAGGGTTAGACGCTGCCAAGACTGTTGCCTAACCCCAAGTGTTCCTGTCTCTTCAATCATGAGTCTCGACAGTTTCTCCGTATCCTGAGGATCGCATAATACATGGAGAACATGTCCAGGCCTATTCTTTTTGAAAAGGCCAGAAGTGATCCATGCGTCTCTTGCACCGGCCTCGATAAGTCTCTGTGTTGCATGTGAAAGCACTTCGCCCGACAAGTCATCCAGATTGGTCTCCAACATTTGTACAGTCTCCTTCGCAATAGAGTCCCCTTCGAGTCTTGTGCCGATGACGACTCTAAGGAAATTCGGGGAAGAATTCAACGTGATCTTTCCAGATCCATAGCCCACTCTCTCCGCGACCATTGTCGGGTAGACTGCGGAGAATTCCTTTGCCAAATTGGCGAGCATAGTAACTCCTGTTGGAGTAGCAAGTTCGACTGCTTCGGGGCCACCGAGTATTGGAATTTGATTACGTCTCACTATCTCCATTACTGCCGGTGCTGGAATCGACAGGGTCCCGTGAGAGAACTTTACATGCCCTCCGCCCACCGCCACGGGCGTAGATACAATGTCCCCCCCGAACAAGTCCAGCGAATCTACTGCCGCTGCGACCCCAAGGACGTCAGCAAGCGTGTCTGCTGAACCGGCTTCGTGCAAATGAGTTTCACCGACATCTGTTCCATGAAGTCGACTTTCAACATCGACCAGCATCCTTACGGAATTCAAAGTGAAATCCGATGCTTGTTGACTCAAATTCGAATCTTGTATGATTCTCATAGTGGCGGCAACGAATTGATCTGCTGAGGTTTCTTGCTCCTCTTGGAATTCTTCAGAAATTCCTAAGTCAATGCCGCAGGCTCTGAACCCATGCGTAAGCACGTTTTCCGTCTTCAGTGCGATGGATTTGCAGCGTGAATAGTGTTCAGGGATGAGATGCAATACTTCCTGAATAGCGTGAACATTCGCTCCCGCATCTATGAATGAGGCAAGAAGCATGTCACCGGAAATGCCAGCTATGCTGGGGTCAATAACCGTGATACGTCGCAAAGCCGGAGGATACCAGCACTAGATTTAGCGGACGAGAATTCGAAGTTCAGTCTCTATAGGCTATTGCGTCAATCTCAATCAGCATGTTGGGCGCAACGAACTTTGCCTCGATAGTGGTTCTGGCAGGCGGATTGCTTTCGAAGAATGTTTTGTAGACTTCGTTTACCTTCTGGAAGTCGCCCCCGTTCTTAAGAAAAATTGAAGTTTTCACCACGTCGCCGAGTGAGTAGCCGGATGCTTCGACTATGGCCTTCACATTCTGCAGTGTTTGTCGGGTCTGATTCTCGATGTCAGTCGCCATACTTCCGGTCTTCGGATCTGCGGGGCCCTGTCCGGCCACAAACAAGAACTGTCCGGCTCTAATTGCCTGTGAATATGGACCCATAGGTTGAGGAGCGTTTGGTGTTCGAATTAACTGCTTGGGCAAATAGTATCATCCTATGATGGTGTTCCCTTAAGATTAAAGGGTCTTCCTTCTGACAAGACTTTCGCGGGTATCTTCTCTTTCCATTTCTCAAGGAAGGGAATATCCTCCGTCTTTTCCCGCAAGTCATCGGGCAACATGTGTGGGATTTCGTCGATAATCGGATACCATCGATTGCATTTGGGGCATGTGATTATTCCTGATCCAATCTCTTCCTTTTCTTCGAATACTTGCAATTCCAGCGGATAGAATTTGTCTATCGGACAGGCTAGAATATCCATCAGCTTACGTTTCAAGACAGGTCAACTTTCTTGAGGAAGTAACTGGAATATACTGCTTTCGAAGTCTTTGTTACGATGAAACCGCCTCTGGAACCAGACAGCGAATTTCGCATCCGAATCGTCAAGATGATTCTTGATGGACAGCCCGAAGAGGCATTACGTTCTCTCGCCCTCCATTATGGAGTTGAGGAGCCTGATCTTCGGGTTGGAACAGTTAAGAAGCATCGAAAAGTTCTGGGAGTTTACGTACATAAGGAAAAGCGGATTTATATCTCAAAAAGTGATCTTCTTACAAACCCGTTCGTAATACTTCACGAGTTCTATCACCATCTGCGTGCTTCACAAATTCCAAAGAATCAGCAAGTCGAAAAGCGCGCAGATTCCTTCGCCTTATCTTATTTACACGTGTTTCAGCAGTACTCACGACGATAACTGGAAGAAGTCTCGTGTAGCTTTTGTAATTTTCACGCGTCGAACTAGTTGAATTTGCGTCGATCTCACGCGTGAGACGATGGCGATTGTTTCTAGTACTAGCTCCGGATACTATGTTACGCGGCGAATCATTTGACTATGCCTCCCTCAATCCTAGATTATGTTGCTCGCGTATCACCTGGGACTCACGCGATTTTCTGCTACGAGAACGTTGAAGAGGCTCGTGAAGTTTTCATCTCATACGTAAGTGGAGGCAGAGATAGGAATGAAGCCGTGTATATTCTTGCTTCTTCACGTGAATCTTTTGAAGATTTTTTGCAGTCGGTTAGACTGAGTTCTCCGCACGCAGAGCAGCGGATTGACTTTCTTGAGATGAATAAGCTCTCTTCGAAGTCGAAAGGCCTCGACTACGAGGCGACATTAGCTCTTATGAAGCCCCGACTTGATGAAGTCAAGCGACTGGGTTTTGGTGGTTATCGAATCTTCATTCTAGCTAATGATTACTTGGACTACACAACCGCGGAAGGCGTGTTACAATTCGAAAAGCAGTTGGGGCAAAACTTTGCTTTTCCAATGGCCGCAATATGTGCTTATGATCTTGCAGAAGTAGGAGGTAGATGGGACCAAGTCCTACTCGAGCTGCTGAAAGCTCATGGTGCTCATATCTTCAGAGGCCTTGCTGGGTCTGGTGGTGAGGTAGTGAGTTGAGTAACAGTATAGAATTCGATGAAAAGAGGGGAGAAGTAAGGCTTCTGGGTTCACGTCAGATGGTAATAGATATGGATGCACTTTGTAGTCATCTGGACACCCTCGTTGGTAATCAGGTCGCGGAAGTTATCGTAAAGAATCTTGAACTTCAAGAGGGCAAGGAAGAGGCTGACCGATTCCTTAGCAGCCATCCAGATGCAAAAGTTGAGGAATTTATCGAATTGATGAAGAGATATGACGCATTGTCAGGTGTAGGAATAACGTCAGTCAAGTTGTCAGAGAACCAGGACAGGCCCATATTCATTGAAATCGCGAACCCTTACATCAAGCGAACTACGGGTTCGTCAAAATCCCTCTTGTTCTCTTGGTGGTGTGGTGCATTAAGTGGAATACTCCATCGAGAGTTGGACTTGGAATCGATAACTTACGACGCTAGCAGCGACGTTCTGAGGTGCACGATAATCCCTAGAATACTCAAATGAGATAGTGTTAGAGAATCACGCTTCACGCTGAGTGAATACTGAGCGTCATAGTTTTGCCCGCTGTGCCTGACGTAAGCACGGCTTCACAGATTTCCACTGCTCTCAAGCCGTCAATGCCGTTTACTGAGAAGGGGCTGTCATCCAGAATTGATTCTGCGAAGTGGGTTAGTTCGAGAGTTAATGGTTCTCTTCTGTCCAGGTTCGGCGTCACAGTCTTTTCGGAGCTCTTAACTGAGACCTGTTGAGTTATGTAGTCTAGTTCTGCTATCGCGTCGCTGCCCGTAACTACCATGGTTCGAGTTTTCTGCGGGGTCAGCCAGTTTGCGTCGATGAAGGCGGTCCCACCCTTAGAGAACTGAAGCATAATCTCTGCGTAATCTTCCTTCGAGTGTCGAAGGCTTCCTATTTGAGCGTAGACAGCCGATACTTCGTCGGCGAAGATATACCGCGCTAGATCTATGTCATGAATCGCTGTGTCTCTAACTACTCCTACGTCTCCTATCCGTTCGGGCCAACGTCCAACCCTTCTTGCGAGAAGCAACATTATGTTTCCTAGTGCTTTTCCGTCAACTAACGATTTGAGGTAAGTCACCGCCGGGTTGAAACGTTCGATATGTCCTGGCATGATCCTCAAACCCCGCTTCTTGGCGCGCGAAAGCAATTCGTTACCTTCGGCGACAGTGTTCGTCATCGGTTTCTCAACGAGAACATGTTTCCCTGCTTCCAGTGCCCGGGTCGCAATCTCTTTGTGCGTTACTGTTGGAGTGCAAATAGTGACAGCGTCAACATCTTTTCTGTTTAGAACATTGTCCATGTCCGTTGTGTATTCGACATTGAATTGTGATGCTATGGCGCTGGCTGTTGTTGGGTTAGCATCACAAACGCACGTGAGCTTCGCTTTCGGAATTTGGGAAAAAACTCGGGCTTGGTTCTTTCCCCAGAAGCCTGTTCCAATTATCGCGACTCGAAGTTGACTCATCTAGTCCAGAGTCCTCTTCCGGTTGCTCGGTACACTAGACCAGTTTTCTCGACGCTTACCGGGTCCAGAATGCCTGTGCAGTCTATGATCAGCGCCTGCTTCGACATGTGTGCAGAGAATTCGATTGTATCCATCTTCTTGAAATCGTCATGAGCCGTAGTTAGGATCACGCAATCTGCTTTTTCAATTGCTTTGCGGAGCGACGGTTCTGACTGTAATCCCATTGCGCCTAGTTCGGAAGTTGTGAACAGCGGGTCGTATGCGGTAACTTTTGCACCTCTCTTTTTCAAAATCCCGATTAACTCTTGAGAGGGCGAGTATCGAGTTTCTCTCACGTTAGGCCGATAGCTGATTCCGAGCACTACTATTTTCGCACGTTTCAAAGACTTTCCGCATACTCGTAAGCCATCTGAAGCAAGTTTTGCTACATGCCGTGGCATTGCGTCGTTAATCTTACGGGCGTCCAGAACAAGCCTGAGGTGTGCGTCTATAGCATCTGCCTCAGTAGCTAGAAGATATGGGTATACTGGAAGGCAGTGACCACCCACTCCCACTCCAGTCGAATGGAGATGTGAGTAGGGCTGACTATTCGCCGCTCGAGCTGTCTCTGCGTAATCGACTCCAACTTCTTCGCATACTAGGGCAAATTCATTGGCCAACCCTATGTTTACGTCACGATATATCGTCTCGAAAAGCTTGGATAACTCAGCTGTCTTGATATCTCGAACTCGTATGAGTTCGCCCTTAACGATCACTGACAGCACTGCACAGGCGGCCTCGAGGCTACGTTTGTCAATGGCCCCGACAATCTTAGGATAACTCTGAAGATCCTGAATTGCTCTTCCTCCCATAGCTCTGATGGGACTGTAAGCTAATCCGAATCCTTGCCCAGCTACTAACCCTGAATACTTTTCTAAGGTCCCTTTCACAACTCGCTCGGTTACGCCGGGTCCGCAAGTACTTTCGAAGATGACTAGACTACCAATTTTCAGACTCTTGCCGATGGCAGTACATGCGTCTTCCACGGCTGAGTAGTCTGCTCGCTTCTGCCTGTCGATCATCGTTGGAACTACGATGAATATGATATCCGAGTTCGTGGCAGCGTCCTCGGTGGATGTTGTGGCGGTGAATTTACCCGCTCGAATCGCTTTTTTCAACATTGCCGGGAGCCCAGCTTCATCGATTGGCGGTTCGCCTTTGTTGATACGTTCCACAACTCTAGGATTCATGTCCGCTCCAGTGACTGGCGCACCCGCGTCAGCGTACAAACACCCAGTGGGAAGCCCCATCCACCCGAGACCTACAATGGCGATCTTAACCGCGCCATCACGTATTCTTACCGCGATCTCTCCTGGCTCAAGAGATAGCAGAGCCTGTTGTGAAGACACCTATGATACCCACAGTCCGTTTTCTTCCGAAATATTTAATCGTTTTTAACTCTACTTCAGTGAATTATGACCGCTGCAGGCGACCTGCATGAATCTCTCCGAAGGGCCGGTCTCACTACATACGAGTCGGACGCATACCTTGCCTTGCTATCGAAACGCGAGCTAACTGCGGAAGACGTAGCCAAGCAGACCTCGATTCCGATTACGCGGGTGTACAACACCTTGGAACAATTGATGCAGAAAGGGTTTGCCCGAATTATTCAGAGCAGGCCGAAGAGATTTCAAGCAGTTCCACCCGGGGAGGCAAAACGCGAGTATCTGACCATGCTTAGGCAGAACTTCGAGCAAAATCTTCTCTCCGTGGAAGAGATTATGCGGGCCATGCAGAGACGCGTCGAACCAATCTACGTGGAGAGTCATCTTCAGGTCAAAGCAGAGGAACTTCTCGAGCCACTTGATAATCTCCAGGTTATGGAGAAGCGCACTCGCGATTATGTTCAAGTCGCATCAGACGAAGTTCTAGTTTCGACTGCACTGTTTTCTTGGCTTCCTAGAGTGAAACCTCAACTTAGAGATGCATTGAAACGCGGGGTGAAAGTGAAAATTCTGATGCAAATGGAAAATTCACAGGTCGGTAAGCATTTGAATGAACTGATTCAAATGGGAGCACAGGCCCGTGACACCCGCGACCCATGGCACCCTGTAAGAGGAACCTTGATTGATAACCGTGAGCTGGTTTTTGTAATTTGGGCCGCCGAAGAGGTTGAGCGCCACTGGAACCCAATAGTTTACACGCCGAATCATACCAAGAACCAAGGCTTGATCAGGATCTTTCGAGAATCCTTCCTATTCCGTTGGGAGAAGGCGAAGCGGGTTAATGGGGTGAAGAGTTGAAAGTTTGGCTCGATGTATTGACGCCTAAGCAAGCGAATCTCTTTGCGGAGCTACATGACCGTTTGGTTGCGAAAGGCTGCAAAGTCCTCGTGACCACGCGGCATTACAGGGAAGTAAACGAGTTACTTGACCTCAGAAAGCTGAAAACAAGCAAAGTTGGGCGTCACGGTGGCGTACAGCTCAGGGATAAGCTTCTGGAAAGCTCAAAACGAGTCACTCTCCTCGCGGAGGAGATCGTCGGAGATTATTCCCCTGATGTAGCAGTCTCGTTCTCTTCTCCCGAAGCCGCTAGGGTTGCATTTGGATTGGGGATTCCGCACTATTGCGTGAGTGACTCGCCTCATGCAGAAGCAGTCTGCAGACTAACAATACCCCTCTCTGAGAAACTGTTCACGCCATGGGTAATTCCGTCATATGCCTGGAACCGTTACGGAATCAGGTCACGCGACATAGTAAGCTACCGTGCGCTCGACCCAATAGTTTGGATAAACTCCAAAAACGATCCCAAATCCCTGGACGAGCTCCACTTAGACCTCACGAAACCAACCGTCGTAATACGCACGTCTGAAGAGTATGCTGCATACCTTTCAGATCGTTTAGCAGCTAGAGTTACAACGACTATGGACATCGTCGCAAACATACTAGACAAAAGTAACGGAGAATTGCAAATTGTCGTTCTTCCACGCTATGACGAGCAACGAGAAAGATTACGGAAAAGGTTCGGGACCCGAATTGTCGTGCCCCAGCACGTCATCGATGGTGTTTCACTCCTGCGAATGTCAACAGTCTTCATTGGCGGCGGTGGCACAATGTCTGCGGAAGCCGCGTTGCTGGGAATACCAGTGATATCGTGCTATCCAGGAGACCAAACCTTCGTGGATAAGTTTCTCGTCAGGTATGGTTTAATGGAAAGGATTCTCGATCCAGGAAGAATCGCTCACAGAACTATTGGGATCTCGAAAAGCCGAGATTTCAGAGAATTCTATCAGAGAAGATCAAGCAAATTAAAGCAAACTATGGACGATCCAGTTCGAGTCATGCTCTCTCGCATACTCAAGTAGTATTTGACGATCTTCGAATCGCCCTCCAGAAGTATCGCTCCGTGATCTTCTTCCATGATACAAGCCATAACAGAACTGCTGCGCTCGAGATTACGAGTCGGATGGTCTGAGTGGCGATTCTCTCAGCTAATGATGCGCCAAGACTTATCTCGAAAACAAGTCTGCCAATTACCATCACACATACTATCATAGCAGCCCACACGAAGATCTCGATGGCGGCTAATGGGAGAAGACGCTTCAAATCTTCACCACAATAAGCCCATAGGTCAGCACAGCCAAGATCGATGAGAGCACCGTCAACAGCATCATTCCTCGCACCACATCACGTTCTGTGGAAGAACCCGCGGCTAGAATCAGTCGAGCCAACGTGATTGGCGCATTCTTCTCAGCAGTTGCAGCAAGCTTCCCATCATCAAGCAATTTGGTTGGCCGCTGGCGAATTTCACGCCTCTCATATAACCGCCCGACAGACGACAACCCATAGAACGCATTCATAATCTGAGGCATAAGCGCAACCACCACGACGACCTCCACTCGCCCTATGATCGCGAGCCCGCCAAGAGCAGCGCCCACAGCCAGGCTCCCCGTGTCCCCGCTGAACACTCTTGCTGGACAGCGATTGAAGTAGAAAAGCGCAAGCATCGCTGCCAACAGACATGCCGAGAGTACCGCAACCGTCCATTGACCGGCCAGCAGTAAGATTCCAGTCAACATGGCGGCTATGATTGCAACGGTACTAGGCATGGCCCCGTTCATGACATCCATCATATTCACAGCGTTCGATGTCACCGCGATGGCCAATGGAACAAGGAGAGGATACACGATTGTAAGACGTGCTTCACCAATGAAAGGAAGACGCGGAAACGGAGAATACGCCCCAAGCAAGAGAATCGGCACACACGCGACAGCAGTAAGAAGAGGCTTGGTTTTCGCACCAAGCGGATGCCTGTCATCAACGACCCCAATCGCTCCGGCGATCAATATGGTACCGAGCCAGGCCATACCTTCCCGTGCCGAACCCGGTGCCATAACCGCGTATCCGATCACTCCAACGCTCAAGCCGACCAGGACAGCTACTCCACACATTTCAGGGATCTCGGGGCCGCCGATCTTGTGGACGTCTTTGCCTGTAATGCCATGATTCTTCATGAATTTCGCAACAAAGGGGATGGAGAGAAATGTGACCGCGAAAGTTGCTAAGAAGACAAATGAAATCAAGCTGTAATCATACATTCTTTTGACCACTCTTGATCTTCAGAACGTCTTCTTGACGGCACGAGCGTGATTCCTCACATGACCTGGGCCCTGGCGGCGATATGCCGCGTTATCTCCTTGTAAGGGTGAATGACCGCACCTTTTCCAACTCTTACTCCATCACTGATCGATACGTAGGGCGAGACGACAGATCCCCGTTCGATTCTAACGCCATCCCCAATCGTAGAACCGCTTGCTACGATTGCGCCTGTAATACTTGATTCATCCCCAATCCTTACGTCGTCGAATACAATCGAATCAGCGATCCGCACTCTCTTGCCAACAGTTACCCTCTTCCCGAGAACCGCGTTTGGTCCCAACTTCACTTCAGAACTAACCTTACAGTCTCTACCAATGAGGACTGGTGGAGCAAGTTTCGACCCCTTCATCTGTGTGCGTCCGGATAATTGCAGTCCCGACCTTCCAGCGATCTTCTTCGCTAGAGCAAAGTTTGCTTTTCGATAATCAGAGGAATCGCCGATGTCGAACCAGTAGTCCGAAAGCGGGAATCCTCCAAGCTTCCCGAGTTGGGCGAGAACGGGGAATATCTCTCGTTCCAGCGAGACTTTTCGTCCGCTAGGAATTTGTTTGAGTACACTCGGCTCGATGAGGTAGATTCCCGCGTTGATGAGTCGACTTGGAGCTTCCTTCCTGCTTGGTTTCTCAACAAACCTCGCTATACGCGATGAGGCGTCGAGTTCGACGACACCGAATCTAGAGGGATCCTGAACCTCTTCGAGTGCATCTGTGATTACTGAATTTGAGGATTCATGCCGTTGGAGCATTTCGCTGAAGTCGATGTTTGTGATGATATCACCATTCATTGCTATGAACGTCTCATCCAGCCGAGTCATTTTGGAGGCGAGTTTGATGGGTCCCGCAGTCCCCAGCGGCATGCTCTCCAGAGAGTACTTGATGCGCACACCACGGTATTCATCACCAACAGTTCTTCTCAGGTCCTCGGCAAGGTAGTTTACGGCTAGCACTGCCTCGTCTACTTGGAATCTCTTGAGCAGGTCCAGCGTCCAGTAGATCATCGGTTTACCAGCTACGGGGAACAGCAGTTTGGGGATGACGTAACTGATCGGGCGGAGTCGAGTTGCGTATCCCCCAGCCAGTACGATTGCCTTCATCGAGAGATCCCAAGCAGCCAAGATAGAATTCATATGCGGCTATTTGTGCTTCGGAGGGATGCCTTGAGAGGAACTTATACTCTGCTCCTAGCCTGCAAGAGGCCATTCGAGG
>DATKOK010000058.1:0-14298 GCA_035524675.1 Candidatus Methylomirabilota bacterium | reverse complement strand
TGGTTGCTGAGACATACGCCAACAATTGGCGTCATATGCCTTATAATATCTCTACTTGAGGCACGTTTCTCTCACAAGTTGTCCTAGAATCGCAGCTAGGCCATAGCGAGGCTTGCCATTACGAGAAGTACGCAGGCTTATTCTATACATGTGTATTATTTACTGCGCAAAAACATAATGAAAACCTATAATTATTTATCGCATGTTATAGTTATTGCAATACCTTGATTAGTTACAGCACATATGGACGCTGGCACGGTGATACAATGAAAGAGGCTCAAGACAAATGGAGGTGAAAAGAATAGAAGAAAAAGAATGTGGGGAGTCTCCACAAACTCCGCAAGCCGAAAGCAAGCAAGAAGAACTAGTCACTACGTATTACGATTCGTCGCTCTATAGCCGACTACTTGATTACTTCAGAGCCCACGTCTACATACCCGACAATCGCCGCCACCACCTGCTAGCCTGTTATGCATTAATGTGTAAGAGATACACCCAGTTCGATGTGCTGCCATACCTGGATGTCAAAGGTAGCACAAACACAGGTAAGAGTCAACTCATAGACACGATGGTTGCATTATTCGGATCGAAAGCCATTACCAGCGCAACAGCAACGCCTGCTGTCCTGTTTCATTACATCAATGATGAAGAACCCGAACTCGTAGCCATAGATGAAGCCGATCTGATCAGCAAAGACGCCATAGCAGACACTTGTTCAATCCTGAATGCTGGATACCAGAAGAATCGCTACGCTCCCAGGTGCGAGAAGGGCGAGAACGACCACTACAAGGTCAAGAAATTCAAAACGTTCTGTCCGAAGATGTGGGCAGGAATAATATTGAAATTCCCAAGACAGACGGAAAACCGAGCTATTCCGATAGTGATGATTCAGGCACCGAAATATGCGAAGATAAACTTTCACTTCGACCACGAACTGGCCGAGAGGCTGCAAAAAGAGTTAGAGGACTACAAACAGAGACACCAGAATGACAAAATCTCAAAACCGTACAAGCCCGAAGAGTGGGGAAGCAACCGAATTGCGAAGCTATTCTTCCCACTCTTCCAAGTCGCCCCTACCAGGGAAGCGGAAGAGATGCTCCATTCATTATGCTTTGAACTCGCACAAGAACAGGCCCAGGCTGACGCCAGCGAAACGTGGCAGGGCTTCATCATCCAAACAATAGCGACCATGATTGGTCGTCAGATGGCACTCGAAGATCAGGGGATGATCAAAATCAACGCTCCTGAACTACTTGGAACTATTAAACAGAATCTACCTAACGACAATCAACAATTCAAATGGCACATGCCCAGACTAGGCAGAGAATTGCGAGCACTTGCGTTCAAACATGAACACACTCGGCAAGGCAACTATTGGACAATCACGCAGCAACTCTTCCAAGAACTCCTAACACGGTACGGCGAACAGACTGAAGCACCCATCCCTCAGAATCTGTGAAGGTGTGAAGGTCGAGAAGGACTGCACACCCTTATTCCCCTTTTTTCCCACTAGAACAATAATCTACCAGGTCCACATGTCCACCTGTCAAGAAATGAAACGTTGTGATTACATTAACTAAGAATCGATCATTCTTTCTATCGATGAGAATTCGCTTTCATAGCCTTCACAAATTCACATATACGTAAAATCGCCTCAAAATGAGCCTAGTTTGTGAAGGTCAAAGAAGTTCACCTTCACAGCGTCCTCATGGGCAATCATCATCTGTGTGATTGTTTGGCTTATCGTGCAATCCTTCTCGCTTTGGCGTAACTTGACTTTCGGTTTGAGTGATTTCGTCGGTCTATTGGTTTGGGCAGGTCTCGTTGCTCACTTCATTGGCAAACAAGACAGAAACCCGCATGTCCCGCCACTTAACAGAGAGAATTTTATCCCGTCATGTTAACAGAACCCTCTAAAATGTTGATTATATGCTAAGTTCTAGATACACTGGAATCGCGAGATGAAGATACGTGCAGTTGGAGCGTTCTTTCACGATTGAAGTTGATTCTGAAGTAGTCCTGCGTCGGCTCGTAGAGGCCCTCCCAGCGATGGGGTATCGGCAAGTGGGGTCTGATCCACTTCAGTTCAAGCGAGGTAGTCGGATCGGGAGGTGGTTCGCCACGTCCCATAAGGACTTTGAAACGAAGGTGACTGCAAAATTGACCCCCCCGACTATCGACAAGATAACGAAGGTGAATCTGCAACTCATCATCCCTCAGATTCATGACGACAAATGGAGTAGATTAAGTCGTAAGGCGTTAAATCTACCCAGCACCCAATTCTGGGACAGAGAGATCGAAATTATCGAGGCTATTGCCAGAGGAGTGAATCACTCCATGACTGAGCAATATAATGCCGAGATGCGAACCGAAGCAACCCAGAACTTCATAATATTCTGCTTCGTAGCGGTCGTGCTTTGTGCAGCACTCGCCCTCTTGTGGTTCATCAATAGTCTCGGTGTTGCACTGCCAAATTATCTCTGGATCACGTTCATCGGAGTATTTCTCTTGACACTGATCTCGATTATCTATAACGCAAGAAACGTCCTCGCGAAGAATGAAACCTCAGAAAACGATTACAAAGGCCTTCAACAATAGATACAACTACGCTCGAAGCTCATTGAGCATATAGTGTAATAGTTGTAGCGAAATGGTTAGGTGCGTCTAAGAGTTAATCGTATCCGAATCGCTCATTGTACTCTTTATGCGTCATTACTTCAATGATCCACACAATTAGAGGCTGATCCTTTCTCTTGATCAGTGAGTACGTCAATCGATAGTTACTATCCAATTTGACTTTGAAGAGACAGGAAATCGCCAAATCACGATATTTCTTAGGCCATCGATCACGTTGTACTGAATTCCCTAGTGTCCGCCCTTCATTCAGCAGTCTTATGGTGTCATCAATCAACCCGAGTAGGTACCTGTCTTGATTTTCCGCACTGCTTCTCTCGACAGCTTTTCTGAGTCGGCTAAGATATTCTGCAAACTTTGGATGGCCTGTGACTGGTGGATCTCTACGATGTCCTCTGGTCCAGATTCTCGGGGCTTCGCCAGGATGGGGCTCTGATCGAGCAGCGCGAGAAGTTTCGGATTGTCTGCGAATACCCAAGCGATTGAACCATCCTCTGTGAGAACTATCTTCTCAGATGCTTCAAGGTATTGCAGGATTCTCACCAATGTTCCGTACTCCACTTTGTGAGCAAGTTCCCGCATCAAGGCGCGGCGTGAAGGAAAACTTCCGCGATCTCGAATAGTATGTTCAACCATCAACTGAGTATCCAGCGTCGGACTATGACCTCTGGACGGAACCACCTGCAACCTCTTTCACCGTAAATAACTTCATACACGTGTATAGCTATATACACTTTGCTAATCATCAATAGCCATGAAACGGAACGATTTATCCATTCATACCCAGATTAAGGGCGCAAACGGAACAAATCAACGTTTTTCGCTTGAAAAGTCGTAGAATGAGCTGCTTGCGTCTCTTCTTCAGCTCCTTGCGATCCAATAGGGTCAAGCAGACGGTAGGCTGCAACGCTAGGTCACGCCTAGTTAAGAGACGTGACGGAGAACCACTCGGTTCTCCCCGCTAATCACTATCTCCAGGGGGATAAGTCGCGGCTCCCCTCTCCCGATGATAGATCTGATAGATTAGCGCCAAGTGACGATTTTCAGGAAACATTTAGACGGGGAATCAGCACCTAACGACTGGAAAATAATCGCTTGGTGATGCTAATAGGGAATAATTCCGAGCGGACGTGGAAAATAATCCCCGACTAACAGCAATCCAGGCATTCAGCCATGAGTAGACCCGCCCACCGTCGATCTGTCAAAACCAACCGTACCACACCGCGTCTCGGGCATTTAGCTAGAACCTAAGTCTCTTACGCACGGGACGACGGTATGATCCTATCGGTACAGGCGGTCCCTGGAAGAAGCTTTCAGAATCCAACTCTATCACGGGACCAGATTCAACGCTTTCTCTTCTTGGCGCTCGATCTCTTGACCTTCCTATGCCGCTGTGCCTTGGATCCTAGAGGTGGTGGAACCACAATCGCAGGTGTGGCAGAAGTGTCTACAAGACCTCTGCGCTTCAATTCTTCCGTAAATTCCTCATGAGAGGGTGGATTCTTCATCCACTCTGCCATCTCCCGCATATCGGGCAACCTACCATGCACAGCTAGGAACCTATCTGATTCCCACGCCTCTATCTTCTCCTCTTCCCAAGTCTTCTGGACCTCATGCTTGAACAAGGCCAATTCTTCTCGCAATCGCTCAATCTCAGACCTCTGAGCCTCAAAGTCTTCCTTGGACACTACGTTCGCTGTGTAGACTTTCTTTAGCTGATCCCAAACCCACGGTACGTCACCATAGATCTTGTTGTAACCCAGCGGATCGATAGAATGACCCATAGCCCATTCAGCCGCGACAGGATCGCAACCAACCCGTTGGCACCGCGTTCGAAAAGTGTCACGTAACTCATGAGGTGGTGGAGCGCCAGGAAGCTTGACGGATGCACGCCGAACTGCAGTTTTCCAACTCGACTCTACGTATGTTCGAGCGCTTCGATAATGTGGCATGTCCAAAGGAATCCCGCGCCCATGATCTGCCCTAATTGGAACGTCAACCGTACTAACAATTTCCTGCAGAAGGCTTTTCGGCACTAATGAGTACCACTGCGACCGATTCGATTTTCGGCCTAGAAAGTCGAACTTGTAATACTCAGGACTGGTAGGATTCGAGAGATGCTCTTTGACTCGCGCCCAGTTTTCTAAAGTATTGAAGGTGAAGAATTGACCGATACCCCAGCCACAATTGAGCATCATCTTGTAGACCAGTGAATAGGGTTTCGCCGCAGCAGCGCAGACCGCATGTGCCTGTTCCCAAGTCATCGGGACGTCGAGTTTCGCGCGTGGAGCACCTTGCATCTTGGCGGGTGGTAGGGTGATCACGCCATTATCGTATAGGTACCTTCGTAAGGCGAAGAACATCGCATGCGCTATGGTGGGCTTGTACCCCTTGCAGATCTGACGCAGCTCAACATAAGTGTCCCAACTGTTGGAGCGTGCCTCAGATTTGACGGATTCTAGAATCTGATCGCCAGTCATATTAGACTCGGCGAACAATCGTCTTAACTGCTGACCGTACCCCAATCTCGTATTAGGCTTCAGAGTAGCTAACCATCTCTCAAAAGTGTCCACCGCAACTCTCCCTCACCCAGGAAGGAATAACTAAACACTATATGAAAGTAGCGTCATT
Organism: Candidatus Methylomirabilota bacterium; assembly: GCA_035524675.1. Taxonomy (GTDB): domain Archaea; phylum Thermoproteota; class Bathyarchaeia; order 40CM-2-53-6; family 40CM-2-53-6; genus FEN-987. The sequence goes on along the minus strand of DATKOK010000058.1, from coordinate 9,033 downwards.
ACGAAAATTATTGCTATTTGGCTTGACTGCCAATATGGCTTGACTGCCAATATGGCTTGACTGCCAATATGGCTTGACTGCCAGAGATCTTGATGTTTCGCATTCCAAGTCTCACTATTCGTTCCCTATCCGGATTATTCTTCATTAATTCTAGGAAGATCATAATTTCAGTTGGCATGATGATGCCGAAACCTTGCACCGTCAATACCGCTACGATTATGATCGCTGCAATGATTAGGGGCGAGCTGAAGTCGAGTACGCCTTCCCATTGAGCGAGATAGATGCCCGCCGTTATTGCAACCGATGCTAATGCGGGCATCAGGAACAGCATGACTGGGACCAGTCGCTTAACCACTTCTGCTCGCGTCTCTGGTGTAATCCCTTTCATTATTCGGGACATCACGAGCCCCATGAACAGGTCGATGCCAGTCCACGTTCCGCCGCAAATGACGTGAGTGTAATCAAGCGCGATTACGGAGCGCTAAGGCTATCACTAGAACAATAATCGGAGTCAGCAAAGTTGCATATGAGATCGGTGTGAACAGCCTTACGGATGTGGATGCCACGATTCTCCCTGCCCCGTTACCATTTAACGCTGACTCTTTATCTTAATTGATGTTCCTTTGCGAGGACCGAATTGTCAGTTAGTGTCATGCTAAGCGGCAACGGCGACCTGAATTCCCGTCTCTTGCCCGAGATAGCTTCTACAGTTGAGAGGAATGGGTTCGCGGGATTGTGGTTCGGCGAGACAACCCTACGTGATGCTTCGATTCAGGTTGCAGTGGCTGCATGCGTGACCAAGAAGTTACAGCTGGGGACCTCAATACTTAACGTCTATACACGGTCGCCCAGTCAACTTGCGCTGCTTGGGTCCACACTTAACGAGCTTAGTGAGGGAAGATTTACTCTTGGAATAGGGGTTAGCACTGCGGCTATTGTAGAATCATGGCACGGACTCAAGTTCGAACGTGCGATGGAAAGGATGGAAGAGACGGTGAGAATTCTTCGACATTACTTCTCAGGCGAGAAATTCTCAATTCAAGGGCGATATTCGTCCCCGAGTAATGCCAAGTTAAGAAGTACTTTTCCTCCAAAGATCGCGTTGGCAGCTCTTAATGATGGAATGATAAGAAAAGCCGCGATACTCAGTGATCGGATCATTCTGAATCTCTATCCGGTAGAAAGAATTGCCCACGCGAAGGCGTTAATCGATGAAAGTTGCAGGACCTCCGGCAGGAAGGATCAGCCTGTACTCTCGGTCATGTTATACGCTTACTTGATGGGAAATGATGAGAAAGGTTCGGAGGCTGCGAAGGACCTGATCAGCTTCTACGCGAGTGCGCCTGCATATTCATCGTTGTTCTCGGGTATTGGCTTTCATGATGAGGCGGGCGCGATGCTTGAAGCATGGAAAAAAAGAGACAGGGAAGCTGTTCGAAAGAATATCAATCGCCAGATGATCGAGAAACTGATCGTGCTTGGAGGAATAGGTGAACTAAGAGAGCGAATTCGAATGTACCATGAGGCAGGTGTTGACGACGTTTTCATCTGTCCATCGCCTTTCGGTGATTATGAACGGAATGTGACCGAGGCCATAACCAAGTACCTCTAACCATTTTTGAAAGACGGCTTCGCAAGCAGGGTCTTGACGTGGAATACAAGTGGACTGTGCTAACCGTAACGACTGTCGGCGTGCTAATGTCCGGCATTGACGGAAGAATCCTCATTATCGGTCTGCCGCAAATAGCATCCGCAATGCATGCTGACGCGGAACAGGCGATTTGGTTCACGCAGGGCTATGCTCTCGCAAGCACTATCATGCTCCTCCTAATAGGCAGAATAACTGACATCTTTGGTAGAGTCAAATTCTACAACACGGGATTCGTCATCTTCACTGCCGCGTCACTTCTCACTGGCTTTGCTCAATCGCCAAACCAGATCATCGCCTTCAGACTTATCCAGGGTCTCGGAAGTTCAATCATATGGTCGAACAGCGTCGCCATGATTGCTGATGCCACGCCAAGGAACGAGTTAGGTTTGGCGCTTGGAATCAATTCGATCGCTTTCAATTTTGGTTCCGTACTTGGGCTGACAGTAAGCGGCTTAATCCTCGCCTTCCTTGACTGGAGATATTTGTTCTACATTAACGTGCCAATCGGGTTATTCGGAACGATTTGGGCGCGTATACGATTGAAAGAAATTGCTCAGACGGAAGAAGGCGCTCCGGTAGACTGGTTGGGTTTCGGAGCTTTTGTCGTCTTCATCACAAGCCTTCTTCTGGCCATGACGTACGCTGCTTACGGTATCGCCCAGGAGAGCCTCGTTGTTGCTCTGCTCGCACTCAGTCTATCCGCTCTGATACTCTTCGTCACCCATGAGCGGAGGACCAAATACCCGCTGCTTGACCTCAACTTGTTGAGAATAAAGGAGTTCGGAAATTCGGTCGTTGCGTTGGTAATCAATGTGACAGCCTTCAGCAGCCTAGCTCTACTATTGAGTCTATATTTTCAACTCGTAGTCGGATTGAGTCCACTTGACGCAGGGATTCACCTACTTCCGTTGGATGTATCTACACTCTTGGTGGCTCCCTTAAGTGGAAGAATGTCTGACCGTTTTGGTCAAGTACCATTCATCACTGCTGGATTATGTTTGATTAGTATTGGAACCTATCTGTTCTCGACCGTAGATGCTTCTACTCCTTACCTCACCGTGGTAGGGTACATGATTTTGCTAGGTGTAGCGACAAGCATGTTCCTTGCACCTAACGTGAGTTACTCCATGACACCGATTCCGCCTCAACGAAGAGGTGTTGCGGCTTCGGTTCGTTCCACTTTCTTCAACGTAGGATTGACTGTGAGTCTTAATCTGGTCGTCTTGATCATGACATTTACTGTGCCCTACTCGATAGTCACCGCAGTCATCTCTTCAGTGGGTGCAGTGGCAATCCCGACGATGTATAGATCTCTCTTCATGGCGAGTCTAAAATCCGCGTATGTATGGTTGGCTGCGCTGAACGCTCTTGCACTGGTCCCCGTCTACCTATCATTATCGAAAGCGTGTGGCGCCGTAAGCAGTTCTATCCACTCTTGACGATTGCTACCCTATACAAGTCAGATGCAGCCCCCGAGCATAATTCTCTGCTTCCTCTAATTCCTCACTGGTCAGGCACCGTGCGATGTCCCGATAGTCCTTAGATTTACTAGCAACCAAATGTTCCGGTCTGTATTGTCCCATCACGTTAACGATTGCTCGCGGACAGAATTCGCGTATCCATTGAAGAATGGGCTTTGTGCAACAGTCAAAGTGACCTGGAATGACGAGATGTCTGATTATGATGTCAGCGGAATCATGTGCGATTCTGTGATTTCTGGAAATGACTTCAAAGTATCGTGTAACATGTGAGTATTTTACTGCGCAACCATCGTCTCCCCATTTGAAGTCGGGCAGCCAAATATCTACAACATCCTTCAGAATCTCCATAGACTCCTCTGTGAGGTAGAGGTTGCTATTCCACAAGATTGGAACATCCACGTTCGCAATTTTCAGTGCTTCAAGAATCGTGTGAAGATGCGGGGTGGGTTCTCCGCCAACAAGGTTGATGTTGGCAGCGCCCTCTTCTCTTAGTGAGCAGATGATTGATGCGAGCATGTTCGGTGAGACTGGGTGGCCCGCGGTTGGGTCCTGCGAAATGTCCCAGTTTTGACAGAATACGCATCGGAAATTGCATCCGGTGAAGAAGATTGTTCCAGATCCGTACTTACCCACTAGTGGAGGTTCTTCTCCGAAGTGGCGGAAGAAGGTTGCAACTCGCGTTTCCTTGTCCAGGCGGCATGCTCCCTTCTTTCCCTCTGCACGATTAACCTTGCATCTCCATTCGCACAGGACGCATCTTCTGAGGACTCGGTTCAGAAGTTCAAGTTTGACATCTAAAAGACTGTAAGGTTCAGATTGTTGATTGAACCCTGTAACGATGCCTTCCCTCACCTTCCCCCAACGATTTGCAAATTGTTTGCACAAGGACGAGTGTTGGAGCGAAAGTTGTGCATCAGTCATCTCCGATGGGTCTTTCTCGCTCCGTATCGACTTGCACACGAGGTACTTGGCTGGTTTCTCATTACGGAGTACGCTGAGGTACCATGATAGCCGGCTTTCGATTTGGTGCAGCAAACCGCTAGCCATACAGAATAGGGAGTGTCCGGGGTTTCTCGTTGTTAGCCCGGTAGGATGACGGACGGCGGGCAATGTTCGCAGTGTTCGCCAGGCGGTGCGTTACAGATCTTGCAGGGCTGGCATTCGTCGTCTCTGCCATACGTATCTCGGCATTCCGCGCAGCGTCCAAATGACATACTAATCAACCCCCTTTGGGTCGCATTTTCCTAGAATCCACCAAACCCAGCTAATTAGGCCAGAGTATGCTAAGATTGAAATGACGTTAAGACCCAACCTCACTTCACCAAGGCCGCTATATTGACGTAAGTATATTTCGAGGTGTCGTAAATTTAGTATTTAGAGTAACGAACGATGGTAAATACGATTTTTATTACGAAAAAGTCCATTGGAGTTTACGTTCTACGCTATCTCTTGGCGTTTAGAACGACAGAGAACAGTCGCAGTTGTGATGTCCGGTGTGCCCCTTTTGCAACCAGCATACGTGTAGGTGCTTCGATTTAGCATCCCACTTTTCTGCTTGACATTCGGCTTGAGAAGGATAAACTAACGCCTGTCCACTAATGTCCACCATTAATGGCCACTATGCATGTTCCCACTCACCGTCATCTATACTACTCGTTGAACCTTTCAAAGTCAGAATCCTCGTAAACCCTAGGTTCTGAACCTTTCGGTGACTTACCTCTCAACTATGTCCAGAAACGTGTAACTGGAATTTCACTCATCCAGTAACATTTCGTTATTCGGAGACAATGCGGTACCATATAGCGGTAAGATTCGATGCTCTATGACATATTGTCACGCAAGAAAGGAACCATTGCGATTTTTGGCTCCATCGTCCTAGTCCTAGCCATCGGAGTTAGCGTAGCACTTGCCAGTACCAGTGACCATGATCCTCCACTGTAGGTGAACGCCGGATGCCCCTATTCAAGGCGAAAACATGGCGCAAGAAGAGGCAGTCAGCTGACGACGAACGCGACATCCCCCTCGAATTGCGGATCTACTAGTCAATTCTCGCTCAAGTATCAGGATTCGATGTAAAGGTATTATAGACGATCGACCGTTATGTTCTATTTTATACATGATGGTTCCTTCTGCAGAAGTAATGCTTAACGCTAAACATTCATCATTCATTTCAAACCTACCTTCAGTCCACATGTTGAAACTTGAGATTTCTCAACCGGCGAAGCCGCCGAGTTCACCCCACCTACCCATTTTGTCCAGGAGGGAGTGCGCATGTCTGGCCTAGGGAGAGCTTGGGTTAGGACTAACGTCCGAACCGCGAAACAGTTACTGACAGAACTCCATGATCTAACTACCGACGAACGAGCATACCTTGACCGCGTCATTACCGAGGGTGAAGAATTCTTACGGCTAACACAAAGTGAGTAAATGAGGATATTCTCAAACGCTATGAGTGAGGATCTGGAATAATGTCGGAAGATGCTACTTCGACCTTGATTGCTCATTCATCGCATTATCAGCGTGACCTGCCAGTTGTGTTATCGTTCGTCAGACCAATCGAGGTGATCATGCTTGTACTTAATGGCCGTGCCATAGTATACGTGGAAGATTCACCCGAACTGGATCAAATACTGCCCAAGGTAACTGTCGCTCTTTGCTATGGGAAACTAAACCGCGTGCGAGAGATGAGGAACTTGAAGATGATTCAAGCGGCCACTGCAGGTGTTGATTCTCTACCTTGGAAGGATATTCCACAGGATGTAATCGTGTGCGGGAATCCTGGTTCAAATGCAGACGCCGTTGCGGAGCATGCTTGGTCACTAATCCTATGTCAAGCACACAACCTGCACATCCACTTACCTAACTTGAAAAATCAAGTGTTCGAGATGAAACCTGGGATCGACATCCTCGCAGGGAAAACAATTGGCATAATCGGAATGGGCTCAGTTGGTCGGCGAATAAGCGAGATAGCCAGCGCTTTCCAAATGAAAACTGTCGCCGTCACCAAATCAGGAAGGTCAAACCGAGACTGCGCGTTCATCGGCGGACCTGAAGACATTGATCATATTCTGGAACAGAGCGATATTGTCGTCCTGTCAACACCCTTGACCAAGGCCACTAGAGGAATGATCGATCGTCGTCGTCTTGAACTCATGAAGAAGGGCTGTGTCTTCGTAAACATGGGCAGAGCAGAGCTGGTTAAACGAGATGATCTAGTTAATTTCCTTGAACGCAACCCGGAATTCCACGTCGCAACTGATGTATGGTGGAATACGGGCGAAGAGTTTCAGAAAGACGCCGTGCTGATGAACTACCCTAACTTTATTGGAACCCCATACGTGGCTGGTGGCCTCGGTAACAGTGAGATCATGCGCAAGATGCTGACGGAGGCTGCAATGAACGTGGCAATGTTTCTTGCGGGAGAGAAACCGCGCAACATCATCAGCCGGTCGGAATACGTTTAGGTATTTTCTCACTGAACATCAGACTAACTGCAAGAGTGGCTGCCGCAATTAGGCGCTTAACTGATTTGAACATAGATCACCATATATTTCTACTTGATTTTGCAGGTTAATGAGAAGTGAGAATCATGTCCCAGAGTCTTGCTTGCATTCACACGAGTATGGTATTCATCAACGTCGAGACGATGATGAATGATATTTTCAAGGAAGTCATGCCAAATGTTCGGCGAATCAACATTGTTGACGATTCGCTTCTAGCAGACGTGATGGCTGCTGGAAAGATCACGCAGCCCGTCACTAAACGCATGTGCGCCTACGTGCAAGCGGCAGAAGCATCAGGAGCAGATGCAATTCTATCGTTGTGCTCCTCATTAGGCCCGACGATCGATATCGCTAGGCCGCTAGTCAATATCCCGGTGATAAAGATCGACGATCCGATGGCAGAGGAGGCGGTTCGATCTGCGAAACGAATCGGAGTAATGGCCACCGTTCTCACTACGCTTGGACCGACAGTGGACTTGATTCGTTCGAAGGCCACTGCAATGAAGAAGGAGCTGCAAATCGAACCTGCCCTAGTAGAGGGGGCCTTCCAAATTCTGATGAGCGGCGATCGTGAACGACATGATCGAATGGTCGCTGAAGCGGCTCAAAGACTTGCCACTAAGGTTGACATCATAGTCTTGGCACAAGCCTCGATGACGAGGCTCGTCCCGAGCTTAGCTCAGAAGACTGGCTTACGAATCCTTTCAAGCCCGCGGCTCGCGATTGAACGCACAGCAAAGGTTCTGGACTCACTCCCAAAGCACTGACTTGAGTACCGCTACGGATTTAGGCGAGCGGCGTTCAATTTGCATGCTCGGCGTGTGATACTGAGGTTGGTTGAGCTTGAGGAACGTAGAAGATTCCGATGAGCGTCCTCAACCCTACAGTTCGAACGATGTTTAACAGGAAGACGGCGTACCCACATGCTAGGATTATTGCGCCCAAGAGTGCGGCGTTCATGAAGGGTTGGAATGATCCAAGTCCGTTTAGGTAGAGCATGCGCCTCAACATTCCGTTAACGCCAGCCAGCCCCATACTGATTCCCATCACGAGACCTCCAACAGTCCACAAGATGAGCTGTAAGTCGGCGAGTCGGTCGTTGAGTTGCTTTCCTGTTAGAAGCGGAAAGAGCGCGTAGATGGCTGCGAATATCGTGCATCCTAGGCCAAGTAGTAATTGGACATGAGCATGAATTCCCACAACCCACTGGGTGTTATGGAAGTACCTGTTGACAGCATAATTTGCTTGTATGATGCCGGCGGATCCTCCGATTCCGTAACCCATGATGGAAACGAGAACGTACTTCAGTGGGGCAGAGTACTTGACGGGCCGAGCCAACCACAGCGTCATTAGGACTGCAAATATCGTCAGTCCCATCGTCACAAGTTCACCCCAGGTAACGACTTGACCTTCAACCAGTAATCCTGTAGGCTGTGGAGTGTCCGCCATCATGTGATGACCCCATACGCCCATCGAAACGAGCAGATCAGCCAGAATGACTGATCTGACTACGTTTTCGCCAAACAGTTTGCGGTTTAGAAGTAACGGGATTAACAAATACCAAGTTGCTGCGGTGAACATTAGCACGTTCCCGTCAGCGATCATATCTAGCCCCCACCAGAAGATGTTCTTGTAAACGAGAGGATCAACCAATGATGGACTCAGAGCCATGGAGGGAATTAGGTAGGAGAATCCGTAGATTGAGAGTAGGACTCCAACTCCGCCCATGATGATTGCATTGATGGTAGTGTCAACACAGCCCCTGAAAACTCCGACAGCGAATACTGGGTAGGCGAACACCTTGCTTACGTAGTTTGGTAATCCGCTGATCTTTGCTCTCAGTCCGTCGAGGCTGAAGGCGGTTACTAGTAGCTCCCCTGCCACAAAGGCTGGCTTGGGCCGTGAACTCGAGTCTGGGCGTGCTGGCAAGAAGATCGTTGCGAACATGTTGAAGAAAAAGGCGAGAACAGCACCGAAGATAAGAATCATGCCTACCCCAAATGGGAGAATGCTCACAACATTCCATCCAGCTGTATTGACGGCTACAGGCAGCGGCCAGTATAGAGTGTATAGGGGAGCATAGTGTGTGACGAAAGATGTCGTCCAAACCGCCAAGACTCCTAATATAATCAGGAAGAACGAAGCGTTTGCAGTCTTCTTACTGTAGATGTCGCGCCCGAGCACGTATGGAACGAGGAAGTAGAATGCGCCCATGACGGCCATGTAAGCGAAGCCGTAAATCAGGACGAACGGATGCGCCGTTAGGATCGCGTAGAAATGTTGAGGAGCCATACCTAGCAGGGGCACGTCGATATTGTCAACTCTTCCTCGCATCATCACTCCCTCAATTCCGCCAAGTCCTAAGAAAACCAGCGAGACGACTACGAACCTTAACGTG
>DATKOK010000057.1:0-8562 GCA_035524675.1 Candidatus Methylomirabilota bacterium | reverse complement strand
CTCTCCCTAGCCCTAACTATCTGTTCACTCTTGATGCGCTGAAGAGGGATGTATACGCCGTACCCAACTATCCCGATCTTTTCAGAAGGCATAAGCTTCAACCGTTTGCGAGGGTTAAAAGTATGGTAGCCGTCGCTTGAGCGTATTTAAAATGGGCGGGAAGAGGTCCACCTCAAGCGCAACATACGTCACTCCGTAGTACTTGAGCTACTCGAGCTACTGCCTGACTCCACACATATCGCAGAAAACAGCGCCGGCAGGTATCGCCTCTCCACAATCTTTGCACACCGAAAGTTCATCGACTCGCTCGACGGGTGGACGCTCAGACGGGGCCGTGGTAGAGGAAGCCGGCTGCGAGTCGGCCTTGACTCTGCGGAGATTCTTGAGGTCCTTCTCTTTGATGTATTTGTGAACCCCCTTGGAGATTTCCGAGTAGCTGACAAGCGACCCTTCCTTGACACCTAAGATCACTGAAAGCCCTTTGTCCGCGTAAATTATCTTCTTCGTAAGACCGCTCATTCGAACTTCATTCTCGGTAGGGTCAGTGTCCATATTTAGAACTTGTCAACTAGTCGGACCATCTTGGGCTTGGCTTCTTCATTAAGCCTATGACGAGGAGCAATGCGCCCGCTCCAATCAGGACGTACGCTACATATTGTACCCTGGGGTCAGGCACCTGGCTGGTAACGATGTCATTGTATGCCAGTGAGAAGATTACGTACTTCTTGTAAAGTGACGCTCGATTATCGAAAACGAAATGGTAAACCACGTTGCCGGTTGAGGTGAATGTGTAGTTGAAATCTCCCTGCTTTTCCATGGAGTACGCGAAATTTGCTTGGCCTCCTGCATTCCACTTCTGGTAGTTCTCATCGTCAAACACTATGAATCTGATATCTCCTGACTGATTGGTGGGGGCTTGTGTGACTTTCACTGTGCCGAAGACCATCACGTTTGCGGGGAGACTGTAAGATCTCTGTTCCACATCCCCTACGAGGAATTCGGCGTGTGGCTCAATGTCCGTGCGCTGAACATTTTGAACCGTCATCGTGATGTATTGCCCCGCAAAGGTCAACAGCACGATGCCGATTACTAGAGCTGCCACGCCTGAAATTGTAGTCTTGAATAGCATCTGACGCTCGATTAAGCACCATATTGGTGCGCGTTATCATGATTGGGGACCTTATCACGTATAGAAAAGGACGCGTCCGCAGACAAGATTTATGCTTTTATGGTTAGGGTCAAATTAGTCCGTGATTTTCGCAATACAGCTATCTGTCGGCATTATTGAGAGGCGAACATCCTAAGCCTGCACAATACATACGGCATATGTCGGTATAAGGACGCCTAAACTAGATCTTGGCTTACTCATAACCAGTTGAATCCCAAATCAACCGATTGAGCCAGAAATCGTATACATGCGAGAATCATCAATCACGAAAGTCGAATCACCGGAAACGTTCAGACTGTCTCTTGCCAGGTCATCTCAAATCCTTGGATTCCACTGATGAGTCGGCGTGGCATGGCTTGTTGCATACCGATATGCCTCACAACCTATCTACGTGGACAGATCATAGTCATCCTACTTGGACACTGGAAGACCCAAGAACCTCCTGAACTGAGCAATATGGGCCTCGTGTGGGCCCATATACTCCAAATTTGAATTGCAGTTGGACTATCCAGCCTCTCCTCGTCCAATTTACTAATCAGATTCCATTTAAGCGACAACTAGCAAAGAAGATTTATTCGAATATGCGTTTTGTGAGCCAAGTGATTCCCGTCTTGTCCAACAAAATGAAATTCGTTCCGGCCCAACGTTTTTCGGGCATGCAAGTCATCGACAGTAAAGGCATGTTGGTGGGTAATGTCAAGGATGTGTCAGTGAACTTTCAGGAAAGAAACTTAGCGTTTCTCGTTACAACCAAGAATCGAGCGGAGCTTGACGTTCCATGGGAAGATGTGATGTCGGTCGAAGACGTGGTGTTGCTTAAGAAAACAGTGGATCTGTCACCTGATGAACCTAAGTCAGTTTCTACGGTCGCAGTTCAGGCTGTATTAACCTGTCCCAGCTGTGGCGCTTCCGCTCCGGGCCACGCGAAGTTCTGCCCGAAATGTGGTCGTAATTTGAGGTAATTCAACCTTCCAACGCATGATCTTCCATATCATGAAGATTGCTAAGCTCCTTGACGCCTCTCAATTTGTGGCGTAAGAGCGAGTTCTCCAATTCTTCCTTCAACAGGTGTAAAATGTCTCGGTGCATATGAATGAAAACTTCATGCGCCCGATCACGTGGCCTGTTGAGATCTACGTTGAATATTCTCTTGACCTTTGCCGGGCGCGATGATAATACAACCACTTTGTCAGCGAGCTCTATAGCTTCAGGCAAATTGTGAGTGACCAGAACGAAAGTTTTTCCGGTATGGTTATGGATTGAGGTAACCTCCTCGCGGAGAACCTCTGCGGTAACTTCGTCGATGGCGCTGAAAGCTTCGTCCATCAGCACGACTTCTGGATCCACCGCAAGTGCTCTCGCGATTCCAACTCTCTGTTTCATCCCGCCTGAGAGTTGCTTAGGGTACATCTGATCGTATCCCCCGAGCCCAACCATGTCCAGATGCCGACTGGCAATTTCTCTGCGTTCCTCTCTTGGAACGTTGCGCATCTCCAATCCGTACTCCACATTTTCTATGACAGTTCTCCATGGGAAGAGTCCGAATGATTGGAAGACCATACTGATTTTTGAATGTGGGCCGTGAACTGGATTCCCTCGTACTCGAACCTCTCCCGAACTTGGGGAATCAAGCCCTGCGATGATTTTGAGTAAAGTGGATTTTCCGCAGCCGCTGGGCCCAACGATGCTAACAAATTCTCCATGGTCTATGTCAAAGCTGACTTCGTGTAACGCGTGGAGCTGCTTCTGTTGTCCAGCGTAATATTTAGTGACACTGTCCAGTTCAAGGTGTTTCTTCATCATGACCACTTCTTTGACCAGGACTCCAAGGTTCCGAAGAAGGTCTTGTCTACTGCAACTGCGAGCAGAGCGATGGCCATTATGGCGGCGAACCCTTGCGCTAGAGATCCGGAGCTGACTTTGCCTTCAATGAAATTGCCGATACCGGCAACTCTTGTAGCAATCTCGATTGCGATTATTATCTCCCAGTCGAAGTCGTAAGCCAATCTCAGTCCGCTGAAAAGGTGCGGCGAGATGGAGGGTAGAACCATCTTCGTGAACGTCGAGAGCTTATTGGATTTGAAGACTGCAGTCACATCGTATAGTTCCCTTGGAATGCTCTTGGTTCCTTCTCTAACCGTGAAGTAGATTGGGAAAAACGCGGCAACGGACGCCATTATGACGCAGGCAGTATCCCCTGCCCCGAACCAGAGGACAAGCAACGGCAGGAACGAAAGATCAGGCAACGCTCCGAAAATCATGACAAGTGGAGTTAGAGTCATGTCAAATGGATTCTTGCTTCCCGCGACGAAAGCGGTAGGTAGGGCAACGGAGAAGGCGAGAATTAACCCGCAAAGCAAGTTCAGAAAACTGTGAGCTATACGAAGAAGAAACGCTGGTTGTTGCACCGAGAATAGGAAGATTACGAGGACGCTCGAGAAGGCGGGCAAGTTTGAACTTGGCAGGAGTCTAAGCCTAGCCACGACCTCCCACGATGCAAACCCCAACGCCAGAACCATTGCCCATAGATAATTGGAAACCGTTTGATGAGGTAAGATGCGTCCTGTAAGCGACAGAGTCAGAGCTTTTTGCTTCTCAACGGACACTTAGTATAACCTCGCGACGATAACATGAATAGTTACTGATTCGGTCAAATTAAGATTCGAAACAATTGCGCGGCTTCATTGCGTTCAAAATAGGTTCGCTTACTCTTCAACTGTTTTCCAATTCGTCCTTGAACTCTTCATTGAAACACAATTAATACGAAGTCGATTTACAGTTGGATGTTAACAATACTGGCACGCTTTTCATCAATCATCAGAATAGCAAAATCGTATTTCGGCAGTTTAATAGCACACATACGTACTAAACGAAAACACAAACTCGTTTGGTGAAACACAAATTCCGGGTTGAATTATTGTTTGGGTGACTTTGCAACATTCGAAGATTTCGCGAAAGAGATTCGACGAATAATTTCCGTTGCTGACGAAAGAAAGGTCCCGGTTAGAATTCTTGGTGGAGCAGCCATCCGAATGCACTGCCCGAAATATGAAGTGCTGTACGAACAACTCAAACGAGTCCCCAAACACGACATGGATTTCGTTACTTATGCTAAGTTTCGACCGCTGACAAAGAAACTCTTCATGGACCTAGGCTACGAACCATATGTTACTATGATGATGACCAGTGCAACCGGCAGGCATCGACAAATCTTTAACGATAAGGAGGGTAACAAGGCAATCGACGTATTTCTCGGCAAGTTAGAGATGTGTCACGTAATCGACTACTCCGACAGGCTCGAAATAGACTCACCCACAGTCACGCTTGCAGACCTGTTGCTTCAGAAACTCCAGATTGTCCAGACGAATGAAAAGGACATTCAGGATACAATTATCCTTCTGCGGGAGCATGAGATTGGAAAGACTGATAATGATGAAATTAACGCTAATTATGTGGCGAAGATCCTCTCCAACGAATGGGGATTCTACTACACAGTCAGCCTAAACCTCCCAAAGATCAAGGAATTCCTAAAGAAGTACCCTCTCACTGCAGAGGATAAGAAGATTGTAACCGAACGAATTGACAAGCTTCAGTCCATTATCGAAACTGCTCCAAAGACATTTCAGTGGAAGATGCGGGCGAAAATAGGCCCCGCGAAGAAATGGTACAACGTAGTCGAGGAAGTCGTACGGGATTAAGTCCAAAGCTTGAAATACGAATAGACGACCATACCGACGGAATCAATTTTGGCTAAAGTCAGAATCGTATTCGCTTCCGACTTCCATGGAAGCGAACAAGTCTGGCGCAAGTTCCTCAACTCAGCGAATATTTTCAAAGCAAATTGGCTTGTGATGGGGGGAGACTTAACCGGAAAGATACTCACGCCCATAGTCCTCCAGTCTGACGGAACATACAAATCCGATTTTCTAGACCAAACCCATACAATCCAACCTGATAAGAAAAGCGTGGACGATTTTAAGAAGAAAGTCAGAGAACAATGCTACATTCCATACGTGTGCGATCAGAAACAGTTTGAAGACCTGAAAAACGCTTCTGAAGACGAAATTGAGAAAATCTTCGCTGACCTTGAATGCAAAACATTACAGGATTGGCTCGATATTGTACCTCAGAAGCTTAGTAAAGATGTGAAACTTCTCATTCACCCGGGAAACGATGACAAGTTCGAACTGGACGATGTGATCAAAGCGTGTCCATATGTCACATACGCAGAGGAATCGGTGGTTGACCTAGACGGTGAGCATGAGGCAGCTTGCTGTGGATGGTCCAATCCAACACCTTGGAACAGCCCTCGCGAGTGCCCCGAAGACGAGCTCATGACGAAGCTTGAGAAACTTGCTTCCCAAGTTAAGAGAGTTGACCGATCATTATTCTGTCTGCATTGTCCACCCTTCGAATCGCAAATCGATCAGGCGCCGTTGCTAGACAAGAACTTAAAGCCGGTTATGGAAGCAGGACGACCTGTGATTATCCCAGTTGGATCGAAGTCTGTTCGAGCGATCATCGAGAAATATCAACCGCTCCTGGGCATGCATGGCCACATTCACGAGTGCAGGGGCTGGATGAAAATCGGCAGAACCCAATGTATGAACCCCGGCTCAGAATATACCGAAGGTCTCCTCAGCGCATACCTGATTGAGATCGACGGACAAAAGATTAAGAAACTTCAACGCGTCGAAGGATAGTTCTAGACTCCGGCATACTTTCTTCTGCGAATATCTTGGATCAACCGGTTCATCCGCATCTGTCCCGTCAAACTGCGGCCAAGCTGATTCGGACTGGTAATGACTCGACCGGTCACTATGTTAATACACCCGATCCCGATGTCCTGGTTACCAAACTGTTCGATTAGATTAGCTGTCGAGGACGGGGGATCATTTTCTGCAAGAAGAAGCAGCCATGACCACTTGATATTCTTCTGATCACGCTGCGTCTCAACAACCCGCACGAGGCGCATTACTTCCGTCTTAGTATTCTTCTCTGCATCTAACGTGCAGGCGTAGAGACAGACATTGTAATTGGGCATTAGAGTAAACGCAACGAATCTGGACAGGAGAAAACCTTTCGGCCGAGTCCCTCCCCGGGCAATCAGCGGAAAGACTTCTCCAGAAATCTGGTACTCTCTAAAAGTCTCACTCAAATCTGCAACCCAGCTCGCACGTCCACGTTGAATTTCTCTCTCCAAACCTTCGAAAATCACTGATCTACCTAATCCAGTTGACCTAATGTGGTTCAGAATGAAGTCTCGGAGTTGGTACGGGTTCGCGCCGCAAGCGGAAGTATCAATATCGAAATGGGACCCATCGCGTTCGAAGTATCCTCTCACCTTGTTTCTGCCATAACTGTCCTTTACAATAGAGCAATCTTTGAAATCATTCCAACGTTGCCTGATTGCAGATTTTCTTCCCTGGGTAATCGCATATCCGTTGTCATCGTAATCCAGGACAACATGGGCGCGGGCGAAGTAGACAAGTATCGAGGTCAGTAAACCGAGTAGCATTGGGACTATTAGACTGACCGCTGAGCCTAGACCAGTTAGACGGAGCAGGTTAAGCACGACTGACCAGAGAATAGAGTACCCGAGAGTGAACCCGGCCCAGTAGAGAGCTATCTTTGAAATCTGTATCCTGCCGTTAACAACCAAAGACTCGTCGCTCAGCCTAGATGAATGACTGAATATAGCTTTGATTTATCTCCGGTAGCACCAGTCAAGCCCTCTTGCGGATCTTCCTAGTTAGATTCTGCCGAGTACCCTGCGGACGTAACTTCCTACTTCTTGCGTTACCAGATGCTCTTTGAACGTATGACCTTTTTCCACGCTGAGTCCAGGGCATAATGGATCAACCTTGAGGTTTCGGCCCGATGGTATGAGTGGGTAGAGTCTGCATGCGACTGGCCTAATCGAGTATATTGAACAGCGAGGCTTCTTACCCTCGTAAGTCAAGAAAATGCAAGCGCCACCTGACTTTCGTTTCAGCCAATAGTTGTTTCCTCTCTTCTCGATGACTGTAGTTTTCATTCCCTTCTCTTCAGCATAGGATAAGATTCGCTCAGCGTCATCTTTTCCCAAGTTGACCTTGAGATGGCATGAGGCGCCACAAGCAATGCATTCGTGCATTAGCCTACCGGATTGGAAGTCCCTAAATGCATTGTAGGCCGATAGACGTTCGAAGTACAGGTAAATTCCAAGTCGTGATCCTAGAAAGCCTACAAGAAGCGTAACCACGGCGGCGCTTATTCCGAATCCGAACACAAAAACTACGGCAGACAGGATAACAGTCGCGAGATAACCACTTCGCAGCAGAATCCGATCTTTGCGCATCGCGGAGCATCAGCAAGTTCGAAGGCTGAGTCCGAGACCTAAAGAGGTTATGAAAAAAAGAAAAAGAAGAGGGAGAGTAGAGGGGGTTGGTCTATTCCGGCGGAATCTCAGTGAATATTGTTGAATAGTCGACGTCCTTGTGCCCGTACTTGTAGTACAGGTACATCACAACGCCAACTACACCCAAGAGCACTGTGAAGCCGATTGCGAACCAGTTGTCGCTGTTTGGTGCCAGTATGTTGTAGCTGTCTTGTGGAGCAGTCAGGATCATCCAGTCGAGGACGAGATTTGCGACGACTCCTAATACGCCGATAAAGGCCACACCAGTCTTGCCTCCCCACTTGATGGGCGAAGCTTCATAGATTTGTGGCCGCCTGTACGGTAACAGTACGAGCGCTAGTGCGAATAGTGTAAAGAACACCGCATCGAACAAGTCTGTGCTCGCTACACCAACTCCGAAGATTCCGTTCAGTAGTCCGCCCACGCTTCCTCCAGGACTCCAAGATCCACCATTTGAGGCCACGCCTGACTCGGAGAAGCACCCGAGCAAAGCGAATACACCCGTTATAATCGTGGCATTAACTGGTGAATGGAACCTCTCGTTAACGTTAGCGAGAGACCCTGGAAGTACCCTGTCGAAGGCCATAGCGAATAGTATTCTTGAGGCGGTCAAGATGAATGGCGGAATGTCGTTGGCTACCCATAGTATGCCGAAGATGAAGAGAAGCCAGTTCAACGTGCCGAGGTTGAGGCCGATTCCCGTCAACGCAGCGATTGTAGTAGTCCATGCTTTAACGGCTGGAACGCCAGCTGCGCCTAGATTACCTGCTCCGTATGAGAGGTACGAGTAGGCTTCGAAGAATGTCCAGGTATTTCCGTTAACAACAGTGCGCCCGAGCGCTGCTGTTGCAAATGCTCCCAACGAAGACACCACCATGTAGGTCAACATGATGACGACTGAGGAGAGGAGCAGAACTTTGGGAAGGCTCTTGTTTGCTTCTTTAACTTCACCTGCGACGAAGGTTGAAGCTGCGTATCCGATGTAGGCGAAGTA
>DATKOK010000056.1:0-6548 GCA_035524675.1 Candidatus Methylomirabilota bacterium | reverse complement strand
GAGCTATCGGCACTGGAAAATATGAACCTATACGGGATGTACTACGGAATACCTCGTAGGCAACGACAAGAAAAGATAGCTGAACTCCTCAAAGTCGTCGGCTTAGCAGATCGTGCGAAAATTCCGGTATCAGGATATTCTGGGGGCATGAAACGGCGTCTGGAAATCGTCAGAGCGTTGGTACATGAGCCGCAAGTCTTGTTCCTCGATGAGCCCACAACGGGTCTGGACCCGCAAGCTCGCGCCGCCGTGTTGGAGTACGTTAAGAAGATTCATGAAGACCACGGTATCACGCTGGTAATTACAACACATTATCTGGATGAGGCTGAAAATCTCTGCGATCGACTCGCCATTGTGGATCATGGCAAGATCGTCGCGTTAGGAACCCCAGGTGGGCTCAAACGAGAGGTTACGGGTGGGGATATCGTTGAAGCTGACTTCGCGACCCTAACCGATACCGTACTCAAGGCGTTAGAGAGATCTGACTTTGTTCTGAAGATTAAGAAACGAGACGGAGGACTTACGATTCTAGTGAAAAACGGTGCAGAAGCAGTACCGAAGATAGTCGGACTGGTTGACTCGAACGGCGGAAAACTCCGCACCATTACTCTTCGTGAACTGACCTTGGACGACGTATTCCTGAACGTCACAGGAAGGAGTCTGAGAGAATGAAAGGAGCACTAGCAGTGTGTTGGCGTGACGTACTCAAATTTGCCAGACAACCGATAGTCATGGTTTCCACCATTGTTGGACCGTTCCTTACGCTGGTTTTGCTTGGGAGCGCATTTGGAGGAGCGATAACCCTTGCACCAATCGCAATAGTTCGAGAGAGTTATGGACCCTACTCCTCGAGTTTGATTGAAACATTGCGGAATGAGCAAAGCTGTCAACTTGGAGGGATAAATTGCCAAAATTCGTTCCGCTTGATAGACGTTCCCGATCTAGATGTCGCGCAGCAAATGCTTCACGCAGGATCAGTCAAAGCGATAGTTCACATCCCCCGGGAGCTGGATGATTCACTAGCTGCAGGTACCAAGGTCGTAGTAACGGTTACATTGGATAACACCGATCCGTTGAGCACCGCTGCCATTGGACCAGAAATCGTTCAGGCCAGTCAATCAGCGTCGCCCGGAATCCAAACATCCGGCATAAGTACGTCCAACGCAACAATCAACTTGGAGTTTGCGTATCGTGATGTTCTGTATATCGAGTTCATGGCGCCTGGAACATTTGTTCAATCAATCATGTTCGTTTCCATCATAGCAGGCGGCGTCCAACTAGTAGTTGATAAAGAAAGGGGAATTATCGAAGGATACCTAGTTACGCCGTTGAAGAAGCATGAAATTGTCATAGGCGTCTTACTTTCAGGGGTTATCAAATCGCTCTTCTCCGCGGTGGCATTATTCATACTGGCAGTCGCGCTAACGGGCATTCGACCATTGAGCTTATTCCCTACCCCTGACCTGGCAGGGATTCTCCTCACAATGTTTGCACTTTTCCTAACTGCGCTAGGCCTGATCGGAATGATGACCGCTTATGCTGTCAGATCTACATCTGCCGATCTTTACAGAGTTACGTGTTTTCCGATCAACCTAACATTGTACTACACGAGCGGCGCGATCTATCCGCTCGATGGCATGCCCCCATGGATGAAGGAGATCTCAGTAATCAATCCCGAAACCTATGCAGTTCACGCGCTACGTTTGCTAATGTACAAGGGGGTTGGACTGTACGCCATCGCAGGGGATTTCATCTTCCTATCAGCGTTCACTGTACTCATGGTAGCATTAGCGATCGTCGCATTCAGACGCGGATTATGAACTGATCTAAGTGCATGCTGATTCTCCGGGGACATCGCCCTAGAATTAACCACTTAGGTTCTCTATTGCTCCTGCATGCGTCGTGAATGGAAGTTGAATTACTTTAGTAACAGAAGTATTCCGCCGATGATGCCAAGTATGCCGCCTGCGAAGAATCCTCCGCCAATGAAGAGGCTCAGTATGGCCGTTGGAAATATTACGAAGGCTGCGAGGACTCTGAATTTCAGGAATATCATCACGACAGCGCCGAAGAGGATTATCCCTAGGATGATTCCGATTATGAAGTTGAATGGGCCAAGAGCAGGCACCCACGGAAGGAAAGCCCCCCAGAAGGTCATGAAGCCAGGTGACAGCAAAGCAACGGCATTAGCAATTACAAGGCCCGCCGCGATAGTTACGAACACTGCGGGCAACCACCACCATCTAACAAGTAGCGGTGGCTTTGGAAAAGGTCCGTACCATCCTGGTCCAAATGCTCCAACAGGCGCTGGGGCTACAGGTCCAGGAGCCGGCGGGAATACTCCCACAGGTGCTCCCATAGGTGGAGCGGGCGCAGAAGCGGGAGGTGCTATCGGAATTGGTGCGGGAACACTATGATAGCAGTTTGGACAGAGTGTCAATCCGCTGTAGGGCTTGTTACACGAACCACAGATCTTGCGGCCACAGCGGCTGCAGACGAACATTGCTGGGAGATCGGCATGATAGAAGCATGAGTTTGGATTCATCAATAATCCAGCCTGCTGCGTATCTGACTAAGGAAAACTTGATTGTTCGCGACAGTTTGATGTCAATTTTGCTGTGGCAATTACACCGAGAATGCAATCATTTCGAGTGCTTAAGTCGGGGCACGAAAACATGTGAATTATCGAGTTTGCGACGGACTCTCGCCTACTAGGAAGACATCCTAGTCCGACTTGGCCCACATTGATGATTCTAGACTTGCTTGTATCCCTTGAACATGTACAGCCAGAGCGACTTTACCTTGTCGATGTGTCCACGCTTGCAATCCACAGGAACTCCAGTCAGAAGAAGGCGTTCGGCGAAATCACATTCAAGACAGACTTTGTCGGCATAAGGACATCTAGCTTCGTTCTGGTCGTATTCGCTCAGCCACATCGGATTCGGCAAGCATTACACTGCTAATCCTTTGGCGGCTTAGTCGTTTATGCGTTGTGGACAAAGACTAGCCGACTGACTTCTTAGTCCGTATGGCATAGACTTTTCTCCCTTCAACCTTCACTTTGACTCCAAACTGAAGGCTCATATCACTCGCCAATCTCCTCGCTCGAAGCCTTAGTGCATAAGCCAAGTTTCTTGCGTCATTCTCTGTTCGGCAAGTAACTTTGAACCCGTCCATGATTCCTCTCGCAATGAGTCTCATCTTACGATCTCGCTGACCATAGGCAACATGCTTGTCGAAGGTACCTCGGCGGTATTGCCGCAAGTTTACTCGACGCAGGAACTCCTACGCGCTTAATGAATTTGCTAACGCATGCTCACCCAGAGCAATACTCCAAGACCCGCGGTTTGCACTACTGTATAGGCCAGAACAAAGCCGCCTACGTCTGACGCGTAGTACATGAACATAGCCAAGAACGAATAGAGTGCGAGCAAATTCTGAACCAGAAAGAGTCCCGCGAAGAATAGGAGGCCAGCGGTAAATTGCGCTCTGATCTTGCGAAATCCATTTCCGTAAACCCAAATGAGCCCGACCAATAAAAGGACATTCGCAAATGAGAACAGTGCGGATAGATCGTGAACTAAATCCAAAACGCTTTCACTCGATTACTTGCCTCTCACGTTATTTGTTTTCGCCCAATTCTATCCCAAATCCAAGATGAATACGCTGATGGATTCCCGAGACGAAGTCATAGAACCCTCGACGTGGATGCTGATTTCCCATGTCGTCTCCTTCTAGTTGAGTGGGCAGGAAGTGTCCTTATTTCAATTAGAACGGTAAGCAAAACTAACAAGGCTAAGAGTAGCAGAATCGCAGCTGAGGCAAGCACTCCAAGAATTGAATAAACAGGCAATTTAGTCTGCCAACTGATAGTCATTGTCGCGGTGGAGTAGGGAGTTACAGTCCGGGTTACCTGAAAGTTGTGCCGCACCACTTTATTCAGCGAAACGTTGCTAATAGTGCAAGAGTTGATACAATAGATCATGATGCCATATATCCCTGATCTTGGCACTGTCAGAGTCCCATGTCCGTGACCTGGCACGTCATAGTACAGTGGATATTCAAGCAACTTCTTGTTTCCTTGCAGAAACAGGAAGATTGACCCTTTTCCAACTTCACACGGTTGACAAGTGACTTCAGCTTCGTAGGTGAAATTGCTCTGAAGTTCGAACTCAACCGATACGAAAATCCCTTTCTCAGGTCCCGTAAGACCCGTAAGGGTAACGGGCTCAGTCAGGCTGTAAACGGTTTGCACTTCGTAGGTTACGGTTGGAGCTTCAAACAGGGTCGTGAAACTACTTGTAAGATACGCTTCTTGATTGACCTGAACTGGATAGAGAGGTGTAGTTAGAGCGAGAACTGCGATTAGCAGGATTGCGAAGGAGACGAGCGATCCTCTCAATTGCATCACGTATTCCATGGAGCCTTCGAAATGCGAGGCCATCATTAGTCTATGATCTTCTTGAAATAATCGAACAAACATGTGGCATGAAATGCTAGTCTCGAAGAGAGTATCATCCGCATTAGTGCTCCTAGTGTGGATGTTCACCTCCAAATCCTCTTGTGGGAGCTGACCGGTCGTATAAGCAACCCAATGAGATAGAATCGTCCTGTCGAATCTTGAGTTATTAATGTCTAATTTATGTGACTGAAAGAAAGGTTGAGTGAGAGGTGAACATGGAAGCGTGAGAAGGCTTTCGACCGCAATAATGCTCCTTGTGTGGATGTTCACATCTACAATCCTTATGTGGGGAATAACTGGCAAGATTGACTTTCTCACTCTTGTACTGTTGTACATCCTGCCATACCTGATATGGATGATGATCGAGGTTGGTCGCCGGAAACTCGGATCCTGACCCAGTGGATCTCTAGACTTTCCGCCCACAGTTGCAGGTACCGGAGCTATAGCGAAGTGCACACTCAGTGATAGAGTAATGATTAGGTGACTCGTCAGCTCTAAATTTTGGTTTAGGAAAACAAGAGCAAGCAAATAGTGCAACGGAGGCTGAGTGAAGCTGGAATCAAAATTGGTGGTGAAAATAAGTGGATAACTCTAATACGGAATATTCTTGGAAGCGATACATGGTATTACCAATGTTATCAACCCTAACTATTCCTGCACAATCAATTGAAGCACCAAGCGTACCGTTACCGGACTATCTGCCCACGATTTCCCTTGTAATCTTGCTTATCATAATCGCAATGCTCGTGCTAAGAACCGCGAGAACCGTAAGACCCACGGAAAGAGGATTAGTTGAACGACTAGGAAAATACCATCATTTCGCAAATCCAGGTCTAACCTTCCTTATGCCGTTCACAGACCGGCTGATCAGAATCAACGTTACCGAGGAAATGAGTCATGTGGAACCACAAGAAGTCATTACAAAGGACAAAGTTGTGATGACAGTTGACGCTGTCGTATTCTACAAAGTCAAGACAGATGAGGAATCCGTCAAAGCCAGCCTCTATGCCGTAAACAACTTCCAGCAACAAATCGAAGTGCTCGCTCGAACTACACTCCGAAACATTATCGGCAAAATGGAGATGGGAGAGGCAAATGTTGGACGAGCAATCATCAATAGTGAACTTCTCACTGAACTAGAACAGCAATCAAGACAGTGGGGTGTAGAAATCATGAGAGCCGAACTGAAAGATCTCAAACCGCCCCCTGACATTCAGGAATCCATGAACACAGTCATCAAAGCAAACAACACAAAACTCGCCAACACCGACCTGGCCAACGCAGCCGAAGCCCAAGCAGACGGAATAAGACGAGCCGCAATCAAACAGGCCGAAGGACAAAAACAGGCCGCAATTCTCCAAGCAGAGGGACAGAAGATCGCGATCGAGAAAGTAGCCGAAGGACAAGCCAACGCAATCAAAGCCGTAAACGAGGCATATACGACCTACTTCAAAGGCACCGCAATAGTAGCAAAACAACTTGAAACCATCGCGGCGTCCTTGCAAAACAACGCGAAGATCATAGTGCCTGAAGGCAGCGCTCTATCACTTATACTCGCCGAGGCAGAGCAGCTTGGCAAGAAATTGATCGTACCATTGCCGCCAAAAGACAAATCAGACACAACTGCGACGGGATGATGCGATCCTGACATCTCCCCCTTTCTTTTTGCGATACGACTCTGAATCCGTTTCAGTCTATGACTTTGCATCACTCAAAGATTTGGAGGCTGCAATAGCGAGAGCTTTGCAAGATACCTATGGAATATTTGAGGTTAAATTAAACGTGGATGAAGCAGACAATGATGTTGACCCGTTTGAAGATCACGAGGCAGAGTTAGCAGTCACATACTTCAAAGTCCCTAAAATCCCAAAGACCGCTAAGAAAACAAATCCAAGTTCATCAAATCGTCCCATTCGACAAGCCTCCATTTGGGATCGACTACGAGGAGAAGGCCCAACCGTGCGTGTCGGCATAGAGGTGGATGATCACGACGAAGTTGATGAACATGAATACACCTATACGTTCAGAAATGTTACCGTTAACTCGCTCAAGAACGGGGCATTGTTGGCAATACAGCTGAGAGATA
>DATKOK010000055.1:0-17087 GCA_035524675.1 Candidatus Methylomirabilota bacterium | reverse complement strand
GCGTCACGGGTGCTCCGCCCACCATGACTTTCACGCTCGACCGTACTCCCTTAGCTTCTAGTGACTTGATTGTTTCTTGTTGTTTGCCCATGGTAGTAGATAATAGGGCTGAGAGGCCGAGAATGTTGGCTTTCGATTCACTTATCTTCTCGAGGAAGATTTGCGACTTTACATCACATCCTAGATCGATAACTTTGAAACCGCTCACTTCGAACATGGTGGCGACAATTGTCTTGCCAATGTCATGGATATCGCCTTCGACTGTACCTATGACAACGGTTCCGACGTATGCACGTTCCACATGAGCCTTCCTAAGTTCAGGTTCAACTACTTGTAAACCAGTCTTCATCGCCTCTGCGGAAAGCATGAGGTCTGTAAGAAATGCGTCCCCATTTCCGAATCTCTCGCCAACAACCATCAATCCTTTGGTCAATCCTTCGTTCAAAATTGCCGTTGGCGAAATTCCGTTACTAACCATGCTCGTCGTCAGGTCCTTGGACTTGTCTATATCCCCGTCAATTACGGCCTGAGCAAGCTGCTTAACCATCTCGTTCGTAGCCGACATATCTTCTCACGGAGCGTTACATTCGAGTTCTCTGATAAAGTTGAGCTTAATTTGCAAGGTTGAAAAAACCTCATCACCAATGGGCATTTCCAATCTCAGTCGTCTCACGTTGCGTTTCTCCGATAATTGCCGAGAGCCTTTATCAAACTCTAGCAGGTCGTTCCACACGTGAGACTCTGAGATGACATCTCGTAAGCTTCCTGAAAGCAGAATCATGCAGATGTTGACAGCGGACGAGATACAGAAGGTGCATACTGCTTCACTCGAGGTATTAGAAACGGTTGGGATATCCACAAATTCCAGCAGAATAGCAAACACACTGACTCGAAATGGCGCAGAGCTGAAACGGGAAACAGGTAACCTAACTATCCCCAGTTCCCTCGTCACGAATGCTCTGAAGACCATTCCGAAAACAATCAATCTCTACGGCCGAAGCCAGGATGAGATGGTGTTGGAGAGGGGAAGAGTGCATTTTGGTTTTGGGGGTACCCCGCTTCATCAGGTACTCGATATTGATTCTGGGATGAGTCGCGCTTCAACCAAGCAGGATGTCGCAGACGCGACTCGACTCGGCGATGCGCTGCAGAATCTAAGCTTCATGATGGCGATATGCGGAGCCAGCGACGTTCCGCATGAAACTGAGCATCTGCACGAACTTGAAGTTGTGTTCGCCAACACCGAGAAACACATCGTTTGGGCTCTTCCGGAGGCGTCCACTGCCAAGAGTGCGATAGCCATGGCAGCTGCCGTCGCTGGCGGACTTGACGAGTTGAAGAAGAGACCGTTACTGAGTTGTTACAGCGAGTCAATTTCACCGCTCACGTTCTCCACCATGAATGAAGATCTCGTGGAATTCTCAACCGCAGGACTGCCAGTATTCTTCACAGGCTGTCCCATGGCAGGTCTAACCGGCCCTGCTACCTTGATAGGCACCTACGTCTTAGGGAATGCTGAAACATTAGCAGCACTCACTATCTCTCAACTAATCAATCCTGGGACGCCGTTCATTTACGGCCCTGGAATGGCCATCTCTGACCTTCGAACTCTCCGTTTCAGCTTCGCCGCACCTGAGTGGGCGATGGGTCATATAATTCAGTCACAACTTGCTGGACTGTATCAACTACCAACTTTCGGCTGGGGTGGCTCGTCAGATTCCAAGATGCCTGACTCGCAGGCTGGCGCCGAGGCAGGATTGATGGCTCTTATGAGCGCTCTCAGCGGAATCAACATGATACATTGCTGCGGATACCTTGCAGGTAGCGATTACGGGAGCATGGAGATGGCGGTGATTTGTGACGAGATAGCCGGCTGGATATTCCGTGTGTTGGACGGCGTTCACGTAAACGATGAAAGTCTTGCGCTTGAAGTAATTCGCGACATCGGATCAACGGGCAGTTACCTGAAGCATAAACACACATTCACTCACCTAAAGAAGGAAGTCTTCGTGCCAACACTCTTCGACAGATACAATGAACAAATGTGGGCGCAGAAAGGGCGAAAGGATGTACGTCAAGTCGCTAAAGAAAGAGTGAAAAGAATTCTCACCGATCACAAGCCTGAACCGCTATCCGATTCGGTAAGAGAAAATTTGAGAGCGATCGTTAGATCAGCTGATAATATGACTAGAAGATCATGAAATTCTAGTCTAGAACGTCGCGAGCGGATCATATTCCAAGTGTCAGTGATATTTACGGTGGGACGTAGTACAGGACGACGCTGCTACCAGTAATTACTTCACTTAATCGTAAGAATCATCCTTCAAATGCTTTTTAACAACTTAGGACGCTCACTCTGTGAGAATTGAAATTGACTACTTCACCTAAGGTTTTCGTTCGTGACGCAACAGGCCTAGTGAGATCTCTTTCGTGGTTCGATGGTACAATGTTCACGTTAGCGTACTACAACATTGCCGTCGCTGCCTTCATCGTTTTCGGATGGGGTTCATGGCTCTTTCCGGGTGCAGATATGGGAATCTCAGTGGGCGTGATCGGCTTGCTCGTAGATATTCCCATAACAATTGGATACTCGTTCCTAGCTGTCGGTATGCCGCGGTCTGGAGGAGACTACGTCTATGTCAGTAGAGCTTTATCAGCGCCTCTGGGAACAGGTGTCGCCTTTGTTTTCATGATCTTCTTCGCTATGTTCTCCTATGGACAGAACGCATGGTTTTCGGTGAGCACAGCAATTTCCCCAGGCATCGCTGTCTTAGGCTATGCACTTCACAGTCCAGACGTTGCAAACCTTGCTAACGTCGTGGCGTTGCCAAATAACGCGATCATCATAGGAATCCTCCTGCTTCTCGTCACCTTCGTCCTGACGCTGGTACCCACAACAGTTCTCCACAAAGTGTTCCTCTTCTTAGCCCCAGTCGCACTAATCGGGTACCCGATCATTTACATCGTCATGCTCGCGACAAGCTCTAACGCAGCGTTCCAGGCTGCTTTCAATACGTACGCTTCCAGCTTCGGAACCTCGTATCAGGGAATCATCCAAAGCGCAACCCAAGCAGGAGCAACTATATCCCCCTTCAGCTTCTCAATGTCAGTAGCAGCTCTGCCAATTGTATACGCGACGATGGCCTTTCCGAATAGTGCCGTGTACACCGCGGGCGAGATCAAGCAACCCTTGCGCTCAATGCCAATTTCACTTGGACTAGGCGTCGTCGTCATCGCCGTCTCAACCTATCTAATGGCAGTCGTAACGTACGGCGTCTTCGGTTTCAACTTCATGCAAGCAACAGCTTTCTACGGCTTTTCAGGAGCGTCGGGATATCCACTGCCAGCCGCCCCGTTCACAAATCTCTTCTTCGGCGTACTATTTCCAGACCCTACGTTGAACGCTTTCATGTTAATCTCAGCCCTGGCGTGGGAATTGACATTGATGATCACAAACGCCTTCATCGCTTCAAGACTTCTCTTTTCGCTAGCCTTCGACAGACTGATCCCAGCAGGATTCGCCGACGTAAGCGAACGCTTCCACACACCCGTCAAGGCAAACATAGTCGCTCTTATCGGAGCGTTCTTCTTCCTCGTCGCAACAGCCTACAACTTCCTAGGAGCATACGTCAACTCAATTGTCGGCTGGACCTCAGTGTACTTAATTGTAATGCTAACATGTACGCTCTTTCCATTTCTCAAGAAGCAACTGTTTGAGACCTTCCCCGCGTCAGCCAAGAGAAGAGTGGGCGGCTTCCCCTTGATGTCTATCGCGGGCATATTCGGCACCATTGCATTGCTGATTGTGTTCTACTTCCTCTACAACTCTCCAGTAGTTGGCATAAGCTCAGGGTCACTGCTTGGGACAGCAGTAGTGATTCTGGTCTACGTTCTCAGCTTCGTACTTTACTACGGTGCAAAATGGTATCGAAAGAAACAAGGACTAGACTTAGGCTTCGTCTTCAAGGAAATTCCTCCCGAGTAGGCGGCTGCCTACTCATCTTTTTTGATTTCCAACGTCCCGGTCACTAGATATATCAGACGGAATCTCGTTGGCGTCATTCTCCAACGACTTGGACAACCAATCCTCTAGTTTGAGGTCCGTCAAGGTCAACCAAGTAAATGTTCTGCCGGGAGCCTAGAACTAAACTACCATCTTGGAGTGGAATTGCTACGCTCGCTCCAAGGAGGCTTGCGCGAATATGTGAATAGGCGTTCACTGCCATTCTTCCATCCTTTCTGAAAAACCGGTGGTGAGCATATGAATCATCTTCTGGCACAAGTTTCACCAAGAACCTCGCGATATCGTCTTCCAACTTTTTGTCATCTTCATTAATGGTAATGCCCGTCGTGGTATGTAACGTAAATACGTTCACAATGCCGTTCTTCAAACCTGTCAGCTGAACAGTCTTGCGGACTTCCTCCGTTATTCGAATCAGTTCTGTAGCCTTTGACGATTTTACGGACAGTTTCTCTATGATGAACTTCAATTGTCTGTCGCCTTCAAACTTCGCCTAAGAACGCGAGAGCATTGTCATGCAGAATTGCGTCTAACACGTCTCGGCGTAGTGGAAGTGATGAGATCGCTTTGAACATCTTGTTCATCTCTATTCGCGGATAGTCGGATCCAAAGATCAGTCTGTCACCGAGCGCGTTCTCAATTATTCGCGTGGAGATCATTGAGGAGATTTGTCTCATACTTTCAATGGGTGTACCAGCGAAGGCGCCCGCAGTGTCCATGTAGACGTTCGGGTTTCTGATTGTAACTGCCACAGCATCGAGAACCCAGGGCCAACCCATGTGGGCCAAGCAAATCTTTAGCTTCGGATGCTTTCTCGCGATATCGTCATAGATCATGGGCTGATTGAATCTAACTGAGAACCTGTTTGAGAATGTGAGGCCTGTGTGCACCAGGATTGGCATTTCGAGCTTCTCTGCCTCCGTGTAGAGTTCTAATGTGTCGGTTCCGGTTGGATCGAAGGCTTGCATAGCAGGGTTCAACTTCAAGCCTTTCAAGTTTAGTGCGTCATGAGATTCACGTAGATCCGTCAATGCGCTCTTCAATGGATTGGGGTCGACGCTTGCGAACCCGAGGAGTCTCTTTCCTTCACGCCTCACGAGATCAGCAATTTCGCTGTTCGAGGGCATCTTAGAGCCTAGAGATCGCTCACAGTTAATCGGTAGAAGCACAGATCTCTCGATGCCGCATTCATCCATCTCTCCTATTAACGTCGATAAGGGTTGGGGGGATGTTCGTAGGTCGAATAGTTCACGTGCGTCGCGAAGTAGATTGGGGCGATTGTCAGTGAGTTCCTTAACCAGTACCGCGTGAACATGAATGTCAATTGCCAAGCAGGCTCACTGCGAGGGTACCTTATCTATCAGAGTATAAGCATTCCCGGCATCCTCACTACTATTGCTCGGCCTTACGATTCACACAGAAGTAATGGTGCAGTCAGATGAAGAGCTTGCCAGGCATTCGCGTCATTCTATTTGATATCGATGGCACGCTTGTCTCGAGTCAGATGTCAGAATTTGACGAAAGGAAACGGTATATTGATGCGGTCTATGAGGTGACCGGAAAGAGACCGGTCGTTGAACCATCACGTTTCGCAGGGATGGTTGATCCGCAAATTTGCAAGATAATCCTCACGGAAACTGGCGTTGTAGGCGATCTCTTGGATAGTTGTTTGCCGAAGGTTCTTGCTAGAATGACCGAAACATATCAGAAAATGCCAAAACAGGTTCTACTAAACCGCGGCGTCAAAGAACTGTTGAACATCCTCAGTCATTCCACAAATCACGTCTTAGGCGTCCTTACAGGCAACATTTCCGCTATCGCAGGGCAGAAGTTGACTGTCACAGGAATTAGCCGATATTTCAAGGAAGGTTTCTACGCAGATAACTATGATGATCGCAATCGTCTAGTTCAAGATGCGGTTCGAACCTGTGTTTCGAAGTATTCACTGATAAACACGAAGGCGGTCATCATCATTGGCGACACGCCGTTGGACGTGATAGCAGCCAGGGCTGGACACGCAACCTCGATCGGAATAGCCAGTGGAGTCTACTCTATGGACGCCTTGTCACAGGCAGGAGCTACTTTCATACTAAGGGATTTAACGCCAACGAACGAACTCCTCACCGCCATCGCATTTCAGAGCTCAAATTCGGCTATCAGCCCTCAACCATCAACATAGTATTGTGTCTGTTCACCTGACCTTTTCTGATGTAAAATCGAGGCCGCCTCTAATTCATCCCTCATTCCTTTTGATCGACAGCGAGGGATAAAGCGTAGAGTTTTGCCTAGTAGCGGCGGCGGCATATGCTAAATTCCTGGGAACATTTCTTTGACGAACACGCCCCCCACTACTTGCAGAATCGATTCACGTCGAATACGGTTGCTGAGGTAGAGTTCATTCTCGAAGAGCTAAACCTCCCGCCAAAGAGTCTTATCCTCGACGTTGGTTGCGGAACAGGTCGTCACTCGATTGAATTCGCGAAACGCGGCTACAAAGTAACAAGTGTCGATATCTCGGCCGAAATGTTAGCGATTGCTCAGAAGAAGGCGAGAGAGGAGGGGGTAGTTGTTGAATGGGTTCGAGCTGACGCAGCGCAATACCAGTCATCGAAGCTCTTCGACGCGGTAATCTGCCTCTGTGAGGGAGCATTTGGGTTACTGAACCCTGGCGATGAAGTGCCGTCACGTGAATTGTGCATTCTTCGAAACATTGCATCAGCTCTAAAGATTAACTCGCGTCTGATTCTGACAACTCCGAACGGGTTTGCGAAGATTAGGGAGATCACGCAGGAAGACGTCGAAGCGGGACGGTTCGATCTTGTTAATTTGGTTGAAAAAATCACTACCATAAGTGTGCCAGAGGGCGTAAAGAAAGTCCGACTCAGACAGAAGTTTTACACACCTCCCGAGTTATCGGAGTATCTTAAGCGGGCGGGGTTCGAAACGGAAAGAGTTTGGGGAGGCACAGCAGGCAATTGGGGGCGAAGGAAGATTCGTCTTGATGAGATTGAATTTATGGTTGTGGCTAGGAGAATCAGCGAGCTGGGATCTTGAACCAGGATTCTAGTATGTGCTGTGACCTGCTTTCGCGTCTCGTTCTCGACTGCTGAGGGTAGCCCGTCAAGTGAACAGTGGGGGTGCGCGATCGCGCAACTCTGGAGTAGCCTGTTCGATCGCGTAAGCGATCCCCAGGAGTTCAGTTTCGTGAAATCTAGGAGCCATCAGTTGGATGCTAAGAGGCAGTCCCTCAGCCGAGTACCCGTATGGCAGGGCTAACGCCGGAATTCCTGTAAGGTTTGCAAGTCGCGAAAATCGGACGCAACATGAGTTCATGTCCATCTGCTCGGAGCCAATGGTGACTACTTCTTGACCAATCTTAGGAGGAAGAATTTGCGCGGAGGGCGTGATCAGTAGATCTGCATCCTTGAATAGGGTCTCTATCGACCGCCGGATTACTTCGCTTTCCCTCAATGCATGGATGTATTCTGGCGTCGTAATCTTCTGCCCTGATTTGAATCTCTCCACAAGCTTCTCGTCGTACTTTTCAGAGTACTTCGCCAGCAGTTCACCGTGCTGAGCCGCAGCCTCGGCGGTGAGGAGTTTGGTGGAAGCGGGTTGAATAGATCCAGCAGCGTTTAGGTCTCTTTCAAGAATCCGTACGCCTAGACTCTCAACTTTCGAGATAGCCCGTTGATAAGCTGACAAGACTTGAGGGTCTATAACTTCTGGAATCAAATTTGGGCACGTTGCGATCGTGATTCCATCGATAGGTTCTCCTATTCCCTGAGAGAAATTTGGAACGGGAATCATGAGGCTTCTTGGATCGGATTCGTCAAATCCGGCAATCGCTTGCAGCACAATCGCGTTGTCCTTGACAGTGGACGCTATAGTGCCGACGTGATCCATCCCGATTGCCAGAGGGAATACTCCCGAGGTGCTGACTCTGCCGAACGTTGGCTTCAAGCCCACTACGCCACAGAACGCTGACGGGATCCTGATCGACCCCCCGGTATCGGTCCCGATCGCTGCACTGCAGAGTGATGCTGCTACAGCGGCGGCTGATCCTCCACTCGATCCGCCAGGTATTCGGTTCAGATCCCAGGGATTCCTCGTCGGCCCGTAATGCACGTTGTTAGTTGTAATGCCGAACGCGAACTCGTGCGTGTTCGTCTTACCCACAATTATCGCTCCTGCTTCCTTTAATCGTGACACTACCGTGGCGTCCTTAACCGGGACGTGATCCCTGTAGATCGCAGATCCGTAGGTGGTCCTAATGGTTGAAGTATCTACGATATCCTTTATTCCGATGGGAATCCCGTGGAGCGGCCCCCTGTATTTTCCAGCTCGAATCTCATCTTCGGCTATCTTCGCGGCGCGCCGCGCTGGATCAGCCGTAGTCGTCACGAATGCGTTCAGTTTCGTGTTGATCTGATCTATTCTCGACAGGCAGTCTTCGACTAGCCCGATGGGCGATATCTCACGCCTTTCCAGTTTACCCGCAAGTTCACCTATCCTAAGACAGATCATGGCTATGACCTACAGACATTTCACCCGAATTCGGTTGAGGCAAGTAAGCATGATGCTCAAGTTTCGCTTAACTCGCCAATAGACTTATTCTAATTGAGGCGTGTTACGACGACGGGGCGTGGCTTGGAGAGACGGGAATATCAGGTACAAATCGCGAACACCGCGTCAAACGCAAACACTCTCGTAGTACTCCCCACCGGCCTAGGGAAAACTATCATAGCAATACTAGTTGCTGAACGGCGACTGACCAAACTGAAAGGAAGGATAGTAGTACTAGCCCCAACTAGGCCTTTAGTAATCCAGCATTACACAGCGTTCAAGAGTTACTTTACAGATTCTACGTGCACGCACCTCACTGGTCAGATTCATCCTCATGAGAGAGTTGCGTTATGGGAGGGGGCAGTGTTCGTCTTCGCAACGCCTCAAGTGGTCGCGAATGATGTTCGAGCGGGACGATACTCGCTTTCGAACGTTTGTTTAATGGTCTTTGATGAGGCGCACCGATGTGTGAAGGATTATGATTACACCGAGTTAGCGAGCAAGTACCACGAAAACGCGTTGAATCCGCTCATACTCGGATTAACCGCATCCCCGGGGGGGCGTAAGCAAAGGGTAGATGAGATTTGCCGCAACCTCTTCATCAAACACGTTGAGACTAGGACCGAATTTGATGCAGACGTCAGACCTTACGTGCAAACAACCTCCGTGGAATGGAAACGTGTTGCACTTCCGGCTAGCTATCGGGCAGTCAGCGTACTTCTCAGAGAAGTCTACGACGAGAAGCTTGAGAAGTTGAAGTCAATGAAGCTGATTCCTGACTTGGTCATAGTTCCGAAGAAGCTACTGTTGGAGTTAAGGGAGCACCTAGTGGTTAGACTTCGGAAGACTCGGTCTGGGTACATCTTCGCAGCCTTAACGCTCCAATCTCAAGCAATTTCGCTACTCCATGCAATCGAACTGTTAGAGACTCAAGGTGCCGTGAACTTGAAAGCCTACTTCGAACGGATGTCAATGAACCCCAAGCGATCAGTGAAAAGCCTCCTTAAGGACGTGCGAATCCAAAACGCATGCAGTTTGGTGTCAGAACTTGACGAGAACCACCCCAAACTTCGGGTAGTTTCAGATCTGGTGTCGCAGCAGCTTAAGTCAAACCCCGCGGCCCGCATCATAATCTTCACTCAATACCGCGATACCGTGGACCAAATCGTATCAGTATTGAACCAGGTAGGAATGAGACCTGTCCGGTTCGTAGGTCAAGCGACACGTGACGAGACCAGTAAAGGTCTCACCCAGAATGAACAGGTCCAGATCTTGAATGACTTCAGATCGAATAAGTACAATCTCCTAATTACGACTAGCATCGGTGAAGAGGGCCTCCATGTACCCGACGTGGACTACGTCATCTTCTATGAGGCAGTTCCATCGGAGATACGCACAATACAGCGGAGGGGAAGAACTGGAAGAACCAGAGTCGGAAGGGTGACCGTACTGATGGCTGAGGATACAGTGGACGAAGCGTACTACTACAGTAGCCTAAGGAAAGAGCAACAGATGCGCTCAATCCTGGAGAAGGTTAGGACTGGAGGTCTCAGACGCGCCAAGAAGAAGACAACGTTACTCGATTACATTTGAGCGAGCTGTGGACGTCGACATGCATTAGCATTTAGAAACGCGATTGCAAATATCCGATAAACAGGAGGGTGTAGATTGTCATCATCGATCCGAGGTCTCGTATCAGTAGCCCCCGATCCCAAGTTCAGAGAGAAGCTAATGCTCTTCGGTCAATTTGTAGGAGACTGGGATATCTTAGAAGCCAAATATCCTCAGCCCGACGGGACTATAATCAAACGTGAGGGGGAGATCCACTTCGGATGGATTCTCGATGGAAGGGGTGTGCAAGATGTTTGGATGATCCGTAAGGAAGGCCGAACAGTTCCCGTAGGGACAACCATTCGCTTCTACGACCCTAAGATTGACGCATGGCACAGCATTTGGATTGCTCCGATGCATGGACTTGTCCAAACGTTTGTAGCTCGAAAGATTGGTGATGAAATCGTGCTGAAGGGCAAGTCCAAAGATGGATATCCGGAGCATTGGATCTTTTCCAATATCACCTCTGATGCCTTTCACTGGAGGGCTGAGGAATCCCACGATAACGAAAATTCATGGCAGCTTACAGAAGAGATGCAAGTATCTCGCAGAGATGCATAGCTACCTGCAGAAGTCTGAATCCAGAGACTCTCGAACTTTAGTCCTTACTTACCTAATTCTGCGAAGGCGCCTGATTCGCCTTTATGGCGCTTGGAAGAGTTCAAACATTAGTCCAGACATACAATCGACAGGGGTTAACGGATGGGGGACGAGGAGAAGTTACAGAAAGAGCTTGATAAGAAGAGGGGAATTCTTCGATTAAAGCCTAATCTGGTTCCACAAGCCTACCCCGGTTTGAATCGCATAGGCGTCAGGAACTCACGACCGGGGAAGCTGGGTTACGCTTCTGAGAGGTGGATTGCTTGCTGCGTCGGACGCTTACGTAGGCTCCGAAGTGAACCGAAAGCCCCGAACGCTGGCTTAAGCGTCATCAGCTTACAGACGACGCATCACGACATTCTGTTGGGCGACGCATTTGATCTATTACCCAGTCGCATGCTGGGTGAGAATTTCGCAAAGGCAAATCACAATACGTTAGGATTCATGCTGGGAATCCTCGACGTGGGTTACCCGATCTTCTCGCACATACACCCTACAAGGGATGAGTCATATTACTTCCTGCAGCACCCTGTAGCATCTGGCTCCTTACCCTACTCGCACTTAGGATTCCATCCCGAGACAACGTCGTCGGAGGTGCTAGAGTGCCTCAAACGGTGGAATGACGACAAGGCGTTGGACCTGTCTCCCGCGTACAGACTGAACACGGGAGAAGGGTTCTACACTAGAGCTGGAGTGCCACACGCACCCGGAACAGCTATCACCTTGGAACTTGGAGAACCATCTGACGAATATTACATTCTTCAAGCCGACTACATGGGGAGACTTTTCTCAAAACGAGACTTTCTCCTCAAAGAATTACCTAGTGAAGAAGACGTCATCAGGTTGATTGACTTCGAAACCTCAACTGACTCGAACTACTACCGTAAATATCACCTCTTACCAGAGCCGGTTAGTAAGCCGCCGGAGGGGGAAGGTTCTGAACGTTGGATCTATAACCCTCGAACTACTGGAAAATACTCAGGAAAGGAGATCAAGGTCAAGCCAAGAGCAAAAATAACCTGTCATGAAGATGCGGCACATCCACTCCTGATCTGGCAGGGGAAAGCGGTAATCGAACAGACCCCGGTGCGCGCCAAATTGGGCCAAGATGAGGTTCTCGTGACCAAGGAGGCGGCTGAAGCTGGATACACCGTTAAGAACACGGGCAAATCATGGTTGGTAGCCTACAAAGCATTTGGCCCAAACGTATACTCTCAAACCTGAGGAGCAAAGTGTGTCACGTGACACATAGGCATCATGAAATCCAGACCACAAGCTAGAAAGCGACCTATTTCATGTCGCTAGAGGTACTCCAGTGTATCCTTCCATAGGACTAATCTCATTAGGAAAACACGATACTACAACCCGTGATGCTATTGCTCCTAGCAAAAGTTACCCAGATCACAATGGTCGCGGGGAATAAGCCGCGCACGCTTGCTCATCTTTGTTCGACACTGGGCAGGGCGAGAGTGAACATCTTGGCACTCTATGCACCTGACATCAGGGGCCGAAGCAAGGTCAGAGTATGGGTTGATATGCCCGAGGAGGCTAAGGCGGCGTTGAAGGCAGCAGATATTCGATTCTCGGAGGAAGAAGTCGTGGCAATGGAGCTGGATAATAAAGCGGGCTCATTTGGTGAGGTAGCAGGTAAGCTGGGCAGGGCCAACATAAACATCAAATACGCCTATGCGGCAACGGCCGACGGCTCAGTACGATCCACGGTAATTATGGCAGTGCCCGACGTCACGAAAGCCATACGCATCCTTAGGCGGAAGCATCGATAACGTATGCTCATGCGGCCGCCAGCGAGTTGACAATTTAGGCCCTATTTACCTAGGAGTCCGTCCTGAAACTTGATACTGGCGTGGCTGCCGTTACAAAAGGGCATGTTGCTCGAAGATCCACAGCGGCATAGGGTCACGCGATTTCGCACTTCGTAGGGTTTACCGTCTTCTGTTTCAATCGTTATCCCCCCGCGGACCCAGAGCGGCCCGCTGCAGCCTAGCAGTGGATCCTCCACAATCGCGATGGAGGCGGGGAGCTGATGCTCTATCTCCTTCCTCGTTTTCGTATCGTGAACGACGAGTCGGCCTGCTGGACAATGGTTTGCTTCCCGAATGACAAGTTCGCGAACTTTCGGGTCATCAGTTTTCTTAACTAGGCTCCAAATCTTCCCGCCTGGATCACAGAACCGAGCGAAAGCACACAGATTTTCAGCATCACTCAATATTATTGTGGGCCCATCAATTGTTTCAGCCTGCCTTGCGAAAGGAATACGAGTTGCAGTTACTCTGCCTTCGAATCTGACTTTAGTGTGGGTTCCGTCACAGAATGGCTTTGACTTGGACTGTCCGCACCGACAAAGCGCGTACTTTGTTTTTGTATTGAACTTCTTGCCCTGCTTCCAGTCCCAGGAATAGCCTTCTTTATCGGGCGTGATTACTTCTACTGAAAGTGGAACGCTTCCTGAGACGAGATACGGTCCGTCTTTTGATACAACGATCTTTGGCAGAGGCAACGGTTCTCTACCCTGTCTCTGCCGCAGATTCCTCATTTTTCGTAGCTGACGATGCAGGCTCTTTTCGTCTGGTTACTAGAAGGTACGCAGCTACACTGATGATGGCAATAACAACTACACCGGTCGCGTAGAGCACGGTCGCATCAGACCGCCACATCGCAGTCACAGTCTTAGGTCCATCCATTAAGACGGTTGTAGACTGACTTGAAGGCGAGTTTACGGTACCATTCCATCCGGCGAACACCATGTTGATCCCGTAAGCCGGATTTGGAGGTGTGGAAGCTGAAATTTCAGCTTGAGTGCCCGCATCGTACCAGCCTGTCCCGGTCGTGGAGCCAAGGTCGCTTGTGACTGCTAGGTAGTACTGCTGTTTGTACTGTGCATTGACCGTATGAGGTGTGTTCATCAGTATGATTAGTGTGGAGTTTGTTGTACCGTTGACGCCGTCGACGTTCCATCCATTGAAGCTAAGCCTGCTATTTGGTCCTCCCACGACTTGGGATGGTGCGGTGAGCGTTGCTGAATCCCCCGCGTTGTACCATCCACCTCCTTGGATCGAAATAACGTTGGGTGGCGTAGTGATATTCAGGGAATATTGTATTTGGTAGACGGCGGTGACTGTCTTGGCTGAATCCATGGTTACTGTTCCACTTAGACCCTCACCCGTGTAGTCGCCGCTCCAATGTGAGAAAACGTACCGCGTATTCGGGGAGACTTGAATTATGTTCTGGGTAGCAGCGAAATTGGCTGATGTTCCTTGACTGTACGCGCCCGCGCCCGTAAGAGTGGGTTGTATGGTCGACGGGCTAACGTTCACGGTCAATTGGAAACTGGTTGGTTGGAAGTAGTACGAGTAACCGTAAGAATAGGGGTATGAGAATCCGTAGTAGTAAGGGTAGTACCAGGAGTAACTGTAGTATGGACAGTACCATGCGTAGTAATACCAGTAGGAACACCCACCTGGTCCTAACCAGAATGTGTCGCCATATCCGTATACTCGACTAGTGTTCGAAGAGGCAAAGCTGAATCCTGCGAACAATACAACGGCTATGAGGATGATTTGCGAAAACCTGGAGTCTCGCATTGATACCAAGCATCTTACAGTTTATGCGGACAAAAACCTATCGAAGTAACTTAGCATAACAGCTCATGTTCGCCACGAATTGACCTCGATTTCACGTGAGCGTTTCACCTACTTCTTACGGCTGCTCTTCTTCTGTCGGATTACAATTACGACCATGACTAGTAGGAGGAGTACGAGTACCGCAGCAAACCATCTGTATGCCTCATTTGAGGACTGAGCTGGTTCAATCAACTGAGTAGGAAAACCACTCGAGATTGCGGTTTCAGTTGAGATTATGTTGGAAGCTTGAGTTTGAATCATGGTTATGCTGGTCGACTCAATCGTCTGAGTTGCTTGCGATGTTCCGACTTGTATGGTAACTGGTTTGTATCTTACTGAATCTATGGTTGATCCGCTACCGATGGCGGCGAAAATGTAAACTGCGAAAAGGATCTGCCATGAACCGGAACGCAATGGTGCAGTAGCTTGATTCTGTACTGTGATCGTCCAATTCTGGCCCTGACTGTAACCGATAGGAACAGATACGTCAGATATGACAAGACCTGACATGTCGTTCAGGTCTGATCTGATCGAGTAAAAGTCAGCATCATCGGGAGCACATACACCACTCACCGTTACTGTCGTGGTAACGATCTGACCTGACGAAACAACCTCTGGATAATTGTACAAAAGATTGTTGAGCTGACAGAAAGTGGCAAACGCAGGAGTAACTACAAAAGTTCCAAGCATCACTACTATGAGTAATCCAGCGGGTATCAGACTACGCCAGTTCAAATGCATCTCCCCATGAATCATTCTCTCGACCTATTAGTCGAACCCTCATCTCAGGAGCATGGGAACTGTAGCTCGTGTAGGGAGCGAGCGGCGTCAACACATTTCCGTGTAGGTTGCGCCTGCTGGGAGACTACTCGTCGGAAAGCACGTTATATGATACGGTTCAACAACCCTGCTGCCTTGAGAGAGAGGTTTGGCAGGAGCGTAGCAATAACGTGGACCACATGCGCGTGGGGATTGCAATTGTCACCAGTTTTCCCCCGCGTGCGTTCCATTGGATGTGTGTACGCCCGTTAACTATCGCTTTCTGAAGAGTTGCACAAACGGCGCAATTATCATCGATCGGTTACGTGTAGTATTCTACTCGAGCTGTAGAATATTTTTCTTCCCGACTGACTGCCGGAGTGAATTGGAGATGTTTGAATTGAAGAAACTACTCATTGTACTCCTCCTGCTCTTGCCATTTTCAGTCCCGATAGGAGTCAATGCTCTCGCGCCGCGTGTCACGGATACGAAGCAGGCGTTGGTGATCTCGCCGCTTGACGCAACGATTCCATTCGGTTCTCGCGGTTCTTCGCTCACCAAGATGCTGAAAGATACAGGTTACAACGTTACTTCCCTCGCGGACGGTGCAGTTAACGTCGACTTCCTACTCAGCAACTTGAACAATTACAGTGTCATAATCTGGCGCACGAACACTTACGCTCAAGGACATGATGTGTACTGGTACATCGGTCAACATGTGAACAACGAGGTCCAACAGAAGTACGCAGCCGATTTCGCAAGCGGCTTGCTCAATGCCCACGCCGGGATCCTCGGCATGAGTCCGGACTTCATACCCCACTACTTTAAGGCGGGCAGCCTGAACCGAGTAAGACTTGTAATCTTCATAGCGAGCTACGGCGCCTCAATCGCCCCAGAACTACTCAAAGCTGGAGTCAATACGGTGATCTTCAACAACGGAGTAATCTCGCTGCAGAGCGGCCTGGTCGACGATCTGACCATGTCAATCATTGCGAACCTATTAGTCAATAAACAGAACGTGGAATCAGCAGTGTACAATACTCTCTCACCTGTGAACCAAGGCCAACAACCGTCAGATTCCTACGATACAACCTACGCCCCACCATTCTGGTACACCGGTAACGGATCACTAACGCTTCCGTAGAAGACCCACGATCCAATAGGGACCGTGGTCCTCGTCCTCTTTTTATGTAACTCTACGGCCGACTGGCGAGACCGCCGACGGTCGTTTACTTACAGACAGGAAAGCTCTAAACCCTGAAAAACTTCCATAGTCATGTGTTATACAGTGCCAAAGATCCCTTTGATTGATGACCTTACTGCTGATCTAACGCCACCCGGCTCTAACATTCTTGTTGAATTTGATCCTGCGTCGCAATGGTACAACTCCAGTCTCACCATAACCGCCGGTTGGGTGAAAGGTGGCGGCGATGTCGGGTACAACGGGTTCACTAGACCGTGTGACGCAGTCCGAATGCAACTCAGACGACTTGGCCTAAATGTGGCTGACTTGGAGACGAATGATAGGTTACGAGTCTACGACTGGTACACACCCACGTTAGGGCGGAAGTCGAAGGAAAAGTATGGTATTGAGTCACTCAAAGTGGCCGACCAAAGTATACAGTTCCGTCTTACAGAAGATGACTTGAATCATCCCGAAGCAGAGTGGCCGGAATCACTTAGAATCGTAGACAATTTCTCGACGCTCGCCAGATTCAACGACGAGAAGGCTTGGACCGAATTCATGCTTACTCGCGTACTTCCAATTGGTCCAGTAAAGAAGTCTACTCTAGTCTTCGGAATCATGAAGGGCGTCCATAGCGAATGGGCCTATAAGCAGCTAGAAGGATCATCAGACGGGATTATAGACTTCCGACTGGACGACGCCG
>DATKOK010000054.1:0-20227 GCA_035524675.1 Candidatus Methylomirabilota bacterium | reverse complement strand
ACAAGTATGGAACGAAATCGAGCAACACGCTGAAGAGATCTGGCCTGAGCGGTAATCATTGCGGACTGATCCAAACAACTCGAAAGAGTTTACGTTCAAAGTAGATGATGTGAATGGTCCTCTCAATCTTGAAGAGACGGTCCTGAGCGCGCAAACGCCTGAACCAGAGTGGATCAGAGAGGGGCAAAGCTTCGTTGATGTCGAAAAAGTCGATGGCAACTATGTGAAATATTCAGTAACGCATAATGGAACGTCCGATCAATTCACAATTGCGGTGCGCTACTTAACCGCCTCGTCGATGGATATTTCTCAGACAGATTTGAAACAGCATCTGGTGAACGTGTTAGGACTAAGAGATGACTTACGGCTTTTTTATGAAGCGTTCTCTGCGGATAAGCGACTTTCACGAACCTTCAGTCCACTAAGAGGACTTCGCTTGATGCGTGGCACAAACCTATACGAGAGCCTTATTTGTTCAATTCTGTCTCAGAACAACTCCGCAAGACGGTGGAACGGTATCGCGCGACTCCTCATGAAACAGTATGGGAAGAAAGTGCGATTTCCAGACGGGTCATCTTGGTTTCTGTTTCCAGGCCCGAATGCCATCGCACAGTTAAGCGCACGGGAATTACAGAGGACAACATCGATGGGGTATCGAGCCAAGTCGGTCCTCACAGTCTCACGAATGATTCAAGACAAGGAACTGGAACTTGAATCTCTTGTCAACGACAGTTACGAAAACGCATTGGAAAGTCTCCTCCAACTTCATGGTGTCGGTCCGAAAGTCGCAGATTGCTTCCTGCTGTATGGTGCGGGTCAACTTAGAGCAGCGCCAGTGGATGTATGGATCCATAGAATCGTGTCTAGACTTTACTTCAAGGGACGGAAAATGTCGCGCCCTGCAACCGCATCATTCCTGCGCAATCGTTTCGGACTCTGGGCAGGATACGTCCAACTCTACCTGTTCCATTATGCGCGGAGTAGATTTTGAAGCACGGAATTATCTAGGCACGTGCACGCATCTTAGCACCCTCTTTTCGCATGGGTCTCCTCTTTAGCTTGGTACCGCATACCCCGCAGA
Source organism: Candidatus Methylomirabilota bacterium (assembly GCA_035524675.1). Lineage (GTDB taxonomy): Archaea > Thermoproteota > Bathyarchaeia > 40CM-2-53-6 > 40CM-2-53-6 > FEN-987. The sequence goes on along the minus strand of DATKOK010000054.1, from coordinate 19,146 downwards.
CCTGCACGTCCCCAGTGACGTAACGCTTGAAGCAAGCTGGACAATAATACGTCCATTTGTATTTCTGTCGGATCCCGAGCGACGAAAGGGATTGATACCGAATTCCCATTCCTTCAGCAACATTCTGAATAGCATAGTCATCGCTGACTATTATCGGGGTCTTTCCAGTCTTTTTCAAATCGACTGCAAGCGCTAGAACGCTAGAGTCGGCCTTAGACAGCACGAGTCGATCTCCTAGTAACTTGGCATGATTGGCTACTTGACGGAGCGACTCCCCGGTCGGGGACTGGATCTTCATCTTTCCTGATGAAGATGAGACGGTCAAACGATATGAGGGCCCTGTTTGGGTTCGAAGCTCTTCGGCGACGTCGGGAACTGAGTAGGTCTCATCTTCGAGTCCGAGAGGGTCAAGTCCCATTATGAATGCGGAGGTATCTAGGACAAGCACTTTCACTAGATAGCGTGCTCCATTCCTTGTAGCCTGACGAGGCTACCTAATGACGGTTTAGAACTCATTCGTACGAACATCGCGTAGTGTTCTGCTTTCTTGATTTCCAACCTCGTTTCCTGCGTCAATTCGCGTTGAAATCGGCCGTCCACAACGACAGGCGCCTTCAACTTTTGATTAGTCAGCCTGACGTTAAGAGGACGGTTCATTGAAAGGACGGTAGGGCGCACATATCCAAGGGGACAGATGAACGTTAGAACGTAAGCTTCGACGTCCGAGTCGACGACAGGCCCTCCCGCAGATAAGGAATAAGCGGTCGATCCCGTGGGGGTTGATGCAATCAGTCCGTCGCCCCTGAATGCGAGGAGGAGCGTTGAATCTACGCTAAGTTGAATATCAAGCATTTTGGACGGGCTGCCTGAAGAGACAACTAGCTCGTTAAGCGCGTCCACTACGTGACGACCATCCAGCAGGACGGCGAGTTTGCTTCGCTTTTCAAGTCTGCATTTGCCTTTCATGAAACGCTGTACAGCAAGGAACGCTTTCGAAGGTTCAACTTCTGTTAAGTAGCCTCGTCGGCCCATATTGACCGCCAAGATGGGTGTTTCGGGGTTGGGAATCGTCATGCAGGTCTTCAGGACCGTTCCGTCCCCACCAACTGTCACAATCAGATCGGAATTCAACTCGGACAAGTCTGTGCCGCCTCCAAGCCGCCCCTGTTTCGCCAGGTCGAGTTCCGTCGCGACTAAGATACCTCGTCTTCTCATTTGCTTAGCTAAAGACCTGGCAACGTCGAGCGCTCGCTGATCGTCGAGCCTAGATACAAGACCGACCTTGTAGGCCATCCCGGATTCTCCAAGAGACAGTGACTGTTACAAAGGATAATTAAGTAATCCACCGGACCGATACGATACGAAATTGCTAATCGCGGACAACCTTTTTAGACGAATCACGGGCGTTACTTGCCGAAGCACGGCTTACAGGCGAGGAATCTGAGCAAACCGGTTGATGTCGGTTCGGTAAAGATCGGACAATACATAATTGTAGATGGGGAACCATGTAGGATCGTCGAGTACGAGAAGTCCAAGCCGGGTAAACATGGGGCTGCGAAGGCTCGAATCGTCGCGATTAGTGTGACGACCGGGTCCAAGAAGAACGTGATTAGCCCTGTGGACGCTCGCATAGACGTGCCAATGATTGAGAAGAAGACCGGGCAAGTACTGGCGCTCGTTGGAACGAACGTTCAATTGATGGATATGGAGAGTTACGAGACTTTCGAGACACCTATGCCCGAGGAAGAGGAGATCAAGGCCAAATTGGCTCCTGGGGTTGAAGTGGAATACTGGCAAATGCTCGGGCTGAATAAGATCATGCGTACTAAGGGCTAGTACAAGGAACTGGCCGAAGCGAGGGCCGTAAACTTGTCCTTCGTGTCACCTATCAAGATCAAACGAGGCATGTCGGTTTCTGCTCTAGCGAAGCAGATGGAGGCGGTGAAGGTTCTTGGGCCCGGCAGATTCGGCAAGGCGGTAAAGATTCTGAGCCAGATGTTTAGTGATCAACAGTGCTGCAAGATGCTATCGATCGCCGGTCCAATTGTTCCAGGTGGTTTGCGGACCGTTCTCGTCGATCTCGTGGAGAAGAACCTGATTAACGCGATCGTTACGACCGGAGCAAACGTTACCCATGACATGCTTGAAGGCTTGGGGCATAGGCATATCGTCGGATCCGAGACGGACAATGATGTGAGCCTAAGAAAAAGGGGCTTGTCAAGAATCTACGATCTGCTCGTGAAACAGAAGGCGATTGAACACTTAGAAAGATCCACGCGACAGATGCTTGATCGCATTCCTCTTGAAGAGAGGCGAAATATCGCAACCTTTGAACTTCTATGGCATTTCGGTAGTCAACTCAAAGACAAGAGATCTCTGCTCTCGGTATCCTCAGAGAAGCGTACGCCAATCTTCTGTCCGGGCATCTTTGACTCGATGCTTGGACTAGATTTGTGGACGTATAGCCAGTTGAATCCGCTTTTCATTAACCCCTTCAAGGACTTCTCTAGGCTCGTGAATATGAGTTACGAATCGAAACGCGTGGGGGCAATAGTCCTGGGGGGAGGAATGCCGAAGCATCACGTGCTCATTGCAAATTCCTACAGAGGAGGAGTTGACGCTGCAATCCAGCTAACTCTAGATCGCCCCGAAGGCGGGGGAGCGAGCGGAGCCCCACTAGAGGAAGCGATTAGCTGGGGAAAGATCAAGAGTCGCGATAGCCTAGTCACCTTAGTTGGTGACGCTTTGGTCCTGTTCCCAATTATCACTCTGGCTGCTCTTGAGAACTCTCGAAGGTGACGCTACTAACCTAATCGGTCAATGTGGACTTCTAGCACGCCACGCTTCAACTTCGAAGTCATTTTCTTCTTGATCGGCGTTGGAACTTTGATTCTTGCATGATAACACGTAAACTCTCCATGTCTATGCTTGACTCCAAGGTCCTTGAAGGATATCTTCTTAGAAGTCTCGGCATAAATCTCAATCGCATCAGCCGATAGATGTCGGAGCCGTATCTTCTTGGCGGTAACAAAAGGAAGGTCGATGGTAATGACGACTTCATTGGCAGTCATGAACATGTTATAGAGCGGTTCTATGCATGCGGCGGCAACATTCCAGCCAGACGCGTGTATCCCAGATCCCTGTTTGGTTTCCGAACTCAATGTCAAATCACCCGTAGAGTGGTGGTAGATCATACTCGTGAGACTTGTTCATGCGTTGCATCTCCTCGTGGGTACGGTGCATCATATCCTTACTCCGAAGCCTGATTTCTTCTCCCTTCCTTAACAATTCCTCAACATCGATCTTCAAGTTCAAAATCTTGTTAACTGCATTTAATGATGAAGCAGCTGCCTGAGGGTCAGGATAATCATAGTACGATTGCGTTAGAAGAGCAATGGCAGGGATCGATTCCTCCGCACATCTTCGCAGTAATAATCCGTAAGCCCCAACGATGTAACCCTCCTCTAGGACCTCTGCTGCACCTTGCAGGCGTCCTTCAAGATCCTTCCGCGAGAGAGCCGCGAACACCTTTGGAACATCGATATCTTGGCGATTCGCCACGGCCATGCCGCCAAGCGATAGCATGAGTTGCATCTTCTTCCTCTTTGACCACTCCACAACACCGTCTGCTAACGCTCGAAGGAGTGAACCGGGAATGGCTGTTTCGGAGAGAAGTACAGCAATTGAACTATTAGCGAAGATTCGAACAGGGAGCTTCGGGACTCCGTCGTGCAACACAATCATCGGCGGGAGCAAGTTTGAAGCAATAGCGCCTACTTCCTCAAGTCGCAAACTCCGAACGATGTGTGACGCTGCTAGTAGCCCAACGAGCCCTACGTCAGGAAGCCCGTTGATCAATACCAAATCCGAAGGAATCTCGGCAGTTTCCAATATTCGGAAGCCGTCATCTCCCGACAGCCTCGTTGACACAAGCATCCACCGTGCCAACCTGAAAGCAAGATTACCAACTAATTAAAAGGTTCGTCGCAACAAGTGAAGTGAAACCAGTGGAGGAGCATGAGACATGAGTAGTCTCGAGGGTCTCGGGAAATCACTTAGCGAAGCAATGAAGAAGCTCCTTCGCCTCGCCGTTGTGGATGAGAAGGCCGTTAAGGAACTTGTGCGAGATCTACAGCGAGCACTACTTCAATCCGACGTTAACGTCAATCTTGTCCTCCAGATCTCGCAGGCAGTAGAGACAAGATCTTTGGAGGAAAAATTACCTCCAGGCATCTCCAGAAGAGAACACGTAATCAAGGTCCTCTATGAGGAACTCACACGCTTCTTAGGAGAAGAACCACCCAAACTTGTGATAGAACCAGGGAAAAGCCACGTAATAATGCTGGTTGGAATACAGGGAACGGGAAAAACCACTGCGTCCGTCAAACTGGCCAGGTTCTATCAGAAGCGAGGCATGCGGCCAGCGATTATTTGCGCGGACATTTACAGACCAGGAGCTCTAGACCAGTTACAACAACTTGCGCAACGGGTAAACGTTCCAGTCTACGGGGAACCTGGTTCATCCAACGTCCTGTCGATTGTGAAGAAGGGCATGCAGCAGTTCACAACTCAGAAACAGGATTTGATAATCGTGGACACAGCGGGCCGACACAAAGACGAAGGATCGCTTATGGCCGAGATGAAAGAGTTAGCTAGGCAAGTACAGCCAAATGAGATTATCTTAGCAATCGACGCCTCTATCGGTCAGGCAGCAATGTCTCAAGCCACAGCCTTCAATGAGACAACTACGCTAGGCTCAATCCTTGTAACGAAACTCGACGGCACCGCAAAGGGCGGAGGCGCGCTCTCGGCGGTTGCGGCAACACATGCGAAGATAAAATTCATCGGAACCGGCGAAAAGATCGATGACTTAGAGCAATTCATTCCCTCAAATTTCGTCGGCAGGCTACTAGGCCTTGGAGATCTCAAGGCACTTGTCGAGAGGGTTAGAGAGGCCGAAATTGTTGTTCCTCAGAAGAAGGCACGTGCCTTTCTTGAAGGAAAATTCACGCTCAAAGACATGTACGATCAAATGGTAGCAGTTCGCAAGATGGGCCCCCTGAAGAAACTGATGGGCATGGTACCGGGCGGTATCAACGTTCCTGACGATGCGATGGAGACAGCCGAACACAAATTGGATTCGTGGCGAGTCATAATCCAGTCGATGACTAAGAAGGAAATTGAAGACCCTAAGCTGGTCGATTCATCCCGTGCTAGAAGGATAGCTAGAGGAAGCGGGACCTCCGATAAAGATGTCAAAGAAATGATCAACCAGTACTTCATGGTCAAGAAGATGATGAAAACGATGAAGAGACGGGGCGCCGCACTGGGGCGTGGTGGAAAACTACCTTTTCCTATCAAGACGTGAGCAAAGACTGCTGACTGAGAACACGCCTAAGAAGGTTAATTAGCCCGCCCTTAGACTGCTAGCAAAATTCGGGTCATGCCCCATGAAACGATCAAAGGGATACCGCTCAAGAACGAGGGATCTGCTTCGAAAGCATCCTCGACAGCGAGGAAAGATCGGGTTAAGCAGGATTCTGAGAGCGTATGAGGTTGGTGACAAGGTGACTATTCTACTGGAGGCTTCAGTACACAAGGGGATGCCTCACAGGCGATATCATGGGATAAGTGGAACTATCCAGGAAAAACGGGGAAAGTCTTACGTTGTTCACATAGAGTTAGGAAAACAAACCAAACAGATCATCGCCAGACCCGAACACATCACGCCAGCTCGATGAGTTGAGTAATTTGCCGAGGAAGATCATAGATTCGAGGACCACGACTACGCCCGAGGCAAAGAGAACACTGGAGAAGGTCAAGGAGGATGAGCTCGGAGAATTCCAAAGACGAACATTGGATTATGCTTCTAAGTTCTCTAAGATTCCTCCAGCGAAGGCGGAAAAATTAGTACGCGAGCTTACCGAGAAACATCAACTGGATAGAAAAGACTCAATCCAGATCGCCAATTCAATGCCGCGCTATATCGAAGAACTCCGGACAATTCTCACTGTAAAGGGGAGAATTATAAGCGCAGCACAACTTGAAGACGTACTCAAACTCGTCAACGCCTACAGAGAAGACTAAAACCGAATAGCGTATAGGAAGACTTTTCTCTCCGCAAATCAAACCATTCTAGAGGATGCTCTCTACCTTGCTATCTTCCATGCGCGATGACCCGAAATCGCATGGACGGACTTACCCCGACTAAGAGTGTGAGCCTCCGCACAATTTCTAGGAGATGAACACAATGAGTCAAAACAGAGAAGGTTCAGCTGAAACGGGACCAACCTATAGACAGAGCTCTGGTTTCATTCCTCCTCGACTATACGAAGAATATGCCTATGTTCTTGACTACCTGCAACATGGAAGAACGTCTGCAGATAAGCCTAGACACCTAGCGCTTCCAACGGTTCAGGTGATTGGTGAGAGCTACTTCACTCTCCTGGAGGCAGAAGTTCGCGCCGGAGCTCCCGCAACTCTGCACGAGCGCGTATACATAGGTAAGGAAAGACGTGAGAAGATCAATCGCATCATTGGCCGCATTGGATATTCTGATCTGACGGCGAATGCAAAAGCAGAACTACTGCCGGTCCTTGAGAAACTCATCCTCAACCAAGAGCAACGTTTTGTAATGTTCTTCAATAACTCTCAAGCGATTACTCCCCGCATGCATGCGTTGGAACTGCTTCCCGGAATCGGAAAGAAATCGATGTGGCAGATCATCAATGCCCGCGAAAAGAAGCCTTTCGGCAGTTTCAAAGATCTTGAGAACCGAACGAGCATCGGCGACCCCGTCAAGGTGATTGCTAAGAGAATTCTTGACGAGCTTGGCGGAGGAGAGAAGTACCGCATCTTCTCTAGGTCGATATAGAAGCCTACTTGGTAGGCTAATGAAGATTGGCACAACGCCTGATTATTCACGTGGATCTTGATTACTTCTACGCCCAATGCGAAGAAAACGCAAATCCGTCGATAAGAGGAAAACCGGTCGTCGTATGCGTCTATTCAGGTAGAACTTCGGACAGCGGAGTAGTTAGTACAAGCAATTATGAAGCAAGAAAATACGGTGTAAAAGGCGCAACAACAATCGTGACCGCAAAGAGACTGCTTGCCTCCACCGAAGCGATATTTCTGCCTATGAATCGCTCGCTGTATGACGCGGTGTCTGAAAGAATAATGGGTATCCTGCGCGATTATGGCGATCTCTTCGAAAAGGTGAGCATAGACGAAGCGTACTTGGATGTGTCAGAAAGCAGCAAGGTAGACTATGCCATCGCCGAGATGATGGGACGGAAGATCAAAGAAACAATTCTGCGGAAGGAACAAATTACGTGTTCAGTCGGAATTGCCCCAAACAAATTACTTGCTAAGCTCGCGTCCGATCATACGAAACCTGACGGCCTGACCATTGTTAGACCCGACGAGGTTCATAGTTTTCTGCATAGTCAAGAAGTCAACAGAATCCCCGGCGTAGGAAAGAAGGTGGAAGAAAAGCTGAATGCATTCAATGTGAGAACAATCGACGATTTATCCCGAATAAACCCTATCGCACTCCAAGAGATGTTTGGTAGAAGTCTAGGAACATATCTCTACTTGGCCGCTCGAGGAGAGGATAACGAGCCCGTGCAGGAAAAGGAAATGCCAACACAGATTAGTCGAATCGGTACTCTGAAAGAAAATACTCGAGATCTCGATTCTATCCGGCCAATTCTAAGTGAACTCACTCAATCCCTGGTAGAGAAGCTTCAAGATGAGCAAATAAGCTGCAAGTCAGTTTCGATAATTGCAATTCTGAGCAATTTGGCCATCCACTCCAGAAGCAGGACTATAGAATCCTCCGCTATAGATGTGCAAACTATTGACGAGTGCGCTCAGCAGCTGCTTAAGGAATTTCTCGAATCCACACCGCAGGCCATTTTGCGCAGAATCGGTGTGAAGGTAACTGGGCTTTCGAGACCGTCTGGTCAGACTAACATACAATCATTCTTCTCAACCGACCTATCACGGTGAATGAGATTGTCGTGGATAAAGCGAGAGCTCGGTCACCTTGGCATCCCACCATTGAAACGATTTGGGCAGCACTTCCTGATTGATAAACGAGTTCGCGACGCAATGATCACCACAGCTAGGCTATCAGGTGAGGATGAACTTCTAGAAGTAGGTCCAGGACTTGGATTCCTCACAGAGGAACTCGTGAAGCACGCCGGCAGAGTCGTCGCAGTGGAGAAAGATCGTACTCTAGTCAAGTACCTTAAGCAGCACTTCTCGACCGTTCGCAATCTAGAGATAATCCAAGGAGACGCACTTACGGTTGGAAAGGCTGGATGCACAAAACTGGTATCGAGTCCACCCTACAATATTTCCTCAAACCTCGTACTGTTCATCACAAGAAACCGATTCAATACTTCCGTATTGTTGTTTCAAGATGAATTCGTCAAGAGGCTGACCGCAAAGAGCGGCTCGCGGGAATATGGCAGATTGACAGTAGCCCTCCAAGTTCATGCGGATGCAGAGATTGTCATGAAAGTTCCACGATCAGCATTCTATCCGTCACCTAGAGTAGATTCAGCACTTGTCACAATCAAGCCCAGAAACGATCTCATACAAAAAATCGGGAACCCCGCACTCTTGGAAGATCTCGTGCGATCACTCTTTACACAGCGTCGGAGAAGATTGAACAAGGTTCTAAAGAAATATATCGAGAGCAGGTATCCTCATGGATCTAACTCAATCCTCTCCCAAATCAAAGTTCCCGAAAAACGAGTCTTTCAGATGAACCCCACAGAGTTGGTTGAGCTAGCTAACGAGATTGCACGGACGCTTCGGGAAGAGGTATGAATGAAAGTTAGGGTGATACTCCTGGAACCCGAGAACGCGGGCAACATAGGATCAGTCGCTCGCTCTATGAAGAACTTCGGCCAAAATGACCTTTGGATCATCAACCCAAAGACCCCGATTGACAATCAGGCAAGGGCGCTCGCCATGCATGGGTTCGACGTTCTGTCATCAGCGAAGATCGTGAGTCGACTGGACAAGGCATTAAGCGGAATTGACACAGTGGTGGGCACGAGTTCAGTCACCGCGCAAAGTACATCTAACATTGCTCGTACATCCATAACCCCTAGGGAACTTGCATCTGCACTAAGTGCAACGCGGGGAAATGTTGCATTAATTTTCGGCCGAGAAAGCTCTGGCCTCACAAATCATGAGATTGAGGATTGCGACTTACTGGTTACGATCCCCGCAAACCGGGCTTATAACGTGCTGAACCTTTCTATCGCAGTATCAATTACCCTCTACGAACTTTTTCAGCAGGAACGACGCGGAAGAGAGTTGCCCCTAGCGACGAGTATTGCCCGGCAGAAACTGCTCGAACAGTTTGAACTGTTAGTTAACCGATCAGGTACACACGTGCATAAGCGCAAAATCGCTATTCGCGCATTCCGAAACGTTGTTTCACGCTCCTTTCTCTCAAGGAGAGAAGCTTCACTCCTTATCGGCGTGTTCAGGAAGACCGCATCAAAGCTCAAGTAATTCAATCTTCAATTAATCCACTGAGCTATTACGAATTTCACGGAAAATCGACAAAATGTAAACTTAAGTAACTCTCATCCTATTCACGATGAACTCTCGGGAAGAACATAGACATGCGAGGCAGAAATTACCGAACCACAAAAGGTCAAGCCTATACCAGGGGAAAATACATCCACGGGTCTCCCCCTTCCAAGATATCTAAGTTCATGATGGGAGACACGAAGAGTCACTTTGAGTACAAGTTTTCACTTATTGCACAATCACCCATCCAGATAAGACACAACGCTCTAGAGGCCGCACGGGTTGCGGCCAACAAAGTACTGTTCGATTCACTAGGCGAGACAGGATACAAGATACATCTTAGAGTCTACCCTCACGTAGTACTCAGAGAAAATCGCATGATCGCCACTGCTGGCGCAGACAGGCTACAGGAAGGAATGAGAAGATCGTTTGGCAAACCCAGCGGACGCGCCGCGCGCATCAAAGGAGGTCAGTCTATCTTAGACATATACGTAAACAGCAACGCAGTTGACCATGCCAAGAAGGCACTTCAGGTAGGATCGACAAAGCTCTCCGTCGCCTGCGTCATCGCACAGGAGAAATTGGAAGCCCCTCTGGCCGCCGAAGCAGCCTAGAATCCACCTGCCCATTTATTCGATAGAGAACGGTTAATTCGATCCGACCAACCCTAAGATCCGTTGACTATGTACGACATCGAAGAGGACAAGATACTCGAAGAGATAGTACGGCGCGGACTGAAACGAATCCTACTTCAAATGCCTGAAGGACTAAAGCCTCTGGGGTTCGAGTTAGCACAACTAATCGAAAGGAAGACAGATGCAGAGGTCTTCTTGGCAGGAGATCCGTGTTATGGTGCCTGCGATTTGTCATTATATGCTAAGCGACTGATTGGAGCAGAACTGCTAGTCCACATAGGCCATGCGGAGATTCCAGGCGAGTTCTCAGAAGAGGACGTCATGTACGTGGAGGCACGATCAGATGCTCTAATAGAGCAACCCATGATTCAAGCATTAAAAATGTTAACCCGAGAAAGAATTGTTGGCTTGGCGTCGAATATCCAACATATTCATAAGATTGAACAAGCACGACGAATTCTCGAGGAACACGGAAAGCAGGTTCTAATCGGTCGCCCATCGGGCTGGCTAAAGTATCCCGGGCAAGTGTTGGGCTGCGATTATGGAAGTGTTAGAGCCATGGCTGAGAAGGTCGACGCAATAGTCATTCTCAGCGGGGGCGATTTTCACGCGTTAGGGATACCTCTGGCAACAGGAAAACGAACAATAGTAGTAGATCCGTTCCAAGGGACCGCCAAAGACATGACCGAGGAATGTCGCCGACTGTTAATGAAAAGATGGGCCATCATCAGTAAATTCAAAACCGCAAAGAAGATTGGCATCATTATAGGACTAAAAAGCAGCCAGATGAACATCTCGCTCGCTCGCCGCCTCAAACAACTACTCAAGGAGAACCACTTTGACCCTCAGCTGATTTGCGCCACAGAAGTGATTCCCGAAGCACTAGATTCGTTCACCGATTTGGAAGCATATGTTGAGATATCCTGTCCGCGAATCAGCACCGATGATCAGGACCGTTATACGAAACCTATACTGAACCCAGAAGAATTGATGATAGCGTTAGGAAAGAAGAGCTGGGAAGACTACACCAGAGGAATGACACTCGAGAACTGGCACTGACAAATACTGGAAGTCTCAGCAACTGTGAGTTCGCTTAAGATATCTGTGCGCAAGCGCGACCTCGAAATCGCACTTCAAGCGATTGCTCCACACCCTAACCCAAAAGTCCACCTAGAGCAGTATACAACGCCCGCAGACATCGCAGCTGACATATTATTCAGCGCATGCTACACTTACGAAGACATTAGAGGCAAGTCCGTACTCGACCTTGGAACTGGAACGGGCAGGCTTGCAATCGGAGCAGCTATTCTTGGAGCGGAACAAGTGGTCGGGATCGACGTAGATGCCGCGACAGTACAGTCGGCACTCTCAGACAGCAAACGAATGCAACTGAAAGTCGATTGGGTAGTCGGTGACATCGAGAGTGTACAAGATCCGTTCGACACCGTCATAATGAACCCCCCCTTCGGCACAAAACGAGAACATGCAGATATCAGGTTTCTTCGTGTCGCTCTGAAAGTTGGCAAAGTGATCTATAGTATCCACAAGTCGACCACTCACTCATTCATCTCTCGATGGTTGAAGGATGCTGGAGCCGAGTCCGAAATACTCATGACGACAAAGATGCTGATACCCCACCAGTACAATTTTCACCACAAACGAAGGCATGTCGTAGTTGTCGACGTCCTGAGGATAGTTCGTGGCTGAGATCTGCCCTTATATACGTCGACGCAATGTAACCGGTCGATCTCGTCGAGAATAATCTCGATTGTAACGCGGTGAGAAGGAATTGAGCAAAGTACCACGTGAAGTAAGTCACCCTGTGCTTCCCGGCGACAGGTTAGGAGTCGTAGAGGAGTTTCTCCCCGGAGTCGGCACATACGAAGACGAGGGAACAATTTACGCTCACTTTACGGGAACAGCCAAGATTGATAATAAGAATAAGCGGGTTACAGTAACTCCAACCACTCGCGTACCTGAACTTCCTAAAGAGGGGAGCACGGTTACAGCCGCTGTCATTCACACCCAGGAGAAGATGGCAACTGTGAATATTTGGAAGATAGATGGCAAAGTCCTACAGAATCCGTTTACGGCGCTCTTACACATTTCGTCATCGAGCCCACGTTACGAAAGAAATATGTCCGATGTTTGTAAGGCTGGAGATATCCTAAGAGCACGGGTCATCGATATGACAAATCGGATACCTCAATTAACAACTGCCGGACGGGGGTTAGGAGTGGTCAGGGCGTACTGCTCCAAGTGCGGTGGAGTTCTTGACTTTGAAACGAGAAAACTTCAGTGCGCCTCCTGCGGCAACATTGAGAGAAGACGACTAGCCGAAGATTACGGGAAGACAGCATAGAGAGTGATATTGATGCAAGTTAAAGTTCTGCAAAAGTCCAAGAATGAGCTGAGGATCGAGATAGTCGGAGAAGATCACACGTTCTGCAACCTTCTCCAGAACATTCTCCTGCAGGATAAGAATGTGGAGATTGCGGGATACGACCAACCCCACCCGCTCATTAGATCGAGCATAGTGCACGTGAGAACAAAGCGGGATGCTTCTCCTGAAAAGGCAATGCTATCTGCGCTAGCAAACATAAAGGACCTGAATAAGGAATTTAGCGAGAAATTCGAACGAGCTGTCGGCCCAACCTAATGGACCCTTCGGCAATCAGCTCAATTATGCAGGATCGAAAACTAGCGAGTTTAGGGGACGCGTACGTCAACCTAGTCTACTCAATGGCATTAACTCAAATCAGCGGGGAACCGCGGGGAGTGAAGGTGAGTGATCGAATCCTTTCCCGCGCCTTCAAAGCGGCTGGACTGCGAAGCTATCTTGGTGCAAGACAAACCCGGAAGGATTTTGCGAACGCATCTGAGGCGTTACTGATTGAATCATTTCGTAAAGGGCTGTTGACGATAAGTGAGAGCGTCAAGATCATCGCGCAACACGACGACCTTGCTGACGGCGTCGGAGAATTGTTGAAGACGGCTGTGGAACGCATGATCGCTTCCTAGCAGGTTCGGAAAGGCTTGCTCAAGAAAGAGACAAGAATACTAGGATTAAGTTCCCCACGAAGGGCCCGCTTCAAGCCAATCATAGGAGCGATCTTCAGAGGCAGCCTGTGGCTGGATGCCATTGTAACCTATCTTCCGCCCAGATCGAAGAAAGGGTATGTGCAAGGGTTAGCTGCCGCCCTTCAAGATACTAAACAATACTCGCAAATTCAGGCGGCAATCTTCTCAAGTGAGGACGTACTCGAGCACAAGTACCAAGACTATAGAAGGCTATCAGAACTAATCAACTTCCCAGTTTTCGCGATAATAAGAAAACGATCAGTCAAGATATCCACAAACGAATATGTGAAAATCCAAAGAAGGAAGAAAAAAATCATGTTATGGATTAATGGCTACAGCCCCCAACGTGCAAGTGCCCTGTTTTCTCTCGGCTGCACCAAAGACGAGTCAATCCCGGAAGCAGTAATATTGGCTGAGCTGGTCGCACGTGCTCTGAAGTAAATACCCGCAACCAAGCAACGCTTAAATCGAACTCACACTGAAGGGGCTAGCCGGTCGTTATTAGAAGTGCAATTTTGCCCGAAGTGTGGTTTAGCTCTTCTTCCAACACAGAAATCTAAATCAGTCGTGCTAAGCTGCCCAAAGTGCGGTTACGAGACTAAACGCTCAGATCGTAACGTTCAGAAGCTGGAGCAGCAAAAGGAGAATGTAGTCGTAATCGGCAAAGAAGAGCAGAAGATTAGAACTCTTCCCAAGACAAAAGTGGACTGCCCCAAGTGTGGGCACAGAGAAGCCTTCTACTGGCTCGTGCAAACACGGGGAGCAGATGAATCCTCCACACAATTTTTCAGATGCACTAGTTGTGGAACAACCTGGCGAGAGAACTCTTAGACCACCGCTCAATTAAAGTACGTATAGTATTATTCCATCTAGCCAGTCGTATCGGTGAAATAGTTGTTTAAAGCAACAATTGGAGACGCAAGACAATGGCGAAATCAACTCGCCGCCATTTCAACCCTCATAGAAGAAGCAGATTTCAACGCTGCCCCTGAGGGAATCAAGTTGAGATCAATGGATCCCTCGCATGTTGCAATGGTCGATTTCGAATGTAACAAGTCCGCATTTCAGGAGTATACCTGTCTCCAGCCAACTAAGATCAGGCTGAATATAGGCGACATCGTGAAGAAGTTGCGCGGGGCAGGACAAGAAGCGCTCGAAATGTCTTATGATGAGAATACTCGCAAGTTGAACATGGTAATTAAAGGCAAATGGAAGACGACGTTCACACTTCCAACTCTAGACCCCGGCGACGAAGAAGTCCCGACGCCCAAGATAGCATTCAATACAAAACTCAAGATGATTAGTTCAAGCTTCAAAGACATAATTGATCAAATTCAAACGGTTAGCGACAACGTTCGGTTCGAAACGACTCAAGAACGGTTTATCGCTGAGGCGGTTACTGAGTTAAGCGGCGCGAAGATTGAATTAGAGAAAGGGAGCGACGTCCTGCTCGAGTTGGATGTTAAGGAACCTTGTAAGGCCACATTCAACCTGAATTACCTCGCTGAGATCTCGAAAGCCGGATCATCGGCCGCAGAACTCGTTACACTCGAATTTTCCAGCAATATGCCTGTCAAGTTAGAGTATGAAATGCCACAGCAGGGTAAACTGCTGTACTACCTTGCTCCCAGAATTGAGGCCGAATGAAACGTCAACTCTGGAGCGGCAAGTGATACGATAGTTTGCAATCACTCCTAACAAAACTTGACTACGCCAAATATCCGTTCACTGCAGAAGCGTCAGCATATATCAAGTCACGTAACATTAACCCCGTTGAACTCTCTACCCCCGAACTTCTCCCTATCCTAGAACGCGCCAAAGATCGTGTTAAACAAGCAGTATTCTCTGGAAAAATCTCAGCTGAATTGACTCAGGAAGACGTGGATATCCTAGCCTATCCGACTGCCCTAATGATCATCAGCTCGATAGGTGACGACAGATCACGCCGACGGTTCGCGTTAGCTGAAGCCAAGCGCGCATCACAGCTGCTAAGAATGGAACCGCCTGACAAGTTGCTTCAAATCGGCACTGGAAGTTTCAAGTGGGACGCGCATTCGTTGGAGAAAGATATCGGCGGGACCCATTTCGAGCTTGCCGTCCACTTCACCGATTATGTTAGAAACTCGGCGAAGATTCATGACCTCAAGTGGAAACTAGTGAACAGGGTTCTATCGCAAGGATACGTATTCCTCCCCAGAGACGATTTCGCCAGGTTACTCGAAGAGGAGGTGCAAGCAAGAGTCCTCGAGAAAACCTCCGAAACTAACATCACTCTCCCAGAAAGACTTGAGAAGCACATTTCTAGTCTAAGGTCAGTTGTAATTGCTAGAGCGCAAGCGTTATCCGCCGAAGATATGCCGCGCGCCGTAGTAACCGATGCCATACCCCCATGTATGAAAAATCTACTGAGTCTGCTCCAGACATCAAAACATATCTCTCATATGGGACGATTTGCCATGGCTGCCTTCTTGCTTAGAATCGGAACATCTGAGGAGGACCTTCTGAGCATGTTCAAAGCCTTCACTGACTTCGATGAGAGAATCGCTCGCTACCAGGTGGAGCACATCGCGGGAAAGAGGGGATCAAGACAAAAATACACTCCTCCGAATTGTGGTACGATGCAGACACATGGAATTTGCGTGAACCCTGACGACCTATGCGCTACAGTGAGGCATCCTCTTTCGTACTATCGCAAGAAGGCCAGAGGGTTCTATGTTAAGACAGGCAGGCGTGGGACAGGTAACAAATAGACCAGCAGGACTGGCCATAGTCCTATTGGCCATACTTCTGATTTCGGTTTATTCATACTCTGCCTCAGTACGACCCCATACAATCCCGCTCACGAACGAAATTCACACAGCGCTTCTACTTTCTACTCATGATTTCACTCAAGACGAAATCCTAATGTTGAGGAGCCTAGGAACAGTATCATCAGTATCAGGGCCAGTCGCGGTCCTCAGGGGTAACTTGATTGCGCTCCTCAAGGCGCAAGAGCTCCCGTTTGTCACAAGAGAGGAAAGCCCGCATCTTCTTCATGTGATGCTTGACAATAGCCTTCGCGATCTTGGAGCACAGACCGTATGGAACCTTTTGAGAGATTCTTATGGACAAAACGTGACTGGTGCCGGCGTGGTAATAGGTTTCGTCGATACTGGCATAGACGTCGATCATCCTGACTTCAAGTTCCCAAACGGGACTACCAAAATCCTCTATGTCTGGGACCAGACGATTTCAGGACAATCGCCTACCGGTTATGGTTATGGGTTTGAATGCAATTCATTAAGTATTCAAACCGGGGCATGCCCCGAAGTCGACACGTTTGGTCATGGCACCCACGTCGCAGGCATCGCGGCCAGCTCTGGCCAAGCAACTGGAAACTATACAGGCGTCGCACCAGGTGCGGACATCATATTTGTCAAGAGCGGGTATCCGATTTGTGGCGGAAGCAGTTGGACTTTTGACGATGCACACATTCTTGACGGAATTAACTACATTGTGAAGAAGGCACACCAGCTCGGTAGAAGGGCAGTTATCAGCCTGAGCTTGGGTGGGAACATTGGCGGACATGACGGCAGCGATGTCTTGGAGCAGGCTCTAGATGCGATCGTGGAGGACGGTACACCCGTCGTAGTTGCAGCTGGGAACCAGGCCCGGGACCAAATTCACGCTCATGGTCAAGTTAGAGATCAAAAGGTGGTTACTGTGAATATTATGGTGAAGTCGCAGACGAGCGACCTCCAGATTGATGTGTGGCATTCTTCCCAAGATGAGATCAATGCTACCTTAGTGTCACCCGACGGTCACAATTATCCATTCCAAACGTCGAGAAACGCGTCGACTGTCAACGGAAACCTCACAGTAACCATGACGTCAACAAATTTGGGCAGGGAAGCGTACTTCGAAATCAGCTCTCCCGCCGCTTTGCCTACAACGGGTTGGAGTATTCTGCTAGCAGCAAAGGAAATCCGGATGAATGGAATTTGGGACTCATGGTTAGATGCCGTCTCATGCTCTTTTCCGCCAGCAATCTTCCTTCCTGGAAACGGATATCTAATTGACCCAAACGAGACCATCGGCATTCCGGGAACTGCGCATAACGTTATCACTGTCGGAGCGTACGTAACGACAGCGACTTGGACTGGAATCGGTGGTGGGACGTATGGCTCTGATGCATATCAAATCGGACAAATCGCGCCATTTAGCTCGCTGGGTCCAACTCGCGACAACCGGACCAAACCAGACATCGTGGCCCCGGGTATGTTCATTGCTTCGGCCAGGTCATCACAGATACCTGCGGCAAACAGTGACCCGGATAGGTTTCACAGAGTACTTGCGGGCACAAGCATGGCGGCTCCACACGTCGCAGGCATCATCGCTCTTATGCTTCAATATTCACCTGGTCTCTCAGCACTTCAGATAGTTGACATCTTGAGACACTCAGCACGCGAAGATCAAATGACTGGATACCTAGCATCAACGGGTTCGGCAATCTGGGGGTTTGGCAAGGCAGATGCAAGAACCGCCACCGGATTCTACAGGTTATCAATCGTTAGCCAAACCCTTCCTCCATCAGTGACAATACGAGTTCTCATAGACAACAACAAAGTGAACGTACCAGGCGGTTCTTGGTCCAATGAATATTTCCTGAATGGAACAGTACATACGGTTGCGATCGAGGAAGTTGCGAATACTGGACCTGTGCGGTATCTAATCTCCAACAGAAACTTTACCATTCATCAAACTTCAATTGAAATTGTGGAATATAGCCTTCAATATTACTTGGAGGTTCAGGCACCAATTGTTGAACCTACGGAATCCGGTTGGTACGACGCAAATTCCACTGTCCGACTCAAATCTGACATCCAGACTTCTCAACCACTCGGTGTGAAGCTCATCAGGATTGGCTGGTGGTCAAGCGACATAGCGATGCTGTCAGGCCCAACTGTCAGACTGGACCATCCGCTGCGAGTGACGGCCTTGTACGTCCTTACATATCCGTCCGAAGCGGTGGACGTCATCTTATCGTTTTCTATTGTAGTGCTAATCTTACTGTGGATACGAAAGCCATATCCCCCCTCTTCAAGAGAACGTCAGATCCTTTGACCTCAAAACCAGCAGACCCTTCAAAGGAGGAGGGGTAATCGCCCTACCAGTAGCAATATTGAATTGTCCGTGTCATAGGCAGATAATGATCTCATGATCTTATTCGCCTTCGTTGAGTGGCGCCCCTCTGCGTGCACGAATTAGGTGTAGCGTATAGTTTACCGTTGACATTAGCGATGAGAATCAGTCCTCCGGAGATGACCACCTTCCGGAGCCTCCCAGGAGGAAGATCCGAAACATTCCCCAGCGTAGTGTACTCGGTATCCATGCAGGATCCCCTATCAGGCGAGCTTATCATTGTGAGGGCCTATGAATCCTATAATTCCGATTAGCCAACAGAATGGTGGAAGACTCCCTGATAACGATGAATGATACTGCACGTTTCAGTTTCCTGAAAGATCATTTTCTACAGTATTATCGGGAGCACACTGGATCCTTGCAAGCTCCATCCTCGATGAAGGCGCGAGAATTTGGATTCCTAACGTTTCGCGAAAAGATGATGATACGACACAAGGCGTTCGAGGACTTGGCGTCCTTCCAGGAAGCGCTGTTGTCTCTAACGCCTTCCGACGTCTACTATTCGACGGCATACTATGAACGGCCCGAAGCAGATATGGCACGGAAAGGTTGGCTGGGAGCTGACATAGTTTTCGATGTCGACGCCGATCACCTAGAAACACCCTGCAGGGTAAAACACGACACGTGGACTTGCCCAAATTGTCAAGACGCAGGTCATGGAAGCAAACCCTTGAAGTGCCCGAAATGTGGC
>DATKOK010000053.1:0-8264 GCA_035524675.1 Candidatus Methylomirabilota bacterium | reverse complement strand
CTGTAATGGAAATGACCTGGGTGACTGTTGTGTCTGCAACTGTCGTAGTTGTGGTTTGAGTAATGGTGCTGTTAGCTACCGCGTTGGACACATAGACGGTGATAGTGTGATTATTCAGTTGTGTTGCAGTCATTGTGGTGTAGTTCTGTTGAGGCAATGTAGCTGATGGGGCCGCTTGGCCGAAGCTGGTGCTGTTAGATGTACTCAGCGTTGCGTTTTCCGTGGTTTGGGTTTGCGTGGTGAAATTAGCGACCGATGAAGAAAATTCGAATTGCGTTAGACTCGTGGAGTTCGCAGTCGGATTAACGCTCCTCATGTTTTCGAGCGTGCTTGTAACGTTCTGGTTCAACTCCCCGCTCACTACTGAGCCGCTCCCCAGATTAGTCAGCATCATGCTCCCTGAAAGAGCTAGGTATGCGAGTGATGAGAGCCTGCTCAGTGTAGCGTCGGTAGTCACAGTGCTATTGTGTTGAACTATGCCCTCCAGAACAAGCTCTCCCGAGCTCGATTCACCTAACATCATGAAGTTACCTAGCGTGTCTGTCTTGCCGTCCCCAGCAAAGATTGAATAGTTCAAAGAACCGATTTGCAGGTCCCCAGTCAGGTTCTGAATCATCAGTCCGCCTTGTCCGTCGCTAAGGCCTCCGCCAACCAAATGGAGTACCGCCGAGCCTAGTGAGCCGGCGGTGGTATTCATCGCCGTTGCTTGACCAGTTAAATGCAGAACGACAGCTCCAGGTTGAGGTTGACCCTGGTCGGCGCGTGCTGGCGTGAGGGAGACAAGCGAGGCCAAAAGGAGGATCAAAGCAAACGCATACCGATTCAACCGTTCCCTCTTCATGGTCCTTCTAGACCGTCTGCTGCTCGGTACCTAGTATATCAATGTTCGGATACCGAGACATTAACGTTTCAGAGCAATCTCAGCCATGGTTACGATTACTCGTGTAATGATGATTACCTCGATCATCCATTACGGTTGTCAAGCGTGATTACGAGCTTCTAGGGCACGTTGAGAGCGTAATGGCCTACAGCCGTGTTGCGATGTTGCAATCTTGCAATCTTACAATGCTAAACAGAATTATTGTCTCGCCACAGTAAAGTCTGAATGCGATTAGGATATCCTAAACTCCTTCAGTGTCTTTGAACGCGTCATCCATGTGCAGCACCCCGGATCATGGTTAGTGCTGCAATATTGCAATAAGGCACTAAGTCGTCCTTTCCGCCTCAAGAGATGCCGTGGGGCTAGAATAGTCACATGATATTGATCGTCAAATATCCTACCGGTAACCAGCTCAAAATCTTATGAGCTCAGCAAGCGGTGCCGAAGCTTGCATGAAGAGGACCCGAGAGTTAGGTTTTCGAAACGAGCGGTGTACTATTGGAAATATCGTCCACGGTACCCAGAAGCTCTTCACCGGTTCGTGGAACAGGAACTCGGGTTAGTTGGAGGATCGATCATTGCCGATGTTGGGTCGGGGACTGGGATTCTATCAGAACTCTTCGTAAAACGTGGATACACTGTCTTCGCAATTGAACCCAACCGGGAAATGAGGAGCACGGCGGAAGAACTCCTCAGGAATCATTCAAATTTCAAGAGCATAGATGCAACGGCTGAGAATACTACACTACCCTCAGCAAGCGTCGATTTCATCACAGCCGGCCAAGCATTTCACTGGTTCGACCCAATCAAAGCCAAGTTTGAGTTCTTGAGGATCTTGGAACCCGGTGGGTGGGTTCTGTTGATTTGGAATGTTAGGAAACTGTCAACTGGCCTCATGAGTGAGTATGATACTCTAGTTAACGAGTTTGCTGACAGACAGTTCGCGTATCGTACTACGAAAGACAGGATCGGCGAGGCGGGGCTGCGCAGTTTTCTTGGTCAATACAGGGAGAAACGGTTCGAAAACCGTCAAGTCTTCGACCTTGAAGGCTTACAAGGACGCCTGCTCTCTTCATCATATGTGCCTCTGCCAGGAGAAGAAAGATTTGAGGCAATGATCGTAGAACTACGACGAATCTTCAATTCATTCCAAAAAGAAGGTTTAGTTCATTTCGATTACGAAACGGAAGTTTACTACTCCCAGCTCCAAGACTGAATATAATTCTCTTTCTGAGCTCCACGCGACTTACTCCAAATAAGTAGGAAGGATGAATTCAAAGAGTGATGTGACATAAGGGAATGAACCCTGTGGTACATTTCGAGATGCCGTATGAAAACTCCGAGCGACTCGTGAAGTTTTACGCGCAAGCCTTTGGATGGCAAATGAATAAGCTTGGCAAAGAAATGGGAGATTACGTCACCGCAGCGACGACGGAAACTGACAAGAATGGAATGGTCAAGAGACCCGGTGCGATCAACGGAGGCTTCTTCTCCAAGAAACCCGATTGGCCCGCTCAATACCCTTCTGTGGTTATCGCCGTAGACGATATCAAGGAAGCAATGAAGAAGGTCGCCGATGCGGGTGGAAGGGTTCTTGGTGAACCGATGCAGATCCCAGGTATCGGACAATACGTTTCATTCACAGACACGGAAGGTAATCGCGTCAGTATCCTTCAGCCGCTTATGTAGAAGAGCCAGCCATGAATCGCAAATTAGGGAAGCAGACTATGGCGAAAGTGACGCGGCAAAAGATTTCTCCGTTCTTGTGGTTTGAGAACAAGGCAGAGGAGGCTGCTCGGTTCTATACTTCCATATTCAAGAATTCCAGGATCCTTAGCATCACACGCTACAACGAGACAGGCTCAAAAGTTTCTGGCAGACCGCACGGAAGCGTAATGACCGTCGCATTCCAGATTGAAGGTCAAAATTTCACTGCACTGAACGGAGGACCCGTATTCAAGTTCTCCCCTGCAACCTCCTTCGCCGTCAGCTGCGATAATCAGAGAGAGATCGATAATCTCTGGAAGAAACTCTCCAAGAGGGGAAAGATTAACGAGTGCGGATGGCTCGATGACAAGTACGGCGTGACGTGGCAGATCGTCCCCTCCATCTTGCCCAAGATGCTCCAAGACAGAGACCCGAAGAAAGTGGCGCGAGTAACAGAAGCCTTCCTTAAGATGAAGAAATTTGACATTGCTAAATTGAAACGCGCATACAAGGGAAGATCGTGAACGCGTAGTGCCTACTGTTATTCATCGAGGAACCTTGAACGGGCTTAGGATATGGATCGACGACTTTAAGACGATTGAGATTGTTCCTTGACGGAACTATTGGAATTCTCTGAGTTTCGATTCGAAAATTGTTCTTGCTATGAATCCTAATGAGCTTGCGTAGGCGTTGAGCTTCACCAAATCCCTTCCAGCAGCCACCGCATCCATCTGTATTTCGCGAATTGACTCACCGATGATGGCGTAGGTGGACGCGTAGCCTGGGGCGATGCCTTGGTGTGCTGGAAAGAGTTGGAAGTAGACCATACTCTTGCTTAATCCGGTTTCCTTGTTCCCCCATTCTATGAAGTCTGCTAGATCCTGCTTGCCCGAGTTGATTCGGGCGTCACCGATGACACGTAAGAACCGCGTCATGCGCCAGGCTTTCGTGAAGAACTCATACTCCCTGCGGAACGTCTCAAACCCTCCGAGCTTGTCCCATGACCTGACAAACTTCCTTTCTACGGCTGTAAGCCTCACCACATTACCGATTTGGTTCAAGTAATTGAGGAATTCAAGCTCACGCTGAAACGACATTCCTTCCGAGATTGCTCCGCCCAAGGTGGAGTCGAGCATCTCGAGAAATGTGGGTTTAGCAGCGTAGTGTCGCGCAGAGTTTGAGCTGTGAACGCAGTGGCCGTATTCTTCATGAATTATTAGGTTCACCAGTTCTGATGGAACCGTGGATGGATCCCTCTTAGGGTCGACGGTTGTGATGAAGATCTGCTTGGGCGTTGAGGTTAGGTAGTTGAAGAAGAAGGCGCCGCCGCTTGGAAAGACTCCGGTCAGGTACGGTGGAGTTTCGATCACTCTAGTGGAATACCGAGGGTTTATCCCAACAACCCGCTTATTCACGACTTTAATGGTTAGCTTTCGAACTTGATTGATGTAGGCTATGATCTTGCTCAGCTTCAGTGATTTCTCCTTGCGAATCGCCTTGGTCACAGTCTCGGAATTCGCATCACAACCAAGCTCTCCAGCCAACTCCGCAGTTAGCTTGTTGAAGTCTCCCAGTTCATCACGTAGGAACCGCAATCCCTTCTCTTCAACTTCAGCCGGGTTTTCTGGGTAGTCAAATAGGCCCTTCAATGCTTGAGCGTAGATCTGCTCGCGTCCCATCGCACAACCGCGCTCGCGAATAATCGTCCATATCTCATCGAAAGTGCCGTTGGAATAACCGTCAACGTGAACTCGCTTCTCGAACGCTGCTACGGTCCCTAGTAGATCATCAACTCGCGCTCTGAGCGTCTTACTCTTCGTTGTTCTCTTGACAACGTTCAGGATCTCAACGAGGCCGTCGCATCGGATCTCGGCTAGCAGCTTCTGCCCGATCGTCCAATCCACCGAGGGGTGGGCTTCGAGAAAGGCGTTTAGGGCTTTCTTGGAGTGTTCGGCGAGGTCGGTCAGGTGGAGTGGCTTGATGCCTTCTTTTATCATGTGGCCGAAGAAGGTGCCCAGTAGGTAATCTGGAACATTACATGGCTCCAGAATTGAAAGCGCGGTATCCATTGATAACAGCAACTTCCGCTGAGACTCATTCTCGCATCGAGTTAGAGCGCCTGCGACACGCCTCCGCGCGGCTTCCACATTGTCATTACTGGGAATGAACGCTTTTCCAGCGAACTCGGGACGTCCACCAATGAATGCTCCTGCAGGGTTGATTTGGCACCATACTTCGAAGATCTCACGTTCAACAGGACTAGACGGTTTCACCGCCAATCTGACCTAGACTCCTAGATTACGTCTTCTGATGGGATAGAAATCGATTTTGGCTCTCACAGATTGTGAAGCCGTGCACTGGCTATTCCTGGTTGCCGGTTTGCAATTTTGAGTAATGTCGAATAGCAGAGTACGTGATTCGTTAGGTCGCGTCGAGCTCGGACGCTGCGAGACGTTTGTTCCTTAGAAAGATCCGCTTCCAGATTCGCACGGCTTGCGGAAAGCGGCTCGCAATACGGACTTCGAGGCGGGTCTTGGGCGGTTTTGCCCAAGTTTTCCCCTGGACTCCCCATGTCCAGTCGAACGTCTTCCTGACCTTCCATCGGTTATCGTCCTTGTACTCGGTGAGGTTTCTTGAATTTATGATGAAATATCGTGGTTCCGGTTTGAAGTTGTCATAATGTATATGCTTCCCCTGTTTCTTCTCCTCGGGAATGTACCTTGGGATACGTTCCGAGAAGATCTTCCGTAGTCCATGCTCGTACGACCTAATCCGGTAGTGGCGAAGAACGTATTTCGTGTCGGCGATACGAGTCTTCAAATTCTCAGGAAAAAGCGGATAGTGCCCTGCTGTTCCACTAACCTGGACACCCGGGAACACTTTCCAGCATCGGAACTGGAGATCGTCGTTCCAAGTATAGTATTTTAGTCGTTTTCGAACGTCCGGGTCGGTTGCATCCTGATCCTTCTCGGTTGGAAAGAATTCAAAATTGTTAAACTGAATCAGGTTGCAACCTATCGCATCTTCCTGTTCTATAGCCGCCTTTAGTGTGACGTTGGGAAACGGTGACTCTAGGAACTCGTCTGCTGCATTCAATAGCACCCAGTCGGGTTGAAAGGTGAGAGCTGTTTGGTACAACGTGTTTAGGATCAGGTTGAAGTCGAAATTATCGGTTTTGAGTTTCTCAAGCCATAGAAGACCTCTGTTCTTGTATCGTAAACATATTCGATCCGAACCATCTGTTGAACCATTGTCTAGAACGACGGGTTCAATTCCTTGCGACAGGAGATGATCGAGGACGAAACCAATGTTGTCAGATTCGTTGTAAACGGGTATGATTCCGATGATTCGCATTCAAACTTTCATCCTTGGATCTTCATCTAACGTTGGTCGAGGGTGCTTTGAGGGCCTCCAGACCTTGCCGGGTCCTCCGCTGCGGGGAAAATACTTCTGACTGTCTCTCTTGCGAGGTAGGTATTGATGTTTTCTAAGCCGTGGAATGAGCGCTCATATTCTTCCCGGGGCATGAGACCATACCAACTGTAGGGGTGATTGTAGTATTCTAGACGAGCTCGTGCCTTTCTTGCGAATTTTCTCAGATGAGACTTGTCTAGGAGGTTAGCTATCATTAACGCATTAGCATGCCCTGAACAGTCCGGTACCGGTGACTTTCCCGTAAACTCCACTTCAAGCCTCTGCATGTACTCGCGTTGAAATGCCCTCTCGAAGCGAAAATGTGAAGGTAGCATGAACCGATTCGGTAGCCAGAACCGGATAAACTCCAGGTCTAAGAACGGAAGCCACCAAACGTATCGCCAATATTCATAGACACGGACGGAATTTATGAGGAACTTAGCTGACCGGTTCTCCCACCACCAACGATCGAAGTAGCCAATTGCCTCCGCGAACGTAAGGTTCACTGGTGGACGTAGCACGGAATCAACCTTCATCGCAAGCTCCGACTGAACCGCCGGACTCATCCGCATCCAGTCTTGGAGAGTACAGTAGCTCTCACAAATCTTCCTCGTCAAATCACTGACGCTGATTGTCGTCATGTTCGGCCATTCGGTTGGCATCCTGTAGCCGAAATTATCTGGGCCAGCCATGAGTCCAGGTACGAAGACACTATCGTCAGGAATCAGTTTTCTCTTCTTCAACTCCCAGACTGCTGGCCAATCTTGAATGTGCGGGATTGAAGATAAGCCGTTCGCGAACTTGGAGTACGTTGCCCACTCGTTACTATGGTACCAATGATACCAAGCTTGGTTGGTGTACGGAATGAAATGCCACGGAACGCCGAGCCTTGCCGCGACCTTACGACTGATGTTCGACTCACGGTTTCCAGGACGACCATAGGTGAACGCGACGACGGCATCGTAACCTATCTTTTTCAACATCAGTACGATCAGTCGTGAATCTAAGCCTCCACTGAGCGGCACGACGATGGTCCTCCCATCTGCAAACCTCCTCAGCCGTGTGAATGCCGACTCAAGGCACCGGTCTGCTCTAGCCGTGAGGCCTTCAACGGATTCGGGCAGATTGCCGTAGCCGAATGTGAAGAACCGGGCTGAATCTCTTCGAACGCCCTCTGAAGTAAGCGTCAACTCAACTGTTTCTCCTGCCTGAAGTTGTTTCACTGACGGCGTAAGGGTATCGTGCCCTGAAACTATGCCAGCGAGAAGGAACTCGGTCACGGAATCTACGTCTCGTGCATCATCGTGAACTTGTTCTCGAATCCAATATGCATCATCGCTTATGAGAACTTCCTTGCCCATCGTGGCATAGAATAGTGGCAAGCTTCTCACGTGATCGGAGGCTAAGAAGACGGAATCGTTCGCCAATCGTATACCCGCGAAGAAACCATTCAGTTTACCCAGTACTGAAACAAAACCGTGGAAACTATTCTGATTCTCGAAGAGCTTCGACAATCGATCTGAATGAAAAAGCTGATCGTCAACGAACGCGGAGCCTATTGCATACCCGGCGCCAGTTTGAGTCCAATGTGTGCTGTCTCTGAAATGTAGTCGAAAGTGAACTCGCGTAGTCTTAGACAATCGAAACTCTCAAACCTTCCATGTTAGGCGTTCGGCAACCGGGTTACGCAAGTTTCCTTCCGTTGTTTAAATGTCATCATGGCTTCAATCCAAAGAAGGAAACTTGGGAAAGGACCCTTATTCGTACAAGCAGACAAGATCGACAAAGCATGACTCATGTACTGGACAGGCGGGGCATGGTCTCGAAAACTCTGATGGATCTGTGGCAAAGAAGAGGAAGAACATTCAGTGAAAGGAGTACTCTTCTTCAGCGCGCTAAGGCCATTCAAGGTGTCATGGATGAATCCATGCAACATCTTCAGTGTATCAAAGGCACTGTATTAGATGTCGGATGCGGCGACGGAATACCGACTCATTTTCTAGTTCAGCATCATCAAGTTATCGGAATCGACTTCGCCTCGACAATGCTCTCGCGGGCAAAATCCAATCTGCCCTCACTCGACCTCGTGCGTGCCAGCATCGATCGTCTTCCCATACAAAGTGCCTCAGTACCCGCGGTTACATGTTTCTTCGTGCTTTCGGATTACTCCGACCGGACCAGTATTGTGAATGAACTCTACCGAGTGCTTCAAGTTCAAGGCAGAATCGTTCTAGCTGACTACTCCTCGAATGACGAATTGAAC
>DATKOK010000052.1:0-3276 GCA_035524675.1 Candidatus Methylomirabilota bacterium | reverse complement strand
GGAAAGTCAATTCGACTCAGCGAAGTGACCGAACTCGCGTACATGTTCAAGGACAGTTCACTGTTTGTTGATTCGGAAGGGAAGGAGGACTTGGAGGCAGAAGCCTTCTTTGAAGGTAATGTTCCGTTAAGGAAAATTAAGATGGGTGAAATGAGTGACGCCTTCCCGAACGCGGAGATAGTCACTGGTTCCTTGACCAAAGAGGACCTCGTTCAGCGCCTCCACTCATCCGTTGTGAAGCCTCCCACAACTTTCTCGAAAATTCTGAATAATCGATTCCAGGTTACTGAGCTAGCGGAATTTCTGATGCCGTCTTACGTCTTTGAGTACGCGTGGAAAGGGCAGTCGAAGAAGTTAACGATTCACGGATACAGTGGGGCAATTCTCTCATAAATTACGATCGACGCGGCGGAATCGCTGCATGAATTTGCGTGTTCTAAAGTACACTTTTCTCCCGTAACGCGCATAGATCCATCTTCCAACGAACGCGAGGAAGGCGACCACACCGATTATGGCTAAGAAGAGGTACGGCTGTACACTAATCTCGTAAGATGCAACT
Source organism: Candidatus Methylomirabilota bacterium (assembly GCA_035524675.1). GTDB lineage: Archaea > Thermoproteota > Bathyarchaeia > 40CM-2-53-6 > 40CM-2-53-6 > FEN-987. The sequence continues at coordinate 2,717 of DATKOK010000052.1, read as the reverse complement.
CCTGAATTACCATACGAATCGCTCGCTAGTACTCTAAGTGTCCATGTCCCCACGTGCCACAGATCCGGAAGCGAGGTTGAATATGAACCGCGCCAGGCCGCGACTGTTGGGTCATAAGTTAAGGCAACAAATGATGGAGTGGACCCCGCGGACACCTCGACCGAAACGGTTGCGTTTGTCGTCAGTGGGTTTCCGTCTGGATAGGCAACTTTTGATATTATGCTCACGGTTCCAAAGGGAACCTGGATCTCTGTTCCGTTTATTGAACTCGTTATCGTAAGGCTGGCATTGTTAACGCTGAAGTAGTTAGAGTATGTGTCCGTTGCCCCTCCCTTGTTACCGAAGCCATCGTCAAAGGACATTGCAGGCAGCTCGAATCTGTACTTTGAACTTATCGTGGCGTTAATGGGCAGCTTCGTCGTCACACTCCAAATTCCGTTCGTCTGATCGGCGAGTGATAACGTCGCAAACGCCACTGTGGATTGATTCTGAAGAAGGACTACCGGGTGAGTATCAGACAATACGTTTGCGACTGCGCTCCCGTCGGGATAGGTCAATGACAGAGACAACTTGGCGAGTTCGGTTCTTTGATATGATTGACTTGGCTGCACGCTTACAGTTGGGGAAAGCATCGCGGGCGTCACACTAAACCGAGCGTCGGAAACGTAGTCTTGTTGCGCACTGTCATAGGTCCCGGTTCCGTCAATAAGCACCTTATACGTCTCAGAGACCGCGTCAACCGGGATCCGCCACGAATAGTTGAAGTCGCCGTTCGAACTTACGATGATGGACGTAGTTACCACGTAATCGCCTGCGGGATTCCTAATGCTCATCTTGAAGCTAGTTCCAGCAAAGAGTCCTCCACCAAGGACCTGCGCAGTTTCAGTTCTCTGGTAGAGGGGTTTTACGGTCCCCCAGATGCCATAGTGAGCAGTCGCGACTGCATTGTCGTTGCTGGAAGATGTGGAGATGCTTATCATGTACGTGCCTATCGGAGATTGTGAGGTAATCGACAAGCCAACACTTGGGGGAATATATCCACCTGAGACTGGCGTGAAACTTACTCCCGTGTAAGTAGTGTGATTATCATTGGGACCCTCAGCCCAGATGTAATACGGTATGTTGGAATAGCCGTTTCCAACCAAGGTTACGTCTGAATCTCTCGTGGTGTAGAGGGGTTGTGCGGTGGACAATGTCTGGGCCGCTCGCACGTGAGTGGGTAGAATAACGATGACCGTAAATGCGAGAAGGAAGACGACGGTAGTTCTGTTTCTGTTCACTCTTTCTTCCTCATTCGCGGTTTTGGCGCCGGGAGAGGGATTCGAACCCCCGAGGCCCATAAGGGCCACAGGCTCACATTGCATGGTCCACTCAAGGCCTGCGCCTTTGGATCGTTTTGGCGTTAATCCGCTCGGCCATCCCGGCTTCCGCGTATTGCCCTAAGCCGATTCCTATTTACGTTATCTGGTTGTTTCAGTATTAGATTGTCAAATTCGAGTGCTCGTTCAGGTCTATGAAAACTAGAATCTGCTATCAGATTATTATTTAAGGTCAAGTTATTCACTCGTTAGAGTCTCTTGGAGACAACAATCGGCTACAAGTTTCTCCCACACACAACTGACGCATATGTTCAAGCCGTCGGGACTACAATTGAAGAGGCGTTCGCTTATGCTGCGGCCGCACTGATAGACAGTATGTGCAACGTTGCAGCTGTCGGGAGCTCTCTGAACGAGAAGCTGCATGTTGAAGCTCCAAATGACGTCCTTCTTCTCTACGACTGGCTGGAGCTCCTTCTGCTAAAATTCGAGCTTGACCACCGCGTCTTCTCACGCTTTAACACTTTGAAGATCACTCGTCAGAGTGGAAAGCTCTTTTTGGACACTGAAGCATCTGGAGAAATTTACGATAAAGAGAAACATGGTGCTAAAGTCGAGGTTAAAGCGGTGACGCTCCACAGAATGGAGGTTTCGCAGATGGGCCAGTTAGTCGTAGTCCGTTTTATCCTCGATCTCTAGCCCGTCGCAGTTTTGAACTTGGGGATCAAATGCAGAGTGGTAGGGTCCATCTGCCTGAGGAGCGCCAGGTAAACAGAGACAAAGTCTCCGAAAGTTACTGCAGTTAGGAGTTCACTAAATACATCGTCTCCCTGGCCTTTGAAAGTCATTACGGGCGGGACGCCAAGTTCGTTTAGTAACGAAAACAGATTCTCGATTGTTTTGAATTGTTTTTCGGTTTGCAGCAGGACTGGTTGGAAAGATGAAAGTTTGTGCAAGGATGCGAAACCTTCAATGTCGTTGTGGTAGCATTCAGGAATAGTCATGTAGATTGCTGGGATTTTGCTGTTCTCGTTCAGCTCGTTCTTGAATCGCCTTAGAACGCTTACGCGTTCCTCCGGGCCCAAGAGCAGAGGTAGTCTGTCATGCAGACGTTCGGCCATTTGCTTCGCTTGGTTATCCTTGGTTGGTGTATCAAACTTCACCGATCGGATCTCTGAGGCAAGCGCGCTCGAGGCACGGTCCAAGATTGTGGTGGGTTGCTCCAGTAGGATTTCTTTCCCCAACGCGAATAATATAGCGGCCAGCAACTCGGGAAGAGCTACTCGGGGGGGAAGTCCAGATGCAACTTTCAAGTATGGAATTCTCTTGGCAATCGAGGTCGCAAGCATCGTTCCTCCAGAGCTTATAGTCGCCACCATTGCCCCTCGCTTGTTAGCATCA
>DATKOK010000051.1:0-4846 GCA_035524675.1 Candidatus Methylomirabilota bacterium | reverse complement strand
GAAAGTGATCGGGCGCATCATGGAATACGGTACCGGCATCGAAAGCGAAAAGGCACTCAGAATGTATTCAACTCGCGTGCTAGAAAAATGGGAAGCAAAGTTAGAGCAGAGCTATAAGGCGAAAGCAAAGCAATAGACGCGTACTCGACTGAAAACTTGAAACCATCGAACAAAACTAAAAAATGAACCGAGTTCAAGAAATTTGTTTTCCCCTTCTTTTATGAAATCGTGTCATGAAGCTCATTCCTGATCTATCTTTCATCGTCTGGGAAGTCAGCCCGGCTTCAGCTGCTCTAATTACTCGGGTCGTCACGTCATTGTTGGAGTTAACGATTACTGGTATGGCCGCGTATCACTATGACATCAAGGCTCTTGATAATCGAAACCACTCAGCTGCAACCTTGAACTGAGGACACCGAGTTAACGGCGTAGCAATTGCAATGTTCTCCCGCGATATTTCTAGGCATCACGCTCAAGAAGACGGCGGGTTGGTTTAGAGGTTTGATGACTGCTGGTTGCCGGCATGATATTCGGCTTCGCCTGGTTGAAGACAATTTTGATCTGTACCTAGCGCTCTTGATAATGATAGGATCGGGCTCTATCGTGCCTGACGTAGGTGTTGGGATCGCGCTGTTCCGCCGGGTTGGTCTCCGTGTGATTATTCCATTCTGGATGTTGAGCATCATTGTGCCGGCTATTGTTGCCGTAATCGGATCGGCAGCTGTTGGAATAGTTCTCCTAATTGGCCTCCTGCTGACAATCATGGCTGTTGTACGCTGGATTAGGAGTCGTTCGGATTGAATCAAAGTATTCAGCTCTGAGATGCAGATCTGCGTCCCCGGGCCAATTCAGAACGATTCGAATTCTCTTTCAGTCCACGTAGCATGAATTTCAATCTACAGGATTAACCTATTTCACCGCGCCGATTGCATAGCCAATCTCGAATCTGATGGTCTAACGGTTCGATGCGTAGCTAATCTATTTTTCAATCTGGATTATTGACGCTAGAAGTATAATGTGATAAACACACGTTTCTACATTTTCCAGTCCGTGTCTTCACTTTAGAGGAGGTTCAGGTTAGCGGCGGCGGGGCTGCCATCAGTGGTGTGGGCAACAGAACTTGAACCGTGGGCTGATTCGAAAACGGGAAGTTAATTTCGGGTTTTGTTGTAACGTTCTCGGTGATGCCTGATGACTGGCATCTGCTTCTTGACTTGCGACAGTATCACTGCAGGCGGCCAAAATTGAATCTTATAGTACGCGCTGCATCTTTGCGGATAATGGGTAATGGTGAGAAGTGCCGATGGGCCATTCCTCTATTATAAGACACCATGGGGTCATTCGACGAATAGTGCAAGTCAGAGCTACGGCTCAGGTTAATGATGATGCCGTCATGGAGCGTCTAATCTGACATCGGTGGACTACGATTGAAGAAGAGCGACGTGGTGCGCTTAGGCTGGCTGCTGGTCGGTATCGTCGCACTCCTGTTTTTCATTGATTACGTGGGAGCAACTGGATTAGTTCTCGTCATCTCGCGAGTTAACCCAATCGCGATTGTCGTGCTGGTCTTAGTGGAGCTTGTAGGTTTTCTTATGTACGGAACCACGTGGTACATGTTGATTCGAAGTTCTGGTCACCGAATGGGATTTGGCAGGTGTCAGACGATTACTTTTGCCAGTGTCTTCATAAGTTTCCTGACGTCAAGCGGCTTCATTCTCGAATCCATGCGCGTGATTTTAGGATCCAAGGAGGCGGAGATGCGTAATGGGGAATCCGCTTCAACCGTCATCATCCACAGAGCAGTCTACCTCATCACAGTAGTAGTAAGCACCGTAACGGCGATGCTTGTTCTATCCGTAAAGGGGTGGTTGCCGCATGCGGAAGCGGTTCTACTAGAAATGGCCTCCGGGTTAATGATGGTACTCATTTTACTAGGCGTCTTCCTTTCTCTCTCGCCTCGCTTCATTCAGCCAATCCAATCGCTGGCGACCCGAATCGTACGTCCAATCGCACATCGAGTTCAACGTCTGCGAGAACGCGAGGTGAGTTGGAGTCTTGAGCGATTCTTGACTGATTATGAGAGCACCTGCAGGAAACTGCTTACAAACCGACGCGACATGCTACTTACTCTCTTCCTGAGTATGGGAGATTGGAGTTGTTCGGTAATCTTGCTCTGGGGAATTCTGATTGCGCTGAGGCACGCTTCCTCAGTATGGATAGTTGTCATAGCAATGGCAGTTGGTGAAATGGTTGAAATGGTTCCTATTCCAATTCCGGGAATGCTCGGAGTCTACGAGACCAGCCTGACAGCCACCCTCGTTGCGTTCAGCATTCCGGGACCGATAGCCGCATCGGCAGCAATTCTGCTTCGGCTGATAATTTCTGTCTTCGACATACCAGCGACAGGATACGCAGCATACCGCTACGGATATCAAGTCCTCATGAAGAGCCTTTCAAAGTCGTCCTGAACGCATTGATCTCAGAACACAAGCCGAGAATGACGGTAGACTTACAGAGGTATCGTTCAAGATCAGATGTTACTGTATGTCTTAACAAGCTCTTGCTCGAAGATCTCGTGCCATTTGGCACGCGTCTCGGACTTTTTTGGATTCCTTCGCGATGTTGCAATTTGTTCTTCCGGGGCATTCCTTGCCTTATGCTTCACGTGTATTGATTCCAAGATCTGGATTAAGCATGGCGAACGCTTTTCAGGAGTTTGAAGTTCGCGTACGATCGCCAGATAACGTAGAGCATACCAACCACAGCAACGACGATGGGAATAATTCCCCAACTGTGCAGAGACTCGTAAGTTAGGTCGATGAAATTGTAAAAGAGCAAAATCAACGAAACAAAATACATGATCTCTGAAGCAACATATTCCTCGAAACTATACGACGTTCGCGCCATCTCCCCTGCAACGGCGAATGAGATCGTACAGAACAGCAACCCGCTCTCCAGCGAGGGCGAAGCGACCTTTCCAAGAAACCCAATCGTGAACACCAATGATGTAAATGAGAAACCCGCAAGAGTCAACGCGTTACTTGAGAGCTGCTGCAGCACCCAAAAATGCTCCTCCGGAATCTTCCGATTAAGACCAAATCTCCGCTTCAAACCGAATTCGCCTGATCACAACGAAGTAAACGTCTGACTCTCCTGCTTAGCCTTGAGGAGCATTAGCCTACCAATCGCCAAGAAGGCGATGAAGATGATAGTCGAAATCATGAGGGGGTTCAGCATCCATCGCGACATTCCCTGATACGAAGCCCAAAAAACGAAAGCGCCCACAGCCAACCCTACCCCAGTACTCTTCATAGTCGAAGCAACTTCTACATTCAACAAGTGTGCTATCATAACGGTAACCCACCAGCCCACCAGGAACGTAGACAAAGTCAGCACGCCTATTATTCTTAAAGAACCCATGCGAGCGAGTAGATGATTGGAAATCGGATAATATTTACTCTTTAGGCGCGTTAGGTGTCGCGCAGTACGAGAGTATTGCTCTATTGAGCGCAAGACTCTAAGGCTTGCATACGTCGCAAATGCAAGATTCGGTACGACTAACGCTGCGGAGACGTAGCTTGGAAGCCCGATGATTGAGCCTTGAGCAATCGTCAATCCATACCCTCCCAGTAGCGAAAGGAGAACGAACTGAGAAGGCCAAGCGCTTAGCAAGCCACCAACGATCATACAGCTCAAGAAAACGATCCCGATACTAAGTACAGGATAGGTGTTTAGGAATACCCGAAGCAAGTTGATTTCTGGGGAAAAAACTGAGCAGAACATCTGTCTGGCACTTTTAATTGTATGCATCTCATTATACCTTCTCGTCAAAGTTATTGTTGAGCGCCGAGAAAATGACCGATCAGGAACACTGATGCGAAACCGATTATTAGCTTTGCAAGGCGCACTTTCAAAGCGATCCAACAGTCATTTACTTCTCGCCATACCAGTCAGATTCGTGGATAAATGTGTGTGAAGAATCTACGTTTGAATGGATGCACCTTACTTTTGAGCAGGTCCGTTAGGACGTAATAGTTTGTCTCAAACTCAGCGGAAGAATTGTTTCTGAATTTCATAACGGGCAAGTTCTTCGACGGACTTTGCCATACTTTCTCCCAGGCTTGAACCGCGCCAATTAACTGTCGTTTTCGATTTCTGTCTTCCAATATACTCTTGTCCACGACCAAAAGAATAAGCAATTGTGTGACATTTCGCATTCTTGTGGAAAGTAGGAGATCTCGCATGTTATTGTCCGGAGCCGTGGTGTCGATTACAACGGATAGTCCGCTCCTAAGGGCGACGTCACGCAGCGTTACAAGAGTATCATAAACGAAGTCTTCCTGCTTCGACGGTTCTGTCGTGCCAAAGTACATTGATCGCAAGTCGTCAACGTTGAGACGTACAAAATCCTCGTTGTCTGAGACAAGGTGCTGAGCAAGCTTAGTCTTCCCAGACCCGGGATATCCGCTGAGCACGATATTCCAAAGGGACAACGTCTCTCAGGCTCTAACCTTGCAAGTTACACACATGGTTCATGATTCGTGTTACTGATTTCATTCCTGTCGAGCTGCGGTATCGAACGATCTAGCGATGATGTAATAAGATCACGAGAGGTCAAGAAAACGTTGATCACGAATAACAGGGACATCGGCAGGTCCGTTACGTATGCTATGTTCGCAACGGCGTTGACAGCTCTCCCCAGGGGTCATAATCAGAGATGTTATCTGCAGAAGCATGAGCAGGGCAGATCAAGGAGACGGAGAAAAAGGTAACTGCGAGAAAAAGCATCATGTAACTTGTTATCATTGTCTTATTCGCTACTTGCCTTTTCCGTTCTTGAGAACGG
>DATKOK010000050.1:0-13446 GCA_035524675.1 Candidatus Methylomirabilota bacterium | reverse complement strand
GATTCTACAACTGGGACTTTGTGGTCGCGTTCTTCGTCACTCTATCAATATGGTATTACCTCGAGAAGCGGTATGACAAGAGTTCGATCGTCCTGGCAATAGCGGTGCTAACTAAATTCATCCCAGGCATAATGCTGTTTGCGATGCTCGCGGGGCTTCCGAACTGGAGAGCCCGAGGCAGATTCTTCGTAATCGCCGCTGGAACTTGGGGCTTAGTTAACGCTCCCTTCGCAATCGCGAATTTCGACACTTGGGTGAAACTTTTTGTCGGCTATAGTGGACCGAACCATCAACTTCAGAACACTTGGATCTCCATGGTCATTCAGACCGCAGGTCTAGGAGATGTTATCTCAGGAGCCCACTCAGGCATAATACTCAGCTTCGCAATCATAGGCTACCTGATCATCCGAGCTATAGCGAGCGACAGGACGCCGCTGGAGAAGATTCTGCTCTCATGGTATGCCTGGTACGGAGCTATCTACCTGTTTGATCCGCAAATGTTCCTGCAACTCTTCCCGATAGTTGTTCTCACGCCCGATTTCGACTTTATACTCTACAGGCTCGCGGACGTTCTCAACTCGTTCATCATCCTGTTATACTTCCTTGGGAGCAGTCATCCTGAATTGCCGAGTTACGTGACCGATCAACTTACGCCATTCGGCCTCGTCAATGTCTCTGCATCGATAAGGCAACTAATCTTTCTAGGCGCCTACTTCTTCGCATTTAGCCCCAAGAGGCAGGAGCGGGTTAGAAACCTTTTCAGAGGGCTGGTCCTGCCATTGCGGTTAGGGAAGGGCGACTAGCTCAGGCTGAGCTTCAGCAATTCCTTGAGCATGTTCGAAGACTGTTTGCCTAACTTGAGTTTCGATTTACCCGAGACGCGGTCTTTGAAGACAATCGGTATCTCCGCAAGCTTGAACCCGCTACGGTGCGCTTTCACCGCGAACTCTAGGAAGAACGAATTGCCTGCCGACTCCGTTACAACTTTCTCCACAACCTCTCTCCTAACCGCTCGGTAGGACGTCGTGAAGTCGTGCAACGGAACGCCCGTGAGCGTGCGTGCAAGAATGTTACCAAGCTTGCTGGCAACGTTCTTCTTCCACGTTTCGAAAGAACTCACCTCGTAGCTTCCCCCATGAACGTACCTTGACGCTTGCACGAAATCATACCCCTCATTCAGCTTTGCAATGAAACGTGGGATGTCCGCTGGGTCGTGGGAGAAGTCAGTGTCCATACTGAGGACTATGTCTCCTCGAGCCTTTCGATATCCTTCCGCAATGGCTGACCCGTGGCCGAGTTTTTCAGGACGCGAAAAAAGTTTCACGTTGTCATATTCAGCCTCAAACTTGTGTATGATCTCTCCCGTTCCGTCAGGAGAATTATCGTCCACAACGACGATTTCGCCAGCGAGCTTTTCCGACTGGAAGATACTTTGGATAAGAGGGATGAGCTTCGTGACATTCTCAGCTTCATTGTAAGTGCCCAGCACGACGGTAATCATCTCCCTCACCCAACCGGCACATAGGAGCACAATCGTCAATAAGCTTGTCACTATCCCCTAATTGACAGTGGGTCTGAGTGACTCGGATGCCTTCGAGAATCCTCGTGACGGGCGGTGCTGGATTCATTGGAAGTCATCTGGTGGATTCACTAGTGCGACGTCAATTTGACGTGACCGTCTTCGATAATTTGAGCGCCGGTAATCTGAAGAACCTGCAAGAAAGTTTGACAGCTGCAAACTGCCACTTTATCGAGGGGGACCTCAAGAACTCCGAGAGCATAGGAAAGGCGCTTCAGCAGGTGGAGCTAGTATACCATTTTGCCGCTAACCCGGAAGTCAGAGACGTCGATCCTACGGCACACTTCAGCGAGAACCAAGTAGCCACCTTCAACCTTCTCGAATCCATGAGAATCACTGGAGCGCGAACGATCATCTTCGCCTCCACCTCAACCATCTACGGAGAAGCGTCGGTTCGCCCGACACCTGAGGACTACGGCCCACTATTGCCCATCAGTACCTATGGGGCGTCGAAGCTTGCGTGTGAAGCGATGGTTGCTTCATATGCTTACACTTACGGCCTACGAGGGTTAATCCTCCGTCTGGGAAACGTGATTGGCGCCAGGAGTAACCATGGCGTGATCCCAGACTTCCTGAAGAAACTCAAACAAAATCCCGACTCACTAGAAGTGCTTGGTGATGGTACTCAAACCAAGTCGTACATTCACGTCGCGGATTGCATATCTGCAATAGAACTCGTCGTCAGGAATTTCATGGGAACTGATACACGAGTCGATGCCTACAACGTGAGTTCCGCCGACCAGGTGAGCGTGCTGAGAATTGCTGAGATTGTTCTGGAGGTAGCAGGCGTGAATGCTCGGATAAAGTTGACCGGTGGAGTCGACGGAGGCCGCGGATGGATGGGGGACGTGAAGCTTATGCAGCTCTCGAATCAAAAGCTTCGAGACCTTGGCTGGAAGGAGAAGTACAACAGCGAGCTTGCGATCAAAGAAGCTGCAAAAGAGCTGACTAGTCAGATTTAGGCGTGCACATTGGCGACAAATGCCGTTTCAAGAATCGTTGTCACCCTTCCAGTTTACAAGGACACGGCATTCCTAGAGACCGCAATAACCACGCTCCAAGTTCATACGTCAAAGTTGACCGGCAATTTCAGGATCTTAATTGCAGAGGACGGGTCCGACTCGTCGAGCGTAGTAAAGAAACTGATGGAGAAGTTCGACAATATCACGTACATCCAACACGACGAAAAACTCGGCAGAGGCCGAGCACTCCGCGAGGCTTGGTCGAAGGTTGACGCGGAGACTTACGCTTACTTGGATGTGGATATGGCGGGTGATCTGGAACAGCTTAACGCCTACAGCAAACTGATTGAGTTGCAAAGTGAGTTTGATCTCGTCACTGGATCTAGATATCTGCCCGAATCAATCACCAATCGACCATTCATGAGGCGACTTGCGTCGGTCGGTTACAATTGGCTCGTGCGAATGATGTTCGGGACGGGGGTGCATGATCATCAGTGCGGATTCAAATCGTTCTCACGCAAACTCGTGAATACCCTCGCAATTGAAGCGAAGAGCGATTCATGGTTCTGGGACACAGAGGTGATCGTGATCGCTAAGAAGCTGGGCTATCGCATCAAGGAGATCCCAATACAATGGACCGAGAGGAAGGGCAAGAAGACTCCGTTGAAGCGACTCGTTAATGATATGTGGCTCCACGGGAAGGGGCTCCTCACACTACTCTTCAGAGTTCAAATCCGCGGAGAATTAGCGAAGCCCTGACAAACTTAAACTTCACAATTGCACTGTCGTTCGTGACCAGCTTTGCCTGACGAGATGGAGATCGAGAGTGCAGTCAGTAGAGTGGAAGAGATCTCTCCGTCAGCGAAACTCGTGGGTCTATGCGAATACGGCCCATCCGTCTTCGGGAGAGCTGGAAGCTGGCGCGGGTTCGATCTTATCGCTATCTGTGACGAGTACCCGGAGGGCGTGCGGACGCACCGTCGACTAATGGGAAAGAATGAATGGCGCTATCTCGTTGTTGACAAGGAACTCTTCGAATCCGATGTCAGCAACGGAGCGCTCGGAGATTTTCTAACGGACAAATTACTCTACCCTTACCGGTCGCTGAACAACCGGGAATACGTCAACCAGCAAGCCCTCAACTTTCACGGGCGGCTAATCAGGGAAGAGGTAAGGAATCTCGTGTTCGAATATGGAGAGATGAGCCGTGAGCTCGTGGCAAGGCCAGAGTTCTATCCGCTTGCTAGAATGAGGATGAGGGCCAGAATCTTCGCTCCGAGCATGAGCGATTACACGAGACTCCTCGACCATAAGGTGCGAGAGAGGAATTTGACTACGCTCAGAGAATCATTTCTGAATGCCGCTAGGACGCTTGGCACAGACATTGTTCAAGTAGACGGGACCGACCTCACTATCCCTGAAGGCCTCGTGGACAAACTGCTCAAGAACAAAGGCCCAGGACAGGTGGTCAACATCCTGCAACAGAGCCAGAGAGCAGTTAATGCTTACCTTACGCGTGGTCGTGCTGTCTTCCTAAACTTGGATTTGATGGCGCGTGAACTCTACAGTTCCTTTAGATTGCAGATAGAACAAGTAACTGAAGCGAAACCGGAAGATCCGAAGAACCACCTGTTCGCTCGTACTGCACGTGGGCTTGTCTCCGTAAATGAGCGGACCTCGCTTCAGCAGGCAATAGGCGAGATCAGGCCGGGGCACGGCGTAACCGTTGTTCCTTTGGCTGGCGTACTGAACGAAGTCTTCCTCATCACTTCAGGAAAGGAGCAATTAGTGGCTAAGAAATTCACTGATTGGAATGATTTCAAATGGTTCACGCTTAACCTTGTTTCATTTGGCAGCAAGCTGTTCTCTGTGTCAGGAAAGGCAAGAATGACAAATGAATACGGAATCAACCGTTATCTTTCGAGGAAGAACCTGAACGTGCCAGATATCGTGCGCATAAGCTTGAACGAACGTATGCTAATCGAGGATTACATTCCTGGAAAGCCGGTCGACAAGATCGTCGCTGAAATAGTCAACCAAAAGAATCCTTCCTCCTCACATCTCCGGATTGCGGAGCAATTAGGTGAAACCTTATCGAACATTCACAGCGTCGGTGTTTCTGTGGGTGACTCGAAACCAGAGAACTTCGTAGCAAAGGATGACGAGATATACACAGTAGATTTGGAGCAGGGAGGCAAGAGAGGCGATTACGCGTGGGATGTTGCCGAGCTGTTATATTATTCAGGTCACTACGCACGAAATCCGATTCCATCGCGAGGGCTAATCGAGTTAGTGGAAGGTTTCATCCGAGGCTATTCCAAACATGGAATGAAATCAGAGTTGAAGAAGGCGGCGGGGGTTAGGTATGTGAAAGTTTTCTCAATTTGGACCCCTGCACCTGTACTGTTGGAGACTTCGCGGATGCTTCGGGATGCGTGATTCAGCGGATGCGGAGATCGATCCGATTAGTTGTATTCGATCTAGATGGGACCTTGACGCCGGTCGATAGTCTTTGGAAATATCTTCACGATGCCTTTGGGACTTGGGAGAGAGGCCGAATCGCTGCGCAACGGTATCGGAACGGCGAGATCTCGTACACTGAGTGGGCGATGGCTGACGCACGATGCTGGGCGGGGATTTCGGTAGCTGCATTGTCAGATGTCGTTGGCAAGGTCCCCTACCGTGAGGGGGTCAAGCAGGTATTCGAAGAGCTCAAACGCAACTCCATCAAGACTGCAATAGTTAGTGCAGGGCTATCAGTGCTTGCCGATAAGTCCGCCAGGGAACTTGACGCGGATTTCGTGGAAGCAAATGACTTGGAGGTGAATGGCGGCACCTTGACTGGCGGCATTAAGGTAAAGGTGTCAGTCGCCGAGAAGGAGAAGGTTATTCGGGAGATCGCCGCCAAGGCTCTCGTCCGCGTCGAAGAGGTCGCTGTGGTTGGGGATCGGGCGAACGATCTGACCCTTGAAGAGTGCTTTAGGATCGCGTTCGACCCGAAAGATGAATTGGCGCGAAAAAGAGCGGACGTGATTATCGAGGACGATGATTTAAGTAGAATACTTCCATATCTGGTCTAACTTACAAAGGACAACTGGACCTCCGTTCGAGGATTGATTACTTGCCAAACGATGATTCCTACGTCTGTGACGGAGGGAACTATTCCGTCTCGATGACCCCTCAAAACCTGATTATCCGAGCGAGGGGATGGCGTCAAGGATTACAGCGCACGATGCCGATCGGCAACGTGCAATCAGTTGTCGTAGAGAGAAAGAACTTGATGCCCGTGGCAACATCAGCCACCTTACTGGCGATAATCGGCATACTCGTGAAATATAATGCCCTTTGGTTCATCCTCGATCTCAATCAGAACATGTCATGGAAGCTCAGCCTATTTGCATTTCTTCCAGCAACGTTGCTTGCAATTCCCACCGTCGAGCGTATCCTGTTTGTTAAAGTGATTATTGCTTGTTTCAACAAGGAGACATGGCGAGTCAATCTCGTTAGATCAAGTATAGGAAGGGACTTCGCGGCCAAGTTTCAGGAATTCTCTGGAGGAGCCTAGTATAATGCCAGGCTCAATTGAAGAAGGTTCAGTTATCTTACTACATTTTGACGTTCGGCGTCAATGGCTGCTCCGCGTTGAGAAGAAGAAGCAATTTCACACGCACAAAGGCTACGTGGACCTTTCTGAGCTGATCGGACGCCCTTTTGGCACCAAGATTACGAGCTCACTTGGAGATTCGTTCTGGGCGCTGCGACCTACAACGAACGACCTGATCATGCACAGCGCTCGGAAGACACAAATCATGTATCCGAAGGATATTGGGCTGATAATTCTCAAACTGGGTCTCGTCTCGGGCTGTCGCGTAATCGAGGTTGGTACTGGGAGCGGTGCTATGACCGTAGCGGCAGCTTTAGCAGTCAAGCCTCTAGGCCGTGTTGAAACATATGAGGCGAGGCCGGAGTTTGCTGAAATCGCGGAGAAGAATCTGAAGAGAGCCTCCGTTTTGGAAAGTGTTACGATACATCTGACTGATGCCTCGAAAGGGATAGAGGGAGTCGATTTCGATGCCGCCATTATTGATGTTGGGGATCCGTGGTCCATTTTTCCCCACATCTACCGTGCTCTAGCTGGGGGTGCTCCGCTTGTCTCATTCAGTCCAACAATTAACCAGGTGGAAAAGACCACTTCTCTGCTCTCTCAAAGTGGGTTTGTGAACGTACACACTGTTGAGTCGTTCATTCGTGAGATAAGGGCAGAGGTGGGTAAGACTAGGCCCGCGACCATGATGATAGGGCATACGGGTTACATGACGTTCGGTCAGAAGGTCCTGAGACCTAACGAGGGGACTGTATGAGTTCGAGCCAATTACCGTCAGGATCCTTGATGAAAGCAATTTTAGACGTTGATCCTTGGAGTGAATAGGGCTCCATCGCAATTGTGACGCCATTCTTCCTGAGCTTCTCGACTGCAGATTGCACGTCTTCAACATCGAATGCAATGTGGTCGAAGTTATCTCCTTCAACGATCCTCTTGTCTCGCCAATAGGTTAGTTCGATCGCGTTCCCAGCCTCATCCTTCAGGAACGCTATCTCCGCATTGTTCTGTTTTATCTCTCGTCTACTCGTCAGGTTGAGATCAAGATTTGACTTATAGAATGAGATTGAGCGGTCTAGGTCAGATACGTTTAGGCAAGTGTGTAGTATCTTCAATATGGAATAGCCAGGAAAAACGGTAGGAGGACTGGGTATTAAACCCAGCCTAGTTTCGCTTAGACTAATCCTTGATCCAGCATTGCGTTTGCGACTTTGAGGAAGCCGGCGATGTTGGCGCCGTTGACCAGGTTGCCTGGTGTGCCGTATCGTTCGGCTGTTTCGAAACAGTTCTTGTGTATCTTTACCATTATGTCGTGGAGTTTGCTGTCCACTTCTTCGCGTGTCCAGCTCATGCGTTGGCTGTTCTGGGACATTTCGAGACCTGACGTCGCTACGCCTCCAGCGTTGGCCGCTTTGGCCGGGCCGTACAGGATCTTCTTCTCCAGGAACAATTTTGCTGCATCTAGTGTGGACGGCATGTTTGCGCCTTCGGACACTACGTATACCCCTCTCTTGATGAGGTTGGCTGCATCCTTGGCGTTGATCTCGTTCTGAGTGGCGCTTGGGAACGCACATTGAGCTTTGTTATCCCATATCGGATTGTAGTCAAGCTTCGGATCCACTGGCACATACTTAGCCTTGAATTTGTCCGCGTACTCTTTGATCCTGCCGCGACGTGCGTTCTTCAATTCTAGCACGAAAGCTAGTTTCTCGCGAGTAATGCCTGCTTCATCATAGATGAAGCCGCCGGAGTCGGAAAGTGTGACTGGTTTGGCACCTAGGTCAAGCAATTTTTCCACTGTGTACTGCGCGACGTTGCCGCTGCCCGAAATCAGCGCGACCTTATCCTTCAAGGATTCACCGCGGGTCTTGAGCATCTCTTCAGCGAAGTAGACGGCTCCGTAGCCGGTTGCTTCTGGGCGAATCAGTGAACCTCCCCAGTTCAGGCCTTTGCCGGTCAGTACCCCCGTAAACTCGTTTCTAAGGCGTCTGTACTGACCAAAGAGGTAGCCGATCTCTCGGCCACCAACTCCGATGTCGCCAGCTGGAACGTCGGTGTCAGGACCGATGTGCCGGAAGAGTTCACTCATGAAACTCTGGCAGAAACGCATCACTTCATTATCGCTCTTCCCCTTAGGGTCAAAATCAGCGCCACCTTTTCCTCCTCCTATGGGGAGGGTTGTCAGAGAGTTCTTGAACACTTGCTCAAAGGCAAGGAATTTGAGGATTCCCAAGTTGACTGTGGGATGGAACCTGAGGCCTCCTTTGTACGGACCGATTGCACTGTTCATCTCTATTCGGAAGCCACGATTGACTTGGTATGTTCCTTGGTCATCTTGCCATGGAACGCGGAACATAAGGACGCGTTCAGGTTCAAGGATTCGTTCCAGAATCTTCGCCTTGCGGTATTCAGGGTGTCGATCGAGAACGACACTTAGGGACTCTGCAACTTCCTGAACAGCTTGGTGAAATTCAGGTTCTGCCGGGTTCTTGGCCTTGATATGGGCCATTAGGTTTGAGACGTATTCATTCATTTCATTTTTCACCGATGCAATTTTGATGTTGAGCTTGCAAAACACCATTATGTATAAACGCTATGGCGCACTTTCACTAAGAACAATGAAGGAGGTTCTCTCCGCAGACGCAACTCAATAGTGCTTCTGTCCTCAGTTTGGAGTCGGACTATCATGCCTCCAGCCCTTCAGCATTCTAGGAGATTGTGTCTGTGCTCAGCAGAACTTCGCTTACAATGGCCAAGTAATGCTAGCTAGATGCGACCAAACGATCAACAGTGGATACGTCGATCAAACTTTTATTTATCGAAGATCTAGCACCTGCTCAACCCACGAGGGTGAAACCAGTTGACAACTGACCTAACAAAACAACAGGGCATCCGCGATGCCCTGCTTGTCGTTATAGCAGCGGCGCTCATGTTTTCTCCGACGTTCATAGCTAGAATGGTGTATCACCGGCTGGGTGCAGATATCTCAATAATCGCCTTGATGGCCCTCGCCATTTTCCTGATCGGCACATTCATGCTACTGAAAGTTGCTAAGGATTAGAATTCAAGCCTCTACATGGGATGCAGAACGAGGGTCGTATAGATTGTCATAGCTAGAGAGACTGCGAAGAGGGCGGCCCAAACTTTGCGATTCCACGCGTAGACCTTGTGCCCGTCGAAAATCGAAACAGGTATGAGGTTGAAGACTGCGAGGAATGAGTTGATCGATGCGCCTGCGAGGATGGCGTCAAAAAGCCATGACCCCCTTCCGACTGCAGGCATCAACGCGAGCAGGCCTGTCGTGATTACAACATTGACCAATGGGCCTGCCATGGCGGTTCGACCCATCTTATCTTGATCGGCTGGGCCTGCAATCACCACGGCTCCTGGGGCTATGAACTTGAGGGGTGAAAAAACCGAGAGAGCTGTCAAGAGTACTCCTGTTAGGTTCAACCGGAATTCCGCCCATAGCCCATAGCTTTGCGCAACGTACTTGTGTGCAAGTTCATGGACGATGAAACCGGTTAAGAAAAGCGCAGTTGCCAAGATCAATCCTGGAAGAGAGAACGTAGCGCCTAGATAGAAGGAAATTCCGGCGGACGTCACTAGCGCTGTCCCAAGTATCAGATGCTTCTTCTCAGCCGACCCAAAGCGAAAGCCTTTGCGTGATCGTGGGGCAAGCAGGACGCTCTTAGCTTCCTGTGCGAACGGAGGGGCCATTACCGTTCGCGCGGACCTTACTGCTTTCACTCGCCATGTTTCGCTGCAGTCGTGACTTTCAGGAAGCCTATGCTCCGGGCAGTAATAGTGCTCACAGTAGTTGCACTTGAAAGGCAGATCAACATCCAGGCCGCAGATCTCGCACTTCAAACTCGAGGGTCCCAGAACCCATTTGGTCGCTTCTCGCTTTAATTTCAATCGGATTCATAAGCAGAAATTGACACATTTTGGTCATTTCCGAACCTTTGCTGCTCTATTCTGAGCCTGATTAGTGCTGATTACGATGACGGAAAATGTCAGCGCTACCTATTGAGCCTCGGCCGCGGTTGAGTAACGTCAGTCTAAGGCGTTTTCTGGTTCAGAATTATATAGACCGCGATTACTGCAAGCAGGATCAGGCCGATCGTAATCCCAATCCGGTTTGGATGCTTCTGAAAGTAGGAAAGTAAACTCATGTCGATCGGCGTTCAGAACGCAAGAGAGCTTCTTAACAATTCCGTTCAAACTCATAACAGGAATATATCACACGTTGAAAGGTCGAGAACCTTGCCGCGCCCACGGTTGCACTTTAATGTTGGCAGTGAGTAAGAATAAGCGTTGAAATTGCCGAAATGCGCAACCTGTGGTAAAGAGTTTGAGAAACTCGAGCAATGTCAATACTGCAAGAACTTCTACTGCAAGGAAGATTACGACCTGCATATGGCGTGGGAAAGGAGACATGCTGGGCTGGCTGAAGATGAAGGTAGCTTGTGGCGAAAGAGGCGCGACAGCCCCTCGTAGACCTAACGCGCCAGATACTCTTAATTAGCGCAAACTACAGACGAAACTTAGCCATGTCAAAGTACATGAAACAGGAACAGAAAGCTTCGGTTCCAAAGCACAGACATTGCATCATGTGTTCAACTCCCATTTCGCTCGAGGAACAATTCTGTGGACCTAATTGCGAGGATCAATTCAAACGCTCGGAACGCAAACGCAAGTACACGTTTCTCGCAATCCTGTTAATGTTCCCGATCCTTTTCTTCGTGCTGGCACTCTTCCGGAGATAACGAAGAAAGCAGTACAGGTTCGCTTGGGTTCGGGTCAGGTCAGTAAGACAGATCTGAGACGGACGATTACTGACCATTGGGCTTAAGAGCAAAGGGTCACCCCAGAATCTATTCATCCCACCTTTTCCTGGACGAGGCGGCTCCATGATCGGAAAAAGCAAGCTACCACCCGCGGAGCTTGGGCAAAAGCGCGTTAGCAAACTGGAAGGGCTGGCAGCGTTTTCGCCAGACGCTTTGGCATCAATTGGTTACGCTGACCAGGAAGTCTATCTGGGGTTAGTGATCGCGGGCAGTGTAGGCCTAGCCTATGCTCTGCCAATTGCCTTGGCGATCTCAGGCCTGCTCGCAATCTTAGCTGTCTCGTATTACCAGGTGGTACAGAAATTTCCGAGTGGAGGTGGATCGTACGAGGTTGCTCGCACAACATTAGGCACTGTACCAGGTTTGGTTGCAGCCGCGGCGTTGATAGTGAACTACTTGCTTAACGTATCAGTCAGTCTGACAACAGGAGTGGACGCAATCGCCTCCGCATTCCCTCAACTTTGGCCTCACAGGGTCGTCTTGTCACTTGTGTTACTCGGAGCGATTACGGCCCTAAACTTGAGAGGGATGCGTGAGAGCGGTATCGTGATGGCGATTCCAGTTTACATCTTTCTCTTCGCATATCTTCCCATGCTCGGATATGGTGGCTTGCGATTATCACTAGGCGGCGTGATTCCTCTGACGCCTCTCGCTCGTTCACCTCTCCAGCCGCTAACCACCGCGCTTTTGCTGCACACGTTTTCTACAGGATGCACAGCAATGACCGGAATTGAGGCCATCAGTAACGGCGTGCCTTCCTTTCGGCCTCCAGAGACAAAGAATGCTGGTCAGACAATGATCGTAATGGCACTCTTGATGGGGACATTGTTTCTAGGCAGCATTGGACTAATCCAATATCTCGCGGTGATTGCTGGACCACAAGAAACGATTCTCTCAGCTTTGGCGCATCGCCTGTTAGGGAATAGTATTGCCTACTTGATTATCCAAGCGAGCACGATGATACTCCTGACCGTTGGAGCGAATACCAGTTTCGCGGGGCTACCACGTCTAATGAGTGTCATGGCAAACGATGGATACCTACCCAAACGGCTTGCAAGAATGAATTCTCGCTCAGTCTTCGTGAACGGGATCCTGCTCCTTTCAGCCGCCTCCGGGGTACTGATCGTAGTCTTCGCCGGAAGTAGTCACGCGTTGATTCCTCTCTTCGCAGTTGGTGTCTTCCTCGCCTGGACATTATCACAAGTTGGAATGGTGATCCTCTGGAGACAGGAACGCGGCAAAGGATGGAGACTCAAAGCTCTCTTGAATGGCGTAGGAGCAGCCGCAACCGGAGTGACCTTCATTATTGTCGGAACGGAGAAGTTCTTTGACGGTGCTTGGATCGCTGTCCTCCTGATTCCGATCCTCGTAGCCATATTCATCCAGATTCACGGTAGGGGAAGAGCAGACGCACCGTAACTAGGAGAAGAAACGCACATCGCCCGCAAGTGAAACATCCATGTTCCATGAATGTGTCTATACTTCAATGTTAACCTCCAATGCAACCACTAGTGTTAAATCTGCATGAGCCGACCAACCTACTCCTGATATAAAATGTCAGAAAAGAAACTCTTCGTAAGAAAAGCAACGGGACTGGTTAGAGAAATCGGTCCACTAACTGCAGCAATCATCATCCTTTGCAACACTATGGGTCTCGGATGGCAGAAACGCGTATTCCAGTTCACAGGCGCAGCTCCACTACCAGAAAACCTCTGGATTGCTGGAATGCCCCCGATGGTTATGGCGTTCCTAATCGGAGGAATCATCATCATACTCTCAATACTCTCATTCGCCATCCTGATTGCAGCTATGCCTCGATCGGGCGGAGGATACGTAGTCATCTCAAGGCTTGTAAGTCCGCTTTGGGCCTTCGTTGGCTCCTGGTTCGAGTTCCTGAGCATCTCATGGTCGTTTGGGATCATCGCAGTTGCTGTGTTTGAAGGAATTTACTTCATCTTCGGACCATTAGTAGGAGTCACAGCGGCCGGAGTAAACGACGTCTTCCTCTTCGGAGGAGGTCTCTTCCTCGTTATACTCTTCACCCTCATCGGAGCATTAGGCGTGAGAATGACAGGCTACATGCTACAAGTAATGTTCTGGATTCCAGCAATTCTAACCTTCTACGTCCTGTACCTCCTAGCAACATCCATGACGAACCCGACGGCTTTAGCCAACGGTCTAGCGACATTCGGGGCTGCCCAGGGCGTTCCAGGCTTGACAGCAGATATGTACGTCCAGGGAGCACTCAAACAAGGAATGGACGCCAATGTCGGAAGCTACTGGTCCGCTGTCTCAACCGCTATGATCGGCGCCTACTTCGCCTACATCGGATACGCAGCTTCAACCTTCGTCGCAGGTGAAGTTAAAGAAGCAAACAAGAGCCTTCCCAAAGTTCTGCTCCTCTCCTCAGTCGTCATCATGTTGACCTACATGGTGGTGTCTTCGTTGGGAGCA
>DATKOK010000049.1:0-12568 GCA_035524675.1 Candidatus Methylomirabilota bacterium | reverse complement strand
TCAAGTTCCGCTATCTCGTCATTCTCAGTAATCAGTCTTGAAGTCGCGCACAAAATGTCAATGATTGCATTTCGATCGATTGGGCGAAGATCACGGTATCCATTGAGTATGTCTCTTGATCTTATCTCGCTAAGCATGCTCCTTGCTTGCTCACGTGGCACTGGAATCAGTCTGAAGGTCGCGTCTTTCAGAAGTTGAACAAAAACGCCGCCAAGCCCAAACATTAGTACTTTGCCAAATTGTGGATCGTATGTTGAGCCAACTATGAATTCGGTGCCAGAAGGTTCCATGCGTTCGAATAGAACGCCTTCTATCGGTTCGGTTGGATTGCGTTGTTTCACTCGCGAGATGATCTCTTCAAACGCCTGGGTTGCTTCTTCCGATGACTTTATGCCCGTTACGACTCCGCCTGATTCCGTCTTGTGAATAATTCCGGATGAAACAATCTTTCCGACAAGTGGAAACCCAAGCTCTTTCAAGATTTCTGATGTTTCTTCGCGTGTTTTGGCGATCCGGTAATCTGGGGTTGGAATATTATACCTTTTACAGAGCAGTTTCGCTTCGGGATAAGTCAGGAAATTTCTGTTAGCTTTGCGCACATCGTCGATAATGTTTGCCATATTTCCACTCAGAACGAGTTTCAATCAACCTGACGCAAGATTCTCGATCATGGGAAGTCGGATCGCAGCTATTACAGTTATCACTACACTTACGCGTTCCGCAGGGGATGGGTTCGTTCTGTTCGTCTAATGTTTTTCGACAGACTTGAGCGCGTCGTCAACTGTTTGCAGTCCGAAGTCGAATTGTTCTTCTGTTATGACCAGTGGCGGTGAAAGCTTCAGTACGTTGCCGAATCTTCCGCCTGGAGGCTGTAGGATGACTCCATGTTTTAGTGCGTATTCAACAACCTTCTTGGTTTCCTCTGGGGCAGGGGTCTTCTTTGAGTCTTTCACAAGTTCGAGCCCACACATCATGCCAAGCCCTCTAGCGTCGCCGACAATCTTGTAATGATTCTTCATTTCGTTCAGGCGTTTCATGAATTCTTGGCCCATTTTGGCTGCGCGCTCAACTAATCTCTCTTTTTCGATGACATCGAGATTTGCGAGACCAGCTGCGCATCCTAGTGGGTTTGCTGAGAATGTGCTTGTGTGTTTGAAAGCTTCCCATGATTGCATGATCTCATCTGTTGAGACAACTGCGGAAATCGGGAATCCGCTAGCCAGTCCTTTTCCGCATACTAGGATGTCGGGTTTTATTCCAAAGTGTTCAAAGCAGAACCATTTTCCAGTCCTTCCGAAGCCAGTGATTATTTCGTCAAGGATGAGGAGGATGTGGTTCTCGTCACAGATTCTTCTCAGTCCTGGTAGGAAGTCTTTCGGCGGAACAATCCATCCTTCATGACCCTCGACTGGTTCGAGGATCATCGCACCCACTTCAGTGATGCCTGAGGCTGGGTCTTTTATCATGTGTTCTATGTAGTTTAAGCATTGAGTTGAGCAATCATCGCAGGACACGTTTTCTCCGAACGGGCACCTATAGCAGTACGGAAATGGAGCGTGAAATACGCCGGGAACGAGAGGAAGGAGTCCTGTTCGGTAATGTCTTCGTGAGGTAGCTGATAGCGCGAATAATGTTTTTCCATGGAAGCCTCCTTCAAAGGCCATGACCTCAATCTTCTTTGTGTGAAGTCGGGCCAGTTTGAGGGCAACATCAATTGCTTCTCCGCCCCCATTCAGCAAGTGTGTGCGTTTGAGCGGACGGGGTACAATTTCACCAATTTTCTTCAGAAGGTCGGCTCTGCCCTGGTGCGGGGCTTGAGCTGGGGGTGTATGAGTAAGGAGCTCAGCTTGCTTCTTGATTGCTTCAACAACCTTAGGATGGCAATGTCCCGCGATTCCGACGCAGAAGCCAGCCGTTAGGTCGACGTATAGGTTGTCATCGACGTCAATCACGTTTGCGCCCCTGGCTTGTTTCCATGATGTAGGAGTTTCGCCCATTCGGACCGGGGAGAGTGTTGGCGTTTCATATTCGCCCAACACTGCAGCTATTTTCTTTGAATTTGGACCTGGTGGTTCACTCAGAATTCGTGGAAGCAGCCTACCCAATTGTTCCTCTACTTGCAATACCGTTCAACTTTAGCCAACCTCTGTCTTGCGACAAAAAACCTTATGGTATGTGTTTCAAGGGAGCGAGTCTCAACGGGTTAGCTTTCACGTGAATTATGGCGTCAGTACTGCCTTGACGATTTCGCCATTGTGCAACGCTTCGAAGCAGCTTTTCCACTCTGACAGCGAGGCAACTCGGTTTAGTATTGGATCAATGTTGATTTGGTTGCTGGCAAGCATCGACAAGACCTTCTCCCAGACAGTCCAGTTGTGGCTGAAGCTTCCCTGCAACGTAACCGCCTTTGCGACCAGCGGATCCATCGAGAAATCGCACGGCTGCGGGCCCCATCCGACTTTAGTTATATGCCCACCAGGACGGACTAACTCGAGAGCGAGTTTCAAAGTGGGACTTGCCCCTGCTGCGTCGATGACGACATCGACGCCGTATCCATCACCAATCTTCTCGACTATCGGTACAATACTTTCGCCATGCGCGCCGACAGTCATCGTTGCTCCAAGCTGCTTGGCAATTTCTAATCTCTTTGCGTCAATCGGAAGACCTGCCGCAATCAGCGGGTTCGCTCCGGAAAGCTTCGCCAGCATTGTACAGAGAAGCCCAATGGGGCCTGGTCCTAGAACTACTACGCTATCGCCGGGGCGAATCCTAGAATTGACGCAGACCACGTTGTATGCCACGCAACATGGTTCTGCCACCGCTGCTTTTTCAAAGGACAGTTCCTCGGGAATGAGGTGCAAGCAGCGTTCGGGGACGCGGACGTATTTTGCCATGGCACCGTCTACTCCATAGCCGAAGCCTAGGCGGTTAGGATCCAAATGGTATTGGCCCGCGCGTCCGAACGGTGAGTAAAGGTCCACATCTGCGGCGGTTTCACTAACTACGCGATCTCTCGCCTTGAAGAGTCTAACGCGGGGCCCGACCTCTTCGACGATGCCAGAAAACTCGTGACCGAGTATCACTGGGTAGTTCACTTTCCAACTCTGAGTTCCGTGGTATTGGTGAATATCACTCCCGCAGATTCCGACGGCACGGACAGCAAGCAGGACGTCGTCCTCGCGGATGTCAGGAACAGGGACGTCGCGAAGTTCGACAGAGCGGGGTTTCGAGTCGAAGTTGACCACGCCAGTCATTTTTCCTTTCATTATTTCACTCGCCACGATGCGGACTAGGCTAGAGATCACTTCTTGTTTGAGGGGTGGTTAGTTCTACTCAGGTGACTTTTCCTGTCTCACCAATATGCTTGACTTGAGAGACGTCAGAGTAGGCTACGAAGCTCACTTCGCATTCAAGAGATTCTCCTGCGTCGAGCCTCGAACAAGTTCCTTGTTCAGCTGCTTTATGGAAGGTTGCGGGATATCCAGTTAGAGGGTATAACCCGACGTTGTAGCAGTTTCTCCAAACGCCATAATTCAGCCACAGATGTATTTTTGATAATATTTCCTTCGGGAAAGCGATTCCTAGCCCTATCTGTTTCCGCGTGTTTGTCACGGCAAGCCAGCCCTCCTTCAATTCGGTAGCGTAATGGTATTCGTACATCAAAGCAGATGGTTCGAGTATCTTGCTGAGATCGTATTTCTTTCCTGAATTGTCGGTTGCAAATGGCCAGTCGTATTGACTTCCAGGCTTAAATCGTGATTCCAGTACGTCTTCCACCAACATCTTTCCTGCCGGCATATCTATTCGATGATCAGTGTCAATCGCGTATGTGCAATGGTATCCCCATAGGAAGTGGAAATCTCTGTAGCCGGTGTTTGTTATCTTAGTCCGGACACTTACTTTTGATTCGTCATTCTTCAGCCTGACCCATTTTTCGATTTTGAAGGGAGATATGATCGTGTTCGTTGACAAGTATGCCTCAACTTCCTGAGATGACTGCGATAGCAAGTCGCACGTGTAGCTCTGTGCCCACAGTTCACCAATGATTGGGTACTCATCGCCGCGGTATGTGCTGAAGAATGCGGTGGGGAGTATCTCGTCGATTCCGCCGTGCCACCAATTGTCAATGCCGGCCATCGCGCCCAAGACGGGCGCTCGCGGTTTTACTCTGGGATGATGGAAAAGAAAATCATGATTCTCTTTCTTCAATATGTATTCATAGAAGTTCGCTCCCCGGTCCAGGAGAATTGTCGTTCTGATCAAATCGTTCTCCAATACTAGGGAGCGTAGTCCGAATAGTTTCGCGTCTAGAAATGCTTTGCAACCGCTCAACTGGTCCACTTCCGATTTTCGAACTCATTCGGATGTCAAATTTAGAACTATGGTATACTCGAGATTGAATACGAATGGTAATATTTACTCTCGATATTTCGAGGAAACGGTATTGGAGATTCTGAAAACGGAAATCGTTTATTAGCGGACGTCATCGTACTGCGAGGAGTCGGATTCGAAAATGAGTTCAGGTTCGGCTGATCTTCAATTAAACGGCAAAGTGGTAGTTGTTACGGGAGCTGCCCGCGGAATCGGCGCTGCCATCGCGAGAGCTTTCGGGTCAGCGAAATGCAAAGTGCTCGTTGCAGATCGGATGAAAAGAGCTGACGGACGAGCGAAAGCTGAAGCAGTTGCCCAGGAGATTACACGGGCAGGAGGCCAAGCGTTTGTAATGCAAGTCGACGTCAGTGATCAAGCCCAAGTTTCAAGAATGTTTCAGACGGCTGAGGAAAAGTTCGGAAGAGTCGATATCTACATCAACAATGCGGCGATTATGAAGGGGGGTTACATCTGGGATACTGATCTCAAGAACCTACAGGAGCATTTTGACGTTAACGTCAAGGGTAGCTTCCAATGCTGCCAAACTGCGGCCAAGCAAATGATCAAGCAAGGAACAGGTGGAAAAATCGTCATAATCTCCTCCATCGATGGGATGGAGGGAAACGAGGCTGAAATCGCCTACGCCATGAGCAAGGCATCGTTGATTCTCCTGATGAAATGTATGGCAGTCGAGTTAGCGCAGCATAAGATCAACGTGAACGCAATAGCGCCAGGCTGGGTGGAAACTGAGATGACTGTTCCATACCTGAACGACGCATTGCTGAAGGAAGTAAAAAGGCGGATTCCACTCGGAGACATGGCAAAACCCGAACAGATAGCGGGAGGCGCATTATTCCTCGCATCCCATCTCTCAAGCTTCATGACTGGTCACGTAATGGTGATGGACGGCGGGCAGACCATCAACCAGACGATAAAGGCGGGCGAAACAGCAGTTCAATACTCAACATAATTACACTCCCGCACGAACCAGCGTGGTGTAATTCCGTAGTCCGAACGATTTCCAAGCTTAGGCGGGTCTCTATACTCTCTATCGAGACTACATATTATTCGCGATTCTGAGAAGTATATCGCAAGTGTTATTATCAAAAAAGGTGGTTTTCGTCGGTCGATGAAGATGTCGAAACCAAAAGTCTTTGCACGTGACGCAACTGGCTTGGTCAGAGAGTTTTCAGCACTTGACGCAATCATACTCGCGACAGGCGCAATGGTAGGCCCCACTTGGGTTCCCCTTTTTGCTGGCGAATGGTTTCTGTTTCCAGGCGTAAACATCCCAATTTCCTTCGTACTCTGCGGGCTGCTATCTCTTGGTATGGGATTCTATTACGTTCTGATAACAGGCATCATGCCAAGAAGCGGAGCCGGAGGGTACGTTGCACTCAGCAGAGTAATACACCCAGCTCTTGGAATGGCTATGAGTTTTGTTTTCGTGATCGTTAACCTGCTAGACTGCGCATTCATCGCCAACCTAACAATAACAGTAGGCGTCGCAGGTCCGCTGGGAGCATACGCCGGGCTAACCAACGATGCAGGTTTGCAATCCCTTGCGACAACGCTCGGAACACCAACAGGTGGTTTTGCACTTGGATCCGTAATGATCATCGCAATCGGGTTGCTGATGATTGGTGGAGCTCGAATCCTGAAACGCGTCAATCTGATCGCATTTGTTCTTGGAACCCTCGGTTTCCTGCTAGTTATCGCTATAGTAGTATCCGTTTCTCAACCACAATTCCAAGGAATCTTTGATAATTTCGCAGGTGCAGGTGCTTACGACAAGATGATTTCAACTGCTCACGCAGCTGGATGGAGCATCCCATCAGACTGGGTAACGCCAACGCTTCTCTCATTACCACTCTCATGGTTTGGTCTCCTCGGCTTCTCCTACAACACGTACTGGTCAGGTGAAGTCAAGAAAGTCACAAGAAACATGTCCCTCTCAGTGGTCTGTTCGATAATTTTCACCGCATTCTTCTTCTCAATCATTGCACTCTTGATGGCGCAGTCGTTCGGTCTAGATTTCCTTACAAGTGCAGGATATCTATTCAACGCTGCTCCGTCTCAGTACACTTTGAGCGTTCCACCATGGGTCAACGTGTTCGTTGCACTGGTGAACAGTAACCCAATCGTCAATGGTCTTTTGATTGTAAGTTATGTTTGCTGGGGATACTTCCTACTAGTCAGCTACTACATGATTGCCTCTCGCCACATTCTAGCGTGGTCTTTCGACAGAGCTTTCCCCTCAGCCCTAGCTTCGGTCAGCGATAGATTCCACAGTCCAGTTCGTGCCGTTGTC
The DNA here is from genome assembly GCA_035524675.1 of Candidatus Methylomirabilota bacterium. Taxonomy (GTDB): domain Archaea; phylum Thermoproteota; class Bathyarchaeia; order 40CM-2-53-6; family 40CM-2-53-6; genus FEN-987. The sequence goes on along the minus strand of DATKOK010000049.1, from coordinate 5,886 downwards.
CTGACAGCAGTCATATCGATTGTCGCCTTGATGTTCTTCGCCTTTCTGCCAACGATTCTAGCACCCGTCAACCTCACCTTCCTGCTGATTGTCGCCTTCATGCTAGACGGCCTTGCGGGAATGATACTACCGTACACAAAGAAGGCACTTTTCGAATCCGCACCGGCAATGTGCAAGAAGAAAGTGGCTGGAATTCCAGTGCTCGCAATCCTGGGCGCGTACACAGTAATATTCATCATCTCTCTCTTCTTCGAATCCCTATTCAATCCCGCCATCATAGGACCATTCGGATCAGCCACTGGTGGAACGGCAGTAGCGCTTCTCGTAATCGGCGCCGTCATTTACTTCGTAATGAAGACTTACTATGCAGGGAAAGGCCTGGACATTTCACTAGCGTACAAAGAGCTCCCACCAGAGTAGGAGAAATTCGGGGAATACCATCCCCCTCCCTCTTCTTTACCAAATTGAATCGACTGCATCATATCTGAGCCTCAGAGTTTCCGCATCAGTTCTTGGAGCTCAGTACGCGTGGCCGGCCCGTCGTCCTCAGCCAAGAGATTCCCATTTCTGTCGAAAACGCCTAAAACTTCCTCGCGCCCTGTCCCCACACCACGCACAACGGCAACTCTCGACCTAGTAGTGTAAACCTGTGGGCGAAATCCAAAGATGACGGTCTCCCCAGCATTCATTGGAGTATCACATCGGAGAGTTGTGTAAAAGTCTGGCCACGCTTGAACGTCGTTGACAAGGGAAGGCGGCTCTGCTAAAGTCTGCTTGTAACTGCTTTCATGTCCGACAAGGGCAAATAGGAAGTTCTGATGATAGAGGGTAGTGAAGAAGCCGTGATACCCGCTTTGAGGCAACCCTCCGCTAAACGAGTACGCTCGATTGCCCACGACATGCGAAATTTCAGTTACGTAAACGCATGCGGGTATTTCGGGTAAGTCTTCGAACGCGTGCCATGGTGTTGTGCCCGTGAAAGCATGCCCAGGTTCCCCATGAGTCGCGCCCTCTTGAGCCAGAATGCTCATTGAGGCGGCACAATTGCTGCCGGGAGCATTGATCTGCTCTATCCGGATCGAACTCTTGTTCTCTATGATTCTCTGCGCTTCTTTTACGGTCTCGTAGTTGATTGTCTTTCTGATAGTGCGAAGTTTCAAGTCATACCGAAACGAGGGGAATGAAGTTAATCCAGAGAGCTGAACATGTTTTAACTGCTTCAGATCGTTTATCGTATGAAGCAACTCGTGAAGTGGAGTTCCGCCCTCCTGCGTGCTGCCGAATGAGTCAGACGGTCCGATTGGACGCAACATGATCTTCTGGATGATCCTGAATTTCGCTGCGGCACGATCAATTTCTCTCGCCTTCTCAACTGAATACGCTGTAATGATTTCAGGTTTGATTTGGCCCACTACGAAGTCAATTTCATGTGTTGGGATTTGTACAAGATGACCCACATGATCAACTTTGAGTCCGTTGCGATGAAGGCTCTTCGCCTCCTGAATGTCAATGGCTACGGCTGATAATATGCCCGAGCTAACGATCGCTTTTGCTACTAGGGGGTTCCTTCCGAACTGTTTTGTCATGAAGTAATTCTTGATGCCAGCCTTCTGGGCAGCGGAAGCTAACGCTTGGGCATTCTGACGCAGCGTATCTATGTCGATCAGGTATGTGTTGGATGGTATTTTGCCAGCCTCGTGCAACCTAAACGCGGCGTTGACAAGTTTGGGGTTACGTCGAAGCGTGGTTTCAAGAAAATCCAAGAGGTACTCAGCAGTGGGTGAGGATTACTTCTCGTATGTAAATCTAAACTGCGATGTCGAGATTCGGAAAACGGGGAACACTTGTCAAGATGTGAGTGCTAGATGAAGCCTTCCGTCATCTCGCGGATTATCTTAACACTTACGCCGTTTGAATCTCGTAAATTGCGTGTCGTTGCTTGATTCTGTAAGAGGTGAATTGCAGGAACTATACGGATATGCTGCGGACAGACCTCTTGACAGGCTCCATAATTCTCGCACAGTTGAACTCCGCCCTGAACGGCCATCTGAACGTGGTCTGTGTTGCCAAGATGACTGGAATGCAACTTTCCTAGCTTTACTAATCCGGCTGGTCCCAAGAAGAGGTTCGGGTGTCTCTTGTATACCGGACACGCTGCGAGACAGATGTAGCACGTTATGCAATGATCTAGTGACCATACGATCGTGTTCATGTCTTGACCTCCAATTTCAGCATGGACAAATGCTCGGATGATTTCTGCGTAATTAGTGCCGCCGCATAGTTTTCTGAGAGGCGCAGCAGAGGCCGACCTATAGCGTGTACGAATTTCGTGAGGGGAGCTGTCACCAAAAGTACGGCACTAGAGAGAAGGTGGATGACGTAGATTTGGTACACTACAACTGAGTTAACCTCACTAGCGAACTCAGATGCAAAGCCTGTAGCGCCTGCCATGATCAGCAAGAATGCGAACAGGTAGCCGCTTGTACTTCCACAATCGCGCTTCACGTTATCTGACGCATACCTTAGCACGATTATCGTTAAGCCGATGATCAGGAACAATCCCCCAGTATTTCCTATGATTCTGACACTGTGCCAGATTGGAAGAGGATGACCACTTGGATCATAAATCCAGGTGAGCGTTGTCGATACTCCAAGTAGAATAAAGCCCCACATTACAAGAGAATGCGAAAGCCATTTTCTTTTGTCGAACCCTATGTCGATTTGTTGGATTATTGCTTCGTTCTTTATTGTTTGAATCAGAATTCGGACCCATCTCGCCCAGCCTAAGCTCCGCCCCTGAATGATCGGAGACACGACTCTGCGCCATCTCACAATCTCCGCGAGAATAACAATTAGGACGAGAATTCCAATCGATATTCCGATAATGTCTATGAGTCCAGGCTGAACTAGACCGGCGAAGTTTACAGACATCCCTAATCACCGTTGGGAGTTCGGTCCTGAGACTGCATCTATTCGTGAGTCCCATTCTGATCGGTCCACAACTAGGTCCCTAATTACTGGAAAATTCGCTAGGGGCGCGATGATCATGCCGTCCCTTACCGGCTCGTAGCAGGTTAATCCCGGCTTGCCGTTTATGGTGGCTGCGCACGTGCCGCATTTTGCATAGTATCTGCAAGACCACCTGTATTGCAATGAACTGTCCACATTCTCGCGAATATAGTTGAGCGCGTCCATTACACGCATCTTTTCCGCGTACGGGATTCGGTATTGGACTTTCGCTGGCTTCATACCTGTGCTCGGGTTTGTTCTCACAATCGTGATCGTCACGTACTGTTGATTCATTCAATCATCCCTTTTGGCTTGACGTACTGAAATTCAACGGGACTCGTGGAGAGTTTCATACCACTCATTGTCTTCTCAATTACAATGTGCTTTAGCCAATCGTTGTCTTGGTTTGGATAATCCGACCTAAGGAATCGGTTTCTTGATTCTTTCCTCATGAGTGACGATCTGACAATCATCTCACTCGTAGTAACCATATGTCTGACTTCTACTGCCTCTCGCAATTCGTAATTGAACTTGCCATCCTTGATCGCTGTACACATCTCATGATTGCGCTTCCTGATGTCACTGATCTCGTTCAAAGTCTCCAAGAGACTTTTCTCGTTCTTAACGATCGAAGCACCATTCCACATTGCATGTTGAAGTCTTCGCATGAAGTTGATCGGAGGTGTTCCCGAGACCTTGTCGCGTGGCGCGTTTACCAGAACAATCTCTTCCTCAACAGCCGAACTGGATGGTTCGCGGTGATTTGTTGAATGCGAATAATTGGCTGAGAATTCTCCGGCTCTCTTACCCCAAACTAGTGCGTCCACAATGCCTGTGCCGCCTTCAACTAAACAGTCGCCAACAGCGAAAGCCACTTGGCCCGCTGCGAATAGGCCATTTACTCTCGTCTGACACGATTTGTCTATCTTTATTCCGCCCGTCGTGCTGTGGACAACTGGGAATACTTCGATGAGGTCCGTTTCAATGTCAAAGCCTAATTTCTCAAGAGATTCCAACCTGCCCGGGGCACTCTTCTTGGCGAGTGAGCGAGGAATGTGTCGAAGGTCTACGAAGACTCCCCCATGAGGGCCTCCTCTGCCCGCTTTGACTTCTTGCCACATTGCATTTCCTAATTGGTCTTGTCTGCTTGCCTCTTTCGTTTCGGGATAATACCGCGACATGAATCTCTCGCCAAGATTATTGCGGAGATACGTCATCTCTCCAGCTTCAGTCGGATTCTCTAGTACTGCCTTCCCACGGGCAGAGTCGGGAAACGCGTGCATAGTTGCCATGAATTCAAACTGTTCCATGTCCACCAGCTGGGCGCCAGCCTCGTAGGCTAGTGCATACCCGTCACCTGTTCCTTCGCCCGAGACCATTGTGTGTGGGAAATAGACTTGGCCAGCGTCCCCCGTCGCAATGATTACTGCAGGGCACTTGATCACGAGGGCTTTGCAGTTGAGGTAGTCATATGCGATGGCCCCGGTTACTCGGTTGTCGGTTACGAGTACTTTCGATACGATTGCCTCCTGTACGTGAGGAATCCCTAGTCGATTAACTTCGTCTCGAAGAACGTCGACGGTCCCGTGACCGGTCCAGAAAGGTCCTTCGGCGCGTGATCCTACCCTGCCAAGAGTAATCCAACGGTCAACTGGTGCCTGACCTGGTTCTCCAAGCGTACTGCTCGGGAACAAACTGATTTTGCCGTTCGGGTCGCGATCCCAAATGAGCCCCCATTTCTCGAGCTCTAGTAGTCTCTCTGCCCCTTCCTGTGCTTGGGTCTTCGTCAATTCCTGATCGCATAGGAACTGCTTTCCGCCGACTATCATGTCCTCTAGATGTCGATCTATGGAATCCTTAGGGTCACTCCAAGGGCCGATTGCGGATGCTTCGGAGGGGGATAGTGAGCAACCGCTTGCCCCGTAAATGCCTTTTACAACTATTAGTACTCGAGCGTTGTGCTTCTTTGCTTCTATTGATGCTCTGAGACCAGCTATGCCTGCCCCAACTACGAGGACGTCGGTCTCGACTTCGACTGAATTATGTGGCATTCGGTCTTGCACTGAGCATCGATCTGAGCAGGTACATCGATTGGGATTAACACATCGTTCGATTCCTACTGAAGAGAACGCACAACGTGATCATGTGAGAATTATCACAGTCACTGGTGAGATCATTTCAATAAGCTAAACTAGTCGAACTATTTCCAACGCAGTAAGTTCGTGAACGATAATGGGGTCAGTGAGGGTTGGCGTCGACATAGGCGGGACATTCACAGACGTTGCTATTTTAGATGAGATGAACGGATCTGTCCGAGTTAGCAAGGTTCCTACAACGCCGAGGAATTTCGTTCAAGGATTTCTGAACGGGATCAGAAAATCCGACACCCCACCCCGCGACACTTCGTACATGATCCACGGCACTACGGTCGCCACAAATGCAGTGATTCAACGTAACCTTCCAGTCACGGCACTCTTGATGACCAAAGGGTTTCGGGACAGTCTTGAGATCATGCGAGGCAATCGCCCGAGTTGGGGACTGTATGATATTCGTTGGAAGAAACCTACGCCTATTGTTCAACGTCACCTCAGATTCGAAATAGCTGAACGTGTTGACTACAAAGGGCGCGTCGTTAAGCCGCTGGACGAGACTCAGGCCCTCCAGGTTGTAGCAGAGCTGAAAAGGCAGAATGTTCAATCCATAGGCGTCTGCTTCCTCTTCTCAAATGCAAATTCCTCCCACGAACGGCGAGTTGCTGAATTAATCTCACGGGAACTTCCAGATGCGTCCGTATCTCTATCAAGCGAAGTGAACCCTGAAATAAGAGAATATGAGCGGACGAGCACAGTCGCGATTGACGCCTCAGTAAAACCAGTC
>DATKOK010000048.1:0-6307 GCA_035524675.1 Candidatus Methylomirabilota bacterium | reverse complement strand
GAACTTCATGAGGAGGCCCGAAGTCAAACTATCAGCCTCAACACGCTGGTCAACCAGTTGCTCATTGACTATGCTGGCGCCGGACGGTATATGAGACGCATGCAGGTCAAGATGCTGAGTCAACAAACACTCAGCGAGTTAGTCGATCAACTATCAGAGGAGAACGTCACAAAGGCTGGCCAAAATGCCGGCAAAACTGCGCCTGAAGCGTTAATGACCGCCATCTACGGGAAGATTACTGTAGGCAACGTTATCCAATACATTCACCATTTATCCTCTTACGGTAACTGGTTCGAGTACACGGAGAAGAACGAAGGCGAACACTTGACTATCACCTTGATCCATAGTATGGGACGAAAATGGTCCCTATTCATCGCCAATTACGTCAACGAAGCATTTGCCGCTGCTGGATGCAAAGCAAAATACAATGTTGCCGATCGCTACGTGACATTTATCATCTAACCCTCGCAGACATACTTTCCATTAATGATACACAAGCCCGTGTACACGCCCGTTTGCGAGATACATAGTGTCTCCATGTGTACATCCCACCTAAATGGCCCACTTTTCCTCCTCTAAGTGATGAAGGAGGCGATTGCCATTAATCAAGGATGAGAACACATCGCGCTCAGAGGAGCACGCAATACTTTCCCTACCCCTATCAGTCCCCGCTGGAATAGCAGTACGCGAACTTCGCGCTCTGAAAGGAGTAAACGAAGTGTCAATCAACCATCTCAAACACACGGTTCACGTAATCTATGACCCAACCAAGATAAGCTCGGACGAAATTCGCGCATTCATCAAAAAGTTAGCCTCATGAGATCACCGTCAGTGTTTCGCAAAGAATAGCGATTGAACTCTGTCTTTGATTTCTCGCACCTCACACGCTTTCACTAGGATTCGGGGTTGATTCTTCGGTAGAAGAAATTCTTCAGCAACTCGACTAGTGCGAGATAAACGATTATGAATACCGCTAGAACCAGGTAGAAAGTGGGCGGGGGAATCACGAGGCCCAGTAGCCCCCCTATTGGGGTGAATGGCAGTAGCATCGGTACGGTCACAGTGGCTAGAGTGCTAAAGATCAACGGCTTGCTTGCATGGCTTTTCCAGAATGGGGTGTGTCGGGTTCTGATGACGAAAATAACGAGCGACTGGGTGCTTATAGATTCAAGAAACCACGCTGTTTGGAAGAGTGGTGCTGGGGCGTGGAATACAAATAGCATGACTCCGAAGGTCAGGTAGTCGAATATCGAGCTCACCGGGCCGAAGAAGACCATGAATTGCCGCACGAAATGCATGTCCCACCGGCGCGGTTTCTCCATGTAGTCGGCGTCGACGTTGTCTGTTGGAATCGTTAACTCGGAAATATCGTAAAGGAGGTTGTTAAGTAGGATCTGCGACGGTAACATCGGCAGAAATGGTAGGAATAGACTCGCTCCAGCTGCGCTGAACATGTTACCGAAGTTAGAGCTCGTGCCCATCATGACGTATTTCATCGAGTTTCCCATCGTCTTTCTCCCTTCCTGAACTCCTTGGGCTAGGACGGTCAGATCATTTTGCAGGAGAATAATGTCCGCTGCGGCCTTGGCTACGTCTACGGCGTTATCGACCGATATGCCCACATCGGCACTTCTTATGCTTGCCGCGTCGTTTATTCCATCTCCCAAGAAACCAACCACATGCCCGTTCTTGTGAAGGGCTATCATAATGCGGTTCTTCTGATCGGGTGTGACGCGAGCAAAAATGTTCGTCTCCTCAACGATTCTCTGCAGCGCTGAATCGCTAATCTGCACAAGCTCGTCCCCAGTTACTACACCGTCGACTTTGATGTTGAGTGTCTCGCAGAGGTGTCTTGCCACAAACTCATTGTCGCCTGTCAAAATCTTCAGAACTATTCCCGAGTCCTTCAGCATACGCAGCGAGACAGTTGCCGTCTGCTTTGGCGGGTCCGTGAAAGTTATCATGCCGACAAAGACCATGCCTGTTTCGTCCTTGACGGTGTAGGACGACGACTTTTCGACCTGCCTAGTTGCTACGGCGAGTATGCGTCTTCCTTCCTTGCTCATTTCTTCGTATTCGGCGCGTATGTTGTTCCTGATCTCGTCGGTTAACGGAAGCTGCTGGCTATCGTCTTGGTATAGGCTGCATGCGCTTAGCATTTCCAGAGTGGCGCCCTTGGAGACCAAGAGCGTCCTGCTTCCGTCACTTACAATTACGGAGGCTCTCCGCCGAACAGAATCGAACGGAATTTCGTCAACCCGCGTATATTTTGTTAGGTCCAATGGTTGGTGCTTGAGTATAGCGTCGTCTAAGGGCGTCCGCACTCCGAACTGAAAACTACTGTTGAGTTGTGCCATCAGCAGAATGCTGTCGTCCTCTTTGCCGTTGACGCCGAGGTGCGAGGTCAAGTCTACGACATTCTGAGTTAGGGTGCCGGTTTTGTCCGTACAGAGAGTGTCCATGCTTCCGAAATTCTGTATGGACGATAGTTTCCTGACTATCACCCCTTTGGCCGCCATGTCCATGGCACCCTTGGCCAGGTTTATCGTAACTATCATCGGAAGCAGTTCAGGCGTAAGACCCACTGCTAGGGCAACCGAGAACTCCAGAGAGGTAAGGATGTCACGCTTGAACAGAGCGTTGATGAAGAAGACAAAGACAACGAGGAGGACGGTAACCCGCATGATGAGGTAGCCGAACCTTCTAAGCCCCCTATCAAATTCAGTGTCAGGCTCTCGACCCTCGAGTTCCTTCGCTATCTTCCCGTAAGCAGTCGCGCTGCCCGTTTTGGTAACCATCATCGTGGCGGTTCCGCTGACAACCGACGTCCCCATGAACGCCAAGTCTCTACGGTCGAGCTCTTCCTTCGCTACATTGTCTGGTGCCGCGCCTTTTTCAACAGGGAACGATTCACCGGTCAGCGCTGCTTGATCAACGAACAGGTCCTTAACCGACACCACTGTGCCATCAGCAGGAACCATGTCCCCAGCCGACAAATACACCACGTCACCGGGAACAATCTCGGAAACGGAGAGCTCGACCTTGTGTCCATCCCTGTTCACCGTGGCAGTTGTGTGGATTCTTGCGCTGAGGGCGGCCGCAGCGTTCTCGGCCTTTGACTCCTGATAGAAACTAAGGACCACGCTCATACTTACGATCAAGTAGATCATTGACGCGTCGACAATATCTCCGGTAAGACCAGAAATACTGCCCGCGAGCACAAGTATAATGACTAAAGGACTCTTGAAGTAGGACAGAACCATCGAAATTCGGGATCTCGTCCTGCTACCAACCACAACATTAGGGCCGTATGTCTCCAGACGCTTCTCTGCTTCTTGCTGAGTCAACCCACTGAGAGCAGCATCAGCGACGCTACTCATTGTTACTGGAACCTCACCTCAGGCGCCCATCGTTGTGCATGAAGCCAAGCAACTAGTCTCACGTATTCTTTGTCACATAGTGTCGTCTTTATTGACGAACCACACACACTCAGGACATCCAGCAATGATCCGGGTTAAGAAGCGATTCCAACGGTGAGGAACGGATTGTCTAGGCACTAGGCGGACCCCTAATCTTCGAGTTTTTGATGTTCATCGCTCGCGGCTTTCTTCACATCGACCAAGAATTCATCGCTTTTGCTTCTCTAGAGCTCGTGCTCACGAAAGTTTGCGATCTAACCTGCCAATCCTATCACTTGACTATAATGCAGCTGCAGTTCGCGTGCGTTAGCACTTTCGTGGCGACGCCTCCTAGGAACGCTCGCGGGAATTTTCCATGGCCCCGACATCCCAGAATTATCACATCCGCATTGTGTTCCTGAGCGGCCTTTAGGATTTCCTCAGCGGGGTGTCCCCAAGCGTTTATGCGCTCAAGCTTCTTTATTCCTGCAGCTCTAGCTCTATCTTCAACTGGTTGAAGAAACTCATAGATTGAATCAAAGTAGGCTGAAGGGTCTACGTGCTCAACCTTTGCATATTCCCTGTAAGCTTCGGGAAGAACAGTCTCCTTCTCTTCAAGCACATGTATTAAGTAGAGTTCGGCATTCCACTTGACCGCTAAATCAACACTCAACTCCGCCGCTTTCTTGGAATGCTCTGAACCATCAAATCCCACCAAGATATTACCAATCGAGATCGGAACGAGCCTTTCACTCATACTGAACCATCCTATCATCTAACCGCGGTCTAACTTTGGGTTTAAGAGTTGAGTCCGCTTTGTGATCTTTTGTGACACTCCGTGAACGTACAATATAATTGCCGTTAGATTCCTTACCGTTTGGCTAAGTGCTACTATTCGCTTACGATAGCCTTTGAGTGATGAAGCAATGCCGAGCGATGAATGCGTATGCGGAGCCGGATGTGCGGCTGGAGCATGTGGGGCTGCCGCCGCAGCTGAATGCGTATGCGGAGCAGCCGGACTCTTTGGAGTACATGATCGCCATTATAGGATGACACCTGAGCAGAGAGAACGAGAACGACAAGTGGTGAAGGAGCTTAACGATCATGTCGAAGAACATGTGAAGGAGCTCTCGAAACGTCGCTTTACGTATAAGGGATGGAAGCTTATGCCCTACGTCTCGTATTCTGAAGGCTTTGCTGAAATGAGGTGGAGAGCAACGAAGAAGAACGACCGGAGTTTTAAGGGGAAGAACTACGGTGAAGTGAAACTTCGTATTCTCCGATACGTGGATGCTCCCAAATGGTTGCACATGTTAGAACGTCGAATATAGACCAACGCGGGCTAAAAGAAAATTGTACCCAGGAAAACCAGTCTTCCCGGGCCTCAGATTTTCATGGTCGGTTTACTTGGTGTGTGCACCGAAGGCTTCGTTGAGTTTTGCTTCTTGCTCGTTAGATAGAGAGCTGCGAATAACTTTCGGATGAAGAGTGCTCAGTGCCTGAACCGCCTTGTCGACGGTAACGTTGCCGGCTATGATGGCGAGAGCCGAAGTTCCCGGTGTTACTGAATCCTCAATCTGCTTCAAGAAATCCTTGCTAACCCCGAAGTGAGTGAAATGCCCCGCAATAGCACCTGATACTGCTCCGACAGCGACCCCGAATAAAGGCACGAAGAACAGAAGGCCGAAGATTAGTCCCCAGAACGCTCCACCCATTGCTCCGATACCGGTCAGGTTCCGAATGTTCTTGACCTTAATCTTCCCATCCGCATGACGAACAACCTCAACCGCATCAACAAGATTAAGCACGTACTGATTGTTCAGTTCTATCAATTTCTGTCTTCCCTGATCCGCTCCGTTTTCACTTTCAAATGCAAGTACAACCATATCTGTCAAATTACATTCACCTCCGTTTAGTTATCTTGAGAGTTATGTCAATCGACTGGGTTTAACTGTGATGTTCACTTTGAGTCACAACGTGCTCGCTTTCACATGATCTCCGTTATGTATGCCCAACTATCCCGGAGACGATACTCTCGGCTCCGCTCATGAGCATGACCAGCGCCAGGATGATAGCCAGCGTCAGCAACGCTAGGCCGGGAAGAGCGAGCACAATAACCGATAGAATGATATCCAGCACACCCACAGCAGTCATCAAACCTCTAAACCAACCCGCCTTCTTGAGCGCGTAGCCAAGGAAGATTCTGCTGAATCCATATACTATCAAGCCATAAGATACGAATATGATCAAAGTTAGGACGCCATAACCTACGAATAGCAAAACCATCAGCGCAAGTATCAGAGAAATTATTCCTGCTATCACGCTCACTACCCTCAAACCTTTGGAAAGACGGCTGTAGCCCGCTAGTGAAATAGCCCTGATCCCAGCAAAGATAAGACCGAATGAGAGAAGGATAATGAGAGTCGCTACACCAAAGCTCGGAAAGATAAGCACCAGAACTCCAAACATCAGGACCAGCACGCCGGTTACTATTTCTAAACCTCTAAGCCAACCTGGTTGTTTGATTGTTTCCAAGTAAATCCACCTTATAGCATGGATACCATCGCTTTGGGGTCTTAAGCCCTGAGTCTCTTTTGTGATCTTTTGTGACACTCCGCGAACGTACAATATAATTCAGCCATTTTCACCTTATTCCCCCTTGGTGAATAAAATGAAACCAAGTGGAAAAGAGATGGAACGCGAAATGGAGACACTCGAACAGTGGCTCCCATTCGAGGACTATGCCAAAGACGAGAAAAGACTGAGGATGCATATTGAGCGGCTGCAGAAGGAATACGACGAACGGGAGAAAGTGATCGGGCGCATCATGGAATACGGTACCGGCATCGAAAGCGAAAAGGCACTCAGAATGTATTCAACTCGCGTGCTAGAAAAATGGGAAGCAAAGT
>DATKOK010000047.1:0-22929 GCA_035524675.1 Candidatus Methylomirabilota bacterium | reverse complement strand
CAAAATCATGAGTTTGAACAAATCGGACACGTAGTCAGAATGAACAGGACACAGCGTATAAGGCTTCGACATTGGGTCATTCAGATCTTGCGAGTAGAACAATGCTGCTAATGATCAATATGAACCCGACAATTGAATCGTACGAAAGCATCTCTTGAAGTAACATGTAGCCAAATACCGCGGCAGTGAGTGGCTCAACTATTGCGAAAACACTCGCCTTGGTGGTATCAATCAGTTTCAAACCAGTCAAATACAGCACATATGCGATTGCAGTGGGTACTAAGCCCACAATAGCAATCAACTCCCAACCATACATGTTTGCAGGTGGATGCAGGCCCTCGAAGACTAGCATGACGGGGAGGAGCAAGATAGCGCCAAAGACCATCGCTATGAACGTAGTTACGGCAGGTTCTCTTGTTTCGCCAAGTACTTTTCCGAAAATGTACCATGAGGAATACGCGAGTCCTGACGCAATTGCCAACCAGTCCCCAAGCTGAGTTGTGGAGCCAAACAATGGTTGTCCCCTCATTATCCCTACGATCAGAAGTGCCCCTGTGACAGAAAGCGCTACTGCGGTTACTTTGGACCGCGTAAACTTCTCCTTTAGAATCAACCGGGAAAGTATTGCTACAAATGCAGGTGCTGTGTACAGCAGGGCTGCAGCGTGTTGAACTGTGGTGTACGAGTATGAAGTGAAATACAGAGCCTCAAAAACAGTCAGGCTACAGAAACCGAAACCGATGAAGAGGACGATTTCATGTCGACTAACTCTGATCTGATAGCGCTTAATGAGAAGAATCGCTCCAAGTATAGGAACGGCTACTACTAGCCTGAACCATGCAAGGGAGATTGGGCCTATTGATTGGGTGTACGCTAATTTCGCAAGAATCCCCATGAATCCCCATAGAAATCCAGCTCCCATAACTAGGAGCGCTCCGCGAAGCTGATTGTTCAAGGGAGTCGTCATCTGCTCTATGATTTGACGAATCTCACGGAACTCTAAATAGCTATTCTCAGCTAACCGTCGACAATAGAGTCAATGTTCCGCAAAGGAAATTGAAGCTTTCCGAACCCATTCGCATGTGGCAGATTGAACTTGTACAAAGGTCTTTACTCTCTGACCGTCGCAGCGTTCGCCTTCGGGACAAGTGCAATCTTCATCAGATTTGCTACCCAGGCTTCGGCACTTTCGTTAACGTTCTTCCGTCTGTCGATCGCCGCTATCGTGATGTTACTTCTTGCTTACTCAAGGCGCGACTTGGCGGGGTTAACTCGAGTTAATTACGTCCTGGTTTCGGTTTCGGGAGTTATGTTGAGTCTACACTTTGTAATGTTTATCCTCGCAGTCAAGTTCACTACTGTTGCGAATGCCACTTTTCTGGTGAGCGTTAGTCCAGTACTTCTTGCAGTGTTGTCACCAGTTCTACTTAAGGAGAGAACCACATCGCGTGAAAGTGTAGGCGTGGTTGGTGCATTCTTGGGGATATTGCTTGTGGCGAATGCGGGAAATGGTTTTCGATCCTTCGGGCTCGGAGAGGCTTCAGCTTTGCTTGCAGCTCTTTTTGTCTCATTCTATTCGATAATAGGTCGATATCTTCGAACGCACGGCGTATCTACTCCTTGTTATACTGCGTACGTTTATTCGATTTCGACGATCATCGCATTTTCGCTGGCTGAGTTGCTGGGAGCTAATACGTTCAGAGCATACGATATGACTAATACAATTGCGATACTAGGCCTTGCACTGGTTCCAACGCTGCTGGGGCATTCATTATACAACTACTCTCTCGGATCGGTAAAAACAGTGACGGCTAACCTTTTCCCTTTGTTGGAGCCTATCTTATCGTCGATCTTCGCTGTACCCCTCTTCGGAGAGATGCCCACTTTAGTTCAAGTCGGGGGATACTTACTGATTCTATCAGCTGTCATAATCGTAGTAGCTGACTCTGATCAACTTGCCGTTTCGCGATCGAGGGGGAGGAGCGAACCTCCGCCCTTACCAAACAAATATCTTAAGCAATAAGGTACAGCAAAGATCGGGGGACGAGAATGCTTGACATAAAATTCGTTCGTGAGCATAGCGACGAAGTCAAAGAGAATCTTAAACGAAGGGGTGACCTTAACAAGATAACGTGGATAGACGAACTCATCAGCGAGGACAAGAAATGGCGTGACATCCAAAGCGAAGCGAATTCACTCCGCAACCAAAGAAACCGTCTCACCGATGAGATTGGAAGACTCCGGAAGACCGGGGCTGACACTTCTCTGTTAGTTAGAGAAGCTGAACAGATTCCTGATCAAATCAGGAAATTAGAGACAGGAGGTTCAGAAATTGAGAGTAGAGTCAAGAACATTCTGATGCAACTTCCGAATATGATGCATGAATCTGTTCCGTTTGGTGTAGATGAAAGTGGCAACGTAGAAGTGAAGAGGTGGGGTCAGGAGCCGCGTTTCACGTTCACTCCCAAGGATCATATTGACTTGGCAATGAAACTAAACCTAATCGACCTCGAACGAGCGGCAAAAGTGGCAGGTGCTCGATTTTACTACCTGAGAGGTGATCTGGTCAAACTAAACTATGCGTTGCTAAAGTTCGCTCTTGATTTTATTGGGAAGAAGGGATACACGCTCATTCAGCCGCCATACTTTCTCAGGCGCGATGCAATCGGAGGAGCGGTCGCGTTGTCCGATTTCGAGGATGTAATATACAAGATTCAGGATGAGGATCTCTATTTGCTTCCGACCTCAGAGCATGCCCTGCTTGCTCAGCATATGGACGAAATTTTAGACGGAAGGACACTTCCCATAAGGTATAGCGGAATTAGTCCTTGTTTCAGAAAAGAAGCCGGAGCTCACGGCAGAGATACGAAAGGGATCTTCCGAATACATCAATTTGAGAAGGTAGAACAATTCGTTTTTGCAAAGCCAGAAGAATCATGGGCGGAACATGAGATGATGATTCAAAATGCTGAAGAAATATTCCAGCTCCTTAACTTACCGTATAGAGTTGTCAACGTGTGCACGGGTGACTTGGGGACTGTCGCAGCAAAGAAGTATGATCTTGAGGTCTGGCTTCCAGGACAGGGCAAATATAGAGAACTCGTTTCATGCAGCAATTGCACAACGTATCAGGCCGTGAGGTCGAAAATACGGTTCAGGAACAAACCTGATGAACCTACGAAGTGGGTTCACACGCTCAATAGCACGCTTGTTGCTTCGGAGAGGGCCCTGATCGCGATCTTGGAGAACTATCAAACCGAAGAGGGATCTGTACTGATCCCCCAAGCGTTGCAACCGTACATGGGTGGAGCTACCTCAATCCAACCAGCCAGCTGATGTAAAGAGTCGTCTCGTGGCATACTACAAGCGATATTTCAGGCGCATGCGCTCCATCCGCACTCGGGGCATGTGTGGCAGCCTTCTTGGTATACGACCTGAGTTTGGCATTGCGGGCACAACTTGACTTCTTCGATCGTTCGTTGAGATCCTCCGACCAAGGGCACGGCAAGTATCTGCGGACGTAGTGGTTGAGGATCACTAGGTTCTGAGTTAGCGGAGGCGTTTTCTTGTTTCTTAGTCGGAGCAACGAGCACTTGGCCTTTGATAGATGTGTCTCTGAACACTGTTACGTCTTTGCAGCCGAGCCTGTATGCAAGGAGGTATGAAGCTCGCATGTCTTCAACGGTGGCGTTAGCTGGAAAGTTGTTTGTCTTCGAGATGGACGAGTCGGTCCATTTCTGGAAAGCGGCTAGGGCTCTAATGTGATCTTCGGGTCGAATGTCCATCGCTGTGATGTAAACTCGTTTGAGATCATTGGGTATGTAGCTTATCCTCTGTATTGATCCTCCGTGGTCGTTCACATCTCGAAGCAGGTCATCGCCGAAGAGTCCTTCTTCGGTCATTACCCGCTCGAACACGGGATCGATATAGTAGAAGCTGCCCACCTTGACATGTTTCTCGAAGACTAGTGAGTATACCGGCTCAATTCCGCTACTGCAGCCTGCAATCATTGATATGCTGCCCGTCGGTGCGATGACGGTTGTGTAACCGTTTCGTATTCCATGCTGCTTAACCATCTCACTAATCTTGTTCCATTCAAAGTGCCATGATTTCCTATCCTTGAATCCTGCGAAAGGAAGTTGTCCTTCAGGGTAGAAACTCTTGTTGTAGTAAGGCAAGGGGCCTCGCTGCTTGGCCAACTCTATGGACGCCAGTTTCGAGTGGTAATTGACGAATTCCATGAGTTCTCCCATGAATTTTCTGCCTTCGTCGGTGTTGTATCCCATCCTGAGTTCGTACAGAAGATCTGCTAAGCCCATTACTCCTAGGCCTATCTTGCGAGTTGCAAGTGTCATTTCTTCTATTGATTTAAGCGGAAAGTTATTGACGTCGATTACGTTGTCCAGGAATTTGGACGCCGAGTAAACTGCCTCTTTCAGCCCATCCCAATCATAGGTTACTTTGCTGTTTCTGTCCTTTTTTAGGAAGGCCCACACGTTCACGCTGCCTAGGTTGCAGGATTCATTGGGATAGAGCAGGACTTCACCGCACGGGTTAGTGGTTACGATTGGGCCAAGATGTTTGAGGAATGGGTTCTGTTCGTTTACGTGGTCAAAGAAGATGACGCCGGGTTCGGCGCTTTCCCATGCTTGGTATACTATCATGTCGAATAATAGTCGTGGGTTTACCTCGCGTACTACTTTACCAGTTCGCGGGTTAACCAACGGATATGGTTTGTTCTTGTTGTAGCTTTCCCAGAAGTCCGGCATCATGAGAACTGATATGTTGAAGTTTCGGAGGGCTTTGTTCCCTTTCTTCGCAGTGATAAATCTCTCTATGTCTGGATGGTTACTGTTTAGGATGCCCATGTTTGCGCCGCGTCTGATTCCTCCTTGTTTGATGACATCGGTCATCGTGTCGAAAAGCATCATGAAGCTAATTGGTCCGGACGCGACGCCTGATGTTGAGCTTACGTAATCTCCTTCGGGCCTTAGCTTGGAGAAGTTGTATCCCATTCCTCCTCCCGCTTTGAATACGACTGCTGTCTGTTTCAGTGTCTCCATAATGCTCTCAATGGAGTCGTCTATGTCTAGGACGAAGCATGCCGAGCCCATGCCAAGAACGTTTCCAAAGTTTGCTATCGCCGGCGTGTTGGGCATGAACTTTCTCGAGATCAGTAAATTGTAGAATGTATCTATGTTACTCGCGAACTTGTTGAAACGACCGGACTTGATCGATTCGAAGAAGTTTGACCAACTGACTTTCATCGAACCTTCAGGGTTGAAGCGGTCATACATGCGTTTCAATGCACTGAGGTGAAATTGATTTAGTCTGTAGTCTCCTATGGATACTTTCTCGTGATATTGTGTCGGATTGAATTCCTCTGATTCGTGAGCGGCCTGTTTCTTGTTGATATCATAAACTTCAGGATCATAAAGCAAGTCGGGCAGAGACGCGTGCACTGCTATTCGCGTGAATAGCTGTTTGGGTGTTTCAATCAGTTTTCCTGTCTCATCTTTCTTGAGATATCTTGCCTTGAGAACTTTCAAAGCATTGAGGTCAAACATCTTGTCAACTTCATCTATTGCCTCCTTCTCGAGAATTCGCTGCTTTTCTTTTCGGATTTCCGCCCGCTTCTGCCTATAGATGATGTAGTGTTTTGCAACTTTCGCCTGATCGTTCTCAACTAGGACCCTTTCAACAACATCCTGCACGTCTTCAACAGCGGGTATTGCCTCGGCTCCATATTTCTCATTAAGAATCTCGACAACGCGATCGGATAGGTTCTCGGCTAGAGTGCGGTCCCTTCCGCCCGTTGCATTTATCGCCTTGTAGATCGCGTTCGTTATCTTCTCCTTGTCAAATGGGACAATCCGTCCATCTCGCTTTCTTATCTGTGTGAGTTCCAGCGTTGAAGCTTCATCATGTGACATTACTCTATCACCCAGAACAGCACGGAACCGAACCTTAACTGGTCTTATGTTATTAAGTCTATGATCGTGTACCACCATGTCGAGAATTTTATACTATGAAATTTGCCTGTGTGCGACCCACAGAAGCATTGACAATGGTATGTTCCTCAAGGGTCTCCCTATGGTGACCATACGCCATATTCTAGATCGTAACGACGACTCATGAGGCGCGTAAGTCTAGTTGTTTGTACAAAGGGCACAGCAGCTGATGCCACGTTAGCAAACGCCGCTGGTAAGGTGATGGTTTGCGACTCAGATGTTTCTGCTCGAAGACAAGTGGAAAGGTCGTATGCCTATTGATATTTCAACGGATCATCTACTCTCAATTGTTTGAATGCGTCGAGACGGTTGCGGCAGCCTCGGCATTTTCCACAGGGCATCTGAACGTCTTCATGGCAGCTCCATGTAAGGCCAAGTGGGACTTTCAGTTCTAAGGCGAGTTTAAGCACATCCGTCTTACTGCGGTCGATCAGGGGGTTGACAATTCTTATGGGAATGCCGTCAGTCCCTGCTCGCGTTCCAATCTTCAGCAATTCATTCATTCTATGTATGAAGTCTGGAGTTGCGTCAGGAAGTTCTCTCGTATCGTCAGCATTGGAACCGAAGATGACGGTGTCGAGTTCAAGCGTTTCGGCGTAGGCAGCCGCTATCCCGTAGAAGATAGTGTTCCTTGCAGGCACGTACGCAGTAGTTATGCTGCGCGATTGCTTGGGATGGTATCGGCTTTGGATGTCCTTGTAGAAAGGGAGTGAAACTGTAAGATGTTCCTTTACCTTAGCAACAGCTGCCAGAGAATTGGATGCATTTGCTTCCTGATAGCTTGCTTGAGCGTACCGTATGTTCATTGAATAGATACGTGGAGTCTGCTGTAGCGCCCAATACAGAGCGGTAGCAGAGTCGATTCCACCTGACAATAGAACGACTGCCCCATTCAAACGAGGTCGACCTTCAGTATCTTTGGCAATGCAATAAGCTGCGAGGTCTAAGCGTCGACAAATTGCAAGCGATAGGATGCATTCTTCTCTATGGCATTCATGTTTCGATGTTCGTTTCGAAACGTTCCAAAACGGGTTTCGAAACCGCTAGATGTTACCGGGTTTCGAAACGTTCTGAAACGATGCGAACAAGCTGAATGAACGGATACAGGAGGAAGGGACGGTATGACTGGGTTACAAGACCAGTCGAATGGCTTAATGCGCCTTCATGAAGGAAGCGATAGATTCCTTCCTGCACTGAGGGCAGATCTTCAGGTGGTAGCGGTCGTTAGGTAACGACTGATGGCACCATTCACACCTTCGGATCTTAGGTGTCTCCATCTCCGGAATCTCTTCAAACAGCAATTTTTCGAGGTCTTCAACCAAACTTGATTCATCTCATTTCTTTGATTGCCTTGCTTGCCCCGCAAACTAGGCAATCAGGTACTACAAGTTAAGGAATGTAAAAAGAATTAACAAGGTTTATAAGAAACATATGTATACAATGTAATCTTGATATCAAGTTAAGCCCTGTATCGTTGTGTGATGAATAACATGACTAACAACGCTGTCTTGATTCGCGGGATGGACCGGGATCTCTACAACACCGTGATTTCAAGAGCCAAGCAGCAGGGTAAGAATGTGGGTGACTTGGTGAATGAGGCGCTGCGGCAGTATGTTAGTGCATCTCCAACGGAAGACCATAATGTGTTTGACACGAAGAAGTTGGTTATCGCCGGGTCCGTGCTGTTATCCAAATCTGACATCTTGGGTCTACATGAGGAGCTGGGTAACTTCCATTTGGAGAACAGTGGTGATCTTACGCTCGACAAGGATGTTGATCGTGAGGCGTTCTCGAAGATTGAACGGATTAACAACACCGGTAAGCTTCGGGTACCCAGCGACGTGCATCACTTCGCGCTTCTGAAGGCAGGGCACGTACGCGGAGAAGTTGAGAAGTACTAGGGTGAATCGTTAGAGATTGCAATGTTTGTAGCCTATTTTCGGGCTTTCACACACCCAGCTTTTCAGGCTACGACAGCTCAATTTTCAGTCATTCCAAGTAGCCGTTACTGATGTGTTCATGTAGGGGCCTTCCTACATCCATTCGTAATATGCTAACTAGATGAACGGACGCAGTCGCAGCCGTGGGCGTTCCCAGTAGATGCCCGTGCGAGGACGTTTGAGGTTACAAGTCACTTGTGAAAAACAGGGAGAGAGGACATACGGGTTCGCGGTGACGTTAGCCTGTTACGGTCTGGACGCCGAATTTTCCTGTCTCCCACAGCTCGATCTCAACTCGGGACTTGAACGTCTCGGTTAGATGCTCCTGTATCTGCTTTGCCAGACGCTCGCAGGTCATGTTCCCGATGTCACGATGGTCGTACTTGCCGTCGACCAGCCCATCCACCGCCCTCTTGATCTCCTCAAAGTCAAGCCACTCACTGCTCTTCCCGTACACTCGCGCAATCAGCAGGTAATTGTGGCCATGCATCCGCCCACACTTGGGATGACCAGCAATGATATGCGCGGCTGCGAACTCCCGCTTATACACTCTAGCTATGTCCAATTCTGCCATACCTACACCGGCTTCCGTAACATGTCGAAGAACTCGTTTCGAGTCTCAGATTTCTCAAACTGGCCCCTAAGCTCGGACGTAACGATGTCGGCGGCACTCTTGACACCCCTCATCTGCATACACAAATGCCTCGCCTGCACCACGACCGCCACGCCATAAGGATGCAAATTCTCGTTCAACGCATCCGCAATCTGTTTGGTCATCCGCTCTTGGAGCTGAAGTCTCTTGCTGAAACAGTCAACGAGCCTCGCGAGCTTAGAAAGACCAACAACGGCCCTTGACGGGATATATCCAATATGCACCTTACCATAAAACGGGAGCAGATGGTGCTCACAGAGGCTGAAGAAGTCAATCTCCTTCGCAATGACCATCCCAGTAACCTCATTCCACTCTCTAGACAGAAGCTCTTTGGGATTCATCGCATAGCCTTCAGTAAGCTCCTCATACATGTCGGCCACACGCCGAGGAGTATCAAGAAGTCCTTCCCGTTTCGGGTCTTCACCCATTACCTCCAGAAATTCCCTAGTCAACGCACGCATTCTATTCTTATCCATCTTACACACAATCCGAAATGGTAAACAATAGATCGTGCGGTGTAATCGCCAGCAATAAGCCCTTGCCTCATCGGAGGATGGTAACGCCTGTCCAATACGGAGGAATCAATCAATCCCCTACCCCGCTCATTCTATGAACGAGGAACCGTGACCGTCGCAAGAGCACTCCTCAACAAGCACCTAGTCAGGGTAAACGGAGGTACCGTACTGATTGGGAGAATAGTGGAAGTCGAAGCGTACGGCGGACGGAACGACCCTGCCAGTCACGCTCACCGCGGCAAGACACCCAGAAACATGCCCATGTTCGGCGAGCCCGGGCACGCATACATCTACTTCACATACGGAAACCACTATTGCTTGAACGCTACGACACAGCCACCTGGCGTCGCCGGCGCAGTCCTAATTCGCGCAGTCGAACCCTTGAAAGGTTTAGATACGATGAAGAAACTACGCCCGGACGTGTCAGAATTGCAGTTAACCAACGGGCCCGGCAAACTAACCAAAGCGTTCGCAATCGACAGGTCACTCAACGAGATCGACCTGACAAGACGAGGCATCCTCTACATCGGCAACACCCGCACCGAATCCCCATTCGCGGTCGAACGGTCACCTAGAATAGGCATAACCCTGGGAATCGAACGGCTATGGAGATTCTACATCGAATCCAACGAATACGTCTCAAGATACACGCTCACGCCGAGTAATCGTCGAATCCGCCGCCAATGGCAGTGAAAACCGTGCTTCTGAGCACATTTAGCTCAGAATGTCACGATGCAAGATAATTGAGCGCGTAGTAGAGGTTCCTCATGCGCAGACCAAAGCTGAACTTGCTCTTCCCCCTCCGCGCTCTGAACCCAACAGGGATCTCAACAACACGCAACCCCTCCTTCAGAATCTTCACAAACAGCTCTAACTCAATCTCAAAACCTGTAGACTGGATCTTAGGATAAGTCCGCTTCACAGCTTCACGAGTAAACATCCAATATCCAGTTTGAACATCTGTGAACCGACGTAGAAATTTCGCTCCCAACAAGAACGATACGGTCAAGTTCGACGCAACACTCAGCGCAGGCATTGCACCCCTCTCCCTCTTTCCGCGAATGCGTGATCCTAGGACAACGTCCGCCGAGCCTAACTTCGCAACAGAGACCATCTTCACAAGATCTGCCGGAACATTCGTTACGTCCCCATCGATTATCGCAAGAAAGTCCGATTTTCCCTCGAGGAACAATCTCATTCCAGTTCTGACGCCGCATCCCTTACCTTTTCCAAAATCTTGCAAAACTACTCGCGCCCCCATAGAAGCTGCTGCCTCTCGAGTTCCGTCAATACTGAATCCATCAACCACTAAGATATCACTGAACCCACAGTCATGTGCCTCTCGAACCAACTGTCCGATTGCTTCTTCCTCATTCAAGGTTGGAATCAATACCAGAACGTCAGAGAAGACAGACAGGTTATCGCCAGCGGCAGTTCGCCTGCCAGCACCGTGACTCTCCATCGTCGCTCACATACTAACTCTGCCTTATAGTGAGATGCCACTTGCCGAATTCATGTTACTTGTTGGCTGTCGTTATTCCAACATCTCTAACAAGCACATATGGTGTGAGAGTTGGGGTAGGTACCTCCCACCATCTGATCCACTGTCTCTCTTTGGAGAGCATCTCGATAGATTGGAGTATCCTGATCATGTTATCGCTTACTCGTAGTCCCTTTACGGGACTTCCGAGCTTCCCGTTCCTGATCTCAAACACTCCGTCGCGACATATTGTCGAAAAGTCGCCCGTCTGATAATTCTGAAATCTCGTATACCAGTTATTTGTAATGTATATGCCTGACTGGGCCCTGTCGAGAAGACCTTCAAATTGTTGCTCGCCAGGCTCGACAATTAGGTTTCTTGGAGCAGGCACCATTCCTGCTACTCCCCCTTCAAACTGGGCACTTCCTGTAAGCGGAGAATTATGTTTCGCGGCCGTATAGGAAGTGTGAAGGTAGTTTTCCAATGTTCCTCTAGTGATCAAATGTGTTTCTCCCGTCGGGAAACCTTCATCATCAAGCCCTATTGATCCAGGCCCGTTCGGCAGTCGCCCGTTGTCATGTAACGTGAACTTCTCTGAGGCAACATTTTTGCCTAAACTGTTCTGGAAAAACGATAATCCGAGGTCCACACTGTACGCGGAGGCAGAGTCTGCTGCGCGATCCACCAAGTCAGCGAATATAGCCGGGCCGAATACCACATTGAATTTGCCGGGCGTGCCATTCGTAGCTCCACGAGCTTTCCTAGCGATGGCTCCAGCCATTGCCCCTGCCTCGGCCGGGTGAAATCTACTCAGATTTGTTGCGATCGAGATGCCTTGTCCAGTAGCGTCACTAGTGGCAAAGCCACGTACAGTAATCTCAATCCCTGTCCCTTTACTCGAACCTTCAGCACCTGCGGACGTGAGAACGAAGTGCTCCCAGCTGCCTGAGATGACGACCCCCGAAACTCGCTCGGCACCTTCTTTCATTGCTGAATTTATCGCGGTCTCCGCAGCATCTACCAATCCAGTGTCGATTTCGGTCAATCTCTTATCGTAGATTCCCTCAATTTCCTGATACGTGAAAGGCCCCTTAGGGAGGTCAAAATTCACATCGCCATGTGGCATAACTTTCATTGAGTCTGCTAGCTCCCTGGCAATGACCGCGAAATCCACGTTCTCCTCCTCAATTCTGCATGCGGCTCGTTTTCCTTCGGACGCCATGTAAACAGTCGGCGTCTCATTCTGCCAACTGTTCACGACTGTAACAGAGTTATTGCTGAACCTCACCATCTGGTCACGAGAACGAGTGAATCCGACAGCAACTGACGCGACACCAAGTTTCTTACATGCAGACAGGATGCTATTCATGGTCGCAAAGGGATCCAACTACTCATCCTCCGAGACGAATCTTCCGAATTCTGATTGGCGGTCCCCCCGTCCAGACTGGTGCCCCCTGTTGTGGATCACCCTTGCCGCAGGTTGCTCCAGCGTATTCCATTTCCTTCCCCACGGCATCTACGCTCCCGTAAAGTCCAGGGGTTGTGACTTCGAGGATTGGATTCCTGACGGGCGTCGCAATCCTTCCGTCTTCGATAGCGTATGCTTCGAGTCCGACGTATCTTTGATTGTAACGGCGATCGTCTATGTTCCATTCCATGAAACTCTTCATATACACCCCGGACTTGACGTCTTCAACCAATTCCTCGAGAGTGTAATCTTCAGGTTTCATGAACGTGTTTCCCATACGGATTATCGGCTCACGATCGTAAGCGACCGATCTTGCCGCCGCATTGCTTGACACGCCGAATTCTGCGGCAGTCTCTCGATTGTGCAAAAGGTCGGAGATTATGCCATCTTTAATGAGCGTTCGCGGCTTTGCTTTTACCCCTTCATCATCATACATGTAGAACCCGTAAGAGTTCGGCAGAGTAGGGTCGTCAATTATCGTGACATGCTCTGAACCTATTCTCTTGCCCAACATCTCGCGCGTAACGTATGATTCTCCCGCCTGAGCGCCTTCTCTTCCAAGTATTCTATCAGCCTCTTGGGGATGTCCGCATGATTCATGACAGATGATGCCAGTCACCTCAGATCCCAGAACTAGATCGATCTCACCCGTTGGCGGCTGCTTTCCTTCGCGGAGCATTCTCCCGAGCATTCTAGCTTCGTCCGTAGCGATCGCAGGCGGATTCCATTCCTTTACTGCCTCCCATCCTCGGCTCTGCGCCTCGTGGCGCATACGCTGAATTGTTCCCTTCCCCTTATCTTCGCCAGTAAGGATGAAGAATAGGCTAATCCGTGGCACAATCCCTCGGATTCTGGATCCTTCACTATTTTGGTAGAATTTCTCTGTCAACTCATCATCAAGGAGCAATATTCGTGAAGGCAACGAGATGTTCACTTGTTCTTGACTTAGCGCCTTTTCAATTGAATAGAGGACGTTGAATTTCTCTTCGATCGACACTTCTCGAATGTCAATGTTCATTCTCACTTCCCATTTGTCTTCCCAACTCTCTTCAGGTGCCAGTTTCGAAGGTTTTGAGGTGAGTCTGGTTGCTGCTCTAGCGATCTTCACAGCAGTTTCTGCTGACGTGCGAATTTGCGATGTTTCAAGGCTGTTAGTGGACGCGAACCCCATCGATCCGCCCACTAGGACTCGAATACCTATGCCCAGTCTTCTCGTAACTGTAACCGGTTCTGGGATGCCATTGTTTAGCGTTAGCGTATGTCCGACGTCGCGCTGGGTTCTTGCTTCAGCATAGTCAGCACCAGATTTTAGGGCCTGTTCGACGGCAAGGCGCGTTTGGTCTTCCATGGTTGTTTGGCCGAATCGACAGATTTCGACAGGTAATTAAGAGTAGCTCCTCAAATGTGTGAAATCAGGAGAGATAATAAGAAAAAAATTAGGGATTGTTCGAAATCGAATATGGCATTCTACGTTTAGTATTGGTCGCGTCCGCGGCCTCTGCCGCCACCATATCCTCTTCCGCGGCCTCTACCGTAGCCACCGCCGCCACCGCCATAGCCGCCTCTGCCATAGCCTCCGCCGCCTCGGCCACCTCCATACCCTCCGCCTCTTCCGTATCCGCCTCCGCCGTAGCTCCTTCCGCCTCCGTAGGATCTGTATGGGCGTTCCTCAACGACTTTGTCGGACAGGTTGTTCTGGGTGTTAACATCGCCAAGAGCTGATTCTGCTGGTTCAAGACTGCCATATCGGCCAATGTTCAGTCGCATCGATCCTTTAAATGGGCGGACGTAACCGTTCTTGACCATTACACTGTCTCCTTCGTTGACTTTGTCGATGTTCTCGTCCCATAGGGTCATGTAGATTGCGCCGGTTTCGTCTCCGACCAGGGCGTCTAAAACTCGGTGGGTTGTACCGTCTTGTCGAGACACTGTCTCTCGAGCTTCACCCTTTTGGACGATCTTTACAGTTGTATTCACTTGTTTCGAGTAGGGTTGCAGGTCGCTTACTTTTACGATAGGTGCCGGGGCACCACTGGGCTGTCTTTCTTCCTCTGACATTTTCAAGTCTACTTCTTTTCAAACGGTGAGTCAACAACGCTGATGCGGAGTCTTAAGGCTTATGCCATTTGCAAGTCAGGTTAGAGGTAACCCGCCAGCAAGTCAGCGTTTTCAATTACCAGCTCTGGCTTGACGGGTGAACGTTTGACGGAGTCTTCAGTCTCAACTCCACTAAGTACTAATACTGTGTGTACGCCTGCCTTCTTTGCGCCTATAAGATCTGTTTCGATCTGATCACCCACCATCACTGCGTACTTTGCCTCTTCGCGGGCGAGTTTCAATGCAAGCCTGAACATGCGGGGTGAGGGCTTGCCTATCATCACTGCTCTCCTATGCGACCCGTACTCTAACGCTTTGATTATTGGGCCTGCTGAAAGCGCGGGCCCATTCTCACTCATGTAAACCGCTCCTCCGTAGCTGCCGATGAGAGGTACTCCTTTCCTAAGGAACCGAAGCGCGAGATCCAGTTTCTCGTACGTCAATCGTCTATCGAACCCCACAACCACAACGTCGGGCTTCGAGTCTGTGAAGTGATGGTTTTCAGCTTCTAATTCACGTCGCAAGCCGTCTTCGCCGACGAGGAAGAAGTTAACTTGTCCAAATTTCTGAGTCAAGTAGATGGCTGTGAGGTAGCTTGAAGTGAGAACGTCTTCAATCTTGAAGTCGAATCCAAGATGCAGAAGACTACGATGCACCTCCCGCCGAGAATGAGTTGAATTGTTTGTTAAAACGAACGTTTGCTTCCCAGACGACTTGATACGCGCCACAACCTCTCGGCCCGCGAGATACCGCGGATGCTCTTTGCCGATTGAAAGCACACCATCCATGTCGAAAAGGAAAACTCTCATCCTGTCAAGTTTCATTTTGACCGGGCCCTTCGAGCAAGTTTTCTCTCGGCATATTGAAAGTTTGGTGAATGTTTTCAGCTCTTTGGTATCAGTCGAGCTGTAGCAAGGAGCCCGCGCTGAGCGCTCTTCGCAATCGGGATGACGCCGATCAAGTCCTCGAATATCAGCAGAACTCGTGAAAGAATTGCAAACGCAAGAGCCAGTTTGACATCTACGCCCAGAAGCAGAAAGATCCCGACGATGGCTCCCTCTTGGAAGCCTATTCCTGAAGGTGTGAGTGGGACAAAACCGAAGGCTGTGATGAGCGGATGAAGGAGGAAAAATCCCAGCCAGCCAATGTTAGTTATTCCTAAGGCTAATCCTAGGAAGAACCATTCGAACCCTTTCAGTACCCATGAAAGGAGAGTGATCAGGAAAATCTCAGGTACTGCACTCCGAGTCTTCATCGCATTGCTCCCGAACTCGTCAAGTTTTGCGACAATGCGGCTAGTGAATCGAGCGAGAAATCTCGAAGTTGCAACTTTCTTGAACAGCTCAGCCGCTCGCGGAGACCAAATTATGGCTGCCAATACGAATGCTCCGACCAACATGAGTCCGATGCCAATGACGGCAAGCGTGAATATTTCCCGAGTCAACGAGGTGTGATAGAGAAGAAATACGAGTGCTCCTGCACCACCAAGCACCTTCACAAGAAATTCTATTGATTGTATGCCGAGGATGCATGCCAGGCTCGCTGACGGGTCGATGTTCTGATTCATGAGATATATTGGAGTAAGCATGTATCCCGTTCGTCCCGGCGTAACATCGCTGCTTAGCATTCCCGCATACTGGGGGAGAATCGTTTTCTTGAACGTCGCCTTGATGTCTTGCCGCTCGAGAACTCTGATGATCCTTATTGTGAATAGGACGTTGATCAGAAAATAGGCGAGGAATGCGCAGAGTAGATAGAACGGATTTGTCTTGGTGATGATGAGTAGCAGAGTGCCGGGTCCCGCATACCAGAGGAGTCCTCCGAGGATAGCAACCATGAGAAGAATCTGTAGTACTAGGCGGCGTCTATTGCGTGGCAGTTGGAATTCACGTCACCGTGTCCGCCACATTTGAGTGCACTATATCTCTCTTACGTACTACTCCTGATCATGTCATCGCATGAGTCAACAGTTAGCTCCCGAAGCCGAGTCGAGCCACGAGGCTATTCGGCTTAGAGTTTTCGCTGATTACGTGCCTGTCATGTAGAAACTGAAAGGCGCATTGTACTCTGAGATCGTGAAGTTGAGTGGCTCAGGATAGTGAGCGCCGGTGACGCTAGGAAGGGGAGTATTCTGAGAATAGCTTCCCTGAGGAAATGTGATCTGAGGAAAGCCAAGAGCATATGACGCTGGGAAAGAGTAACTGTAATACGCGTAGTTGTAGAGAAATTCTCCGCCGTATGCGCCGCTGTAAGTGTAGTGGTAAATTGTTCCATACGCCTGACTGGCCAATATGCAAAGCCAATAGACGCCTGGAGTACTGATCGTCAAATAGTCAGATGGCAGAAGCTGCCATGTTTCCCAAGCAGGACCCCAACTCTCTGTTACTTGAAAACAATAGCCGTTTTGAGTAGCTCCCACTAGTCCCGAACCTAGAGGACCACTGCCGTAGCCCGCGTCTGCGTATATTCCAAACTTTAGGCACTGACTCCCGTCAGATCCCTGGTACTGCAAATACAACGAAACTGACTGCATAACAGTCGGATGAGTAACGAAAATTCTCGTCGTTGCGACAACGTACTGTTGTTGAAGCGTACTAGTCCGCGTCTCAACGTTCGTATCCCCGTAATTAGTTGAAGCGGATACAGTCACGGTCTGCGACGCGAACAAGGATATTGCAGCCAAAATGAACAAGGCTGCTACGCTACGTTTCTTCACACCATTCATTGAACGATCATGTAGATATGTCGCCTCCCTCGATATAGGGATTGACGCTCCCTAGTGCATGCATTAACGTTCAACAACTTAATGTTCAATAATGAAATGGAAAAACCCGCCTACGGCCCGGTTGGTGAGCGCATTCTTTTCTAATAGGCAATGCACACCCATCGAGTGGCCGTTGAGTCACGTGCTGCAAGTCGACAAAAGTGAATGGGAAACTTTCCTTTCAGAGTTCTCAGCCTTAACGAAGAACTACGAACTCATTCTCAACAAACTGGAACTCGCGCACACTCAGATGAAGGAGCTCTACCAACGAAATGAGGCTCTGACGCGAGAACTTCAACGAGCCCTCTCAGATCACCAAGGCATTACAGAGTCTAAGGATAAGCCAGAAGAACCTCCCAAGCCCAAAGAATCCAAATTGATTGAATCAGCCAGCACACCAGCTAAACGCAGTTTCCTGCAAGCCTTCCGCGATCGATTAAGTCTGGAAAAGCGAAAACCTCAGACGCTGTCACGTGGTTACGTGGCCTGCCAGAGGTGCGGTTTTCCCGTCAGAAGAGCAAGCAGAATCTGTGAAGGATGTGGCACAGACTTCGGGTCGATCATCTGCCCTTGCGGTCGAGCGTTGACGACTCGTGACAAATTCTGCGATCGGTGCGGACGCACGACAGGGGTTAGGCAGTAGTCTATTTCGAAATCCGTTTTTCAGTCTCTCTAGCCAAACGCGCCATGGTCTCTCTAGCCCTACGCAGCGTTTCATCCGACTGACTCTTACTCGTGTTCACCACCGCCTCCAACGAATCCAATTTCTCCTTTGAAATCTTCAGCTCATTTCGCAACTGCGAAACTATCTTCTCGAGAGAATCAATCTTCTCAATGAGTTTCTGTGATCTCTCTAGGAGAGCCTGATTATCAGATAAGAAGGCTTCAAACTCCTTACGGTCCACGGTCACACGTTCAGACATATCCTACTCGCGACCTAAGATCTTGCCTTCCGATATTTGAGGTCTTTCAAGACCTCTAGCAAGTTCATGGAATCAACAAGCGCTTTTCACGATTTCACGTAGATGCACCAAATACGTGAAAACCTCTTTCCAACGTTTTATTGTTCAATCGAAGTGGTGCGTTGATAGAATCGTCAACGTTTTTGTGTTGATCTCTGAAATAGCCAGCACAACGTACATTTTCAATTGACTCTAAGCGACGGAACATGTCTGAACACTATTCAGCCGATCAAATCCAAGTATTGGATGACCTGGAGGCTGTACGAAAGCGGCCTGCCATGTACATTGGCAGCACCGACCTTCGCGGCCTACATCACCTTGTATTCGAGGTCGTCGATAACTCGATCGATGAGGCTCTTGGCGGATTCTGCAAGAACATCAACGTAACACTCAAGCAGGAGGGGTCAGTTACTGTCCGCGACGATGGTCGAGGGATTCCCGTAGAGACGCATCTTCAGACTGGCAGACCCGCGTTGGAAGTTGTCATGACAATGCTGCATGCCGGGGGAAAATTTGATCACAAAACCTACCGAGTCTCAGGGGGTCTCCATGGAATCGGCGTCTCAGCAGTCAATGCTCTAAGCGAATGGCTTGTAACTGAAGTTCATTTGAAGGGGCGGTCATTCAGACAGCGGTATGAGCGAGGAGTTCCCGTAACCCCTGTCGAAGAGATCGGGGCGAGCGACGATCACGGAACCATAGTAAGCTTCAAACCGGACGCTCAGATTTTTGAGGAAACAGTTTTCGACAGCAGAATTATCGCAGCTAGGCTCAGAGAGCTCGCCTTCCTCACAGATGGACTCGCCATCACTTTCACGGATGAACGAGCGAATCCGCCTAAGACTCGCAACTTCAAATATCGAGGGGGAATCAAAGAGTTCGTATCATATCTCAACGAATCGAAAAACACTCTCCACGACGACGTTGTGGTTGTTTCAGGGAACAAGACAGACGTGCAAGTTGATTGCTCATTTCAGTATACTGATGACAATTCTTGGAGCATCCACACGTTCGCAAACAACATAAACACACGTGAAGGCGGGTCGCATCTCGTCGGTCTGAAAACCGCGTTGACACGGGCAATCAACGACTATGCCTCGGGACACAAACTCATCGATGAAGAGAAAGTGAGAATCCAAGGTGACGACGTACGCGAAGGACTCACCGCCGTCTTGAGTGTAAGACTTCCGAATCCGCAATTTGAAGGTCAAACTAAAGGCAGGCTTGGAAACAGCGAAGTGAGAGGAATCGTTGAGTCGGTCATATACGATGGGCTGAAAACCTATTTTTCGGAGAAACCAGCGGTCGCCAAAATCGTCGTACAAAAGACCGCTGAGACTGCAAGGGCAAGAGTTGCAGCCAAACAGGCCAAGGAGCTTGTTCGCAAGAAGGGAGCACTAGAAGGCATTACTCTACCAGGAAAACTTGCTGACTGTCAACTTCACGATTCTGAGAGAACAGAGCTTTTCATAGTAGAAGGAGATTCTGCAGGTGGAAGCGCCAAGCAGGCACGAGATAGACGGACCCAAGCGATCCTGCCTTTGCGCGGAAAAATACTGAACGTCGAGAAGCATGGTTTTAGCCGAATCCTCGATAACAACGAAATTCGCGCGCTTGTAACTGCAATCGGGTCGGGCATCGGAGACGCATTCGACGTAAGCGGTTTGCGCTATTCCAAAATCATTCTTCTAACTGATGCTGACGTTGACGGCGCTCATATCCGAACGCTTCTCCTGACGTTCCTTTACCGGCACATGCCCCAGCTCATCGAAGCTGGCAAGGTGTACATCGCGCAGCCCCCACTCTACCGAATACGAAAAGGCGACAGAATCTTCAATGCCATGAACGAGAAGGAACGAAAACGGATTCTTGAACAGGAACTCAAAGGAAAAGCGGACCTCGTTCAGAGATTCAAAGGACTAGGCGAGATGAATCCTCGCGAGCTGTGGGAGACAACGATGAACCCTCTCACACGTTCCTTGCTTAACGTCACGGTTGACGATGCGGCTGAAACGGACAAAGTCTTTTCCACCTTGATGGGAGACGTTGTCGAACCGCGACGGCAATTCATCCAAGAGAATGCTGACGAGGTCGATTGGCTCGACATTTGAGGATTAGACCATGACCAGCCAGGGAGAGCGCATCAAACCGGTCGCTATAGAGACCGAGATGCGGCGATCCTACATCAAGTACGCTATGAGTGTCATCGTCGGACGCGCACTTCCTGACGTAAGAGATGGCCTCAAACCCGTCCAACGCAGAATACTATTCGCAATACAAGGACTCGGGTTGTCATCCAAGAGTCAGCATAAGAAATCAGCAAGGATTGTGGGAGAAGTACTCGGTAAATATCACCCCCACGGCGAAACCGCAGTCTACGACGCTCTAGTTAGAATGGCACAAGAGTTCACAATGCGGTACCCACTCATCGACGGTCAAGGAAACTTCGGGAGCATAGACGGAGACTCTCCTGCCGCCATTCGATATACCGAGACCAGGCTCACAAAGCTCGCTGAAGAGATGCTCGTCGAACTCGAGAAGAATCCTGTTGAATGGATAACAAACTTCGACGATTCACTACAGGAACCCGCGGTTCTGCCAGCAAAATTCCCCAACCTCCTCGTGAACGGTGCATCAGGCATAGCTGTCGGAATGAGTTGCAGTATTCCCCCGCATAACATGAGAGAGGTCATACACGCACTCATACATTTAATCGACCATCCCACTTCCAAGATTGAAGATCTCTTAGAATTCATCAAAGGACCAGATTTTCCAACCGGAGGAATCGTATACGAAGCCACATCACTGCTACAAACCTACAAACAAGGACGCGGCTCGATTAAACTGCTCGGGCGCGTCGACGAAGAAGTGGCAAAGGGGGATCGAAAACGCCTCGTGATTACAGAAATCCCATTCCAAATAAACAAATCAAAAATCGTTGAAGAAATAGCCAACTTAATCAAAGATGGAGAAATTGAAGGAATCTCGAGCATAAGAGACGAATCAAGTCGTGAGGGCATCAGAGTAACAATCGAACTCAAGTCAGGATCTCTCCCGGAAACAGTAAAAGGCCAACTCTACAAACTAACCCAACTGCACACAACTTTCAGCTACATCAACCTCGTCCTAGTAGACGGTAAACCCCAAATTCTAGACTTGAAACAGACGCTACAAACCTTCATCGATCACAGAATCAAAGTGATAGAACGCCGCGCGACCCATGATCTGCAGCAAGCACAAACGCGGCTCAAGATATTGGAAGGCTACATCATAGCGCTAAAGAACATTGACAAGCTGATATCCATATTCCGTAACTCCACTGATCCAACGGAAGCCTCCGCCAACCTGAAAGAGCTAAACCTCGACGAACAACAAGCCGAAGCCATCCTCGAAATGAAACTCCACCAACTAACGAGATTAGAAGCGAACAAGATTCAAAAGGAATCCCTTGAGAAAGAGTCCGAGATAGTGATCCTCCAGGAGATCCTTCGTGAACGTCACAAGCTCCTTATGGTCGTAAAAGAGGAATTAGCCCAAATAGCCAAACAATACGGAGACGCAAGACGGACAGAAATACGGGCCGAGAGCGTCAACTTCGACGTAGAACCCGTGGTCCGGGATGAGCGTGTGGTCGTCCTCCTTTCAAATGAAGGCTACATCAAACGCGTCGCATCAAAATCATTTCAACTCACAGAACGCGACACTCCAGGGATACCGTCAATCGATCTAAAGGAGGAAGATAAGGTACTCAGAGCGGTTTCTGCACATACTCTTCAAACTATACTGTTCATAACCTGTCAAGGAAAGGCATACGCGCTCAAGGCACATGAGGTCCCGGAAGGCACAAGATCATCGCGGGGCACACCCATCATCAACTTACTACAACTGGGTGAGGGTGAGAAGATAGCCGAAATAGTGCCGGTGAACGATTTCACTCCAACCGAGTACTTAACGCTCGTAACGCGAAGAGGGATTGTGAAACGAACACAGCTTGACGCGTATTCAAATATTCGTTCAACCGGCATCATCACCGGCCAATTTGATGACTCGGACAACCTTGCAAAAGCGTTCATAACATCAGGCAAAGGGCAAATCGTAATCACTACGGTTGATGGTCTCACAATTCGCTTTGAGGAAACTGATATCTCTGTGATGGGAAGGACCGCAAAAGGAGTCGGGGGAATAAGACTTGAGGAGGGCAGTGAAGTTGCAGGGGCATGTTTTATCCCTCAAGTTCATAAAGGGTTGACAATCTTGACGGTTGGAAGACGAGGTTACGGCAAGAGAACACTCGTTGACGCATTCCGCCTCCAAAAACGCGGAGGATCCGGTGTTGTAGGGTTCAACGTGAACAGTAAGTCTGGAAGCTTAGTGGGTGTTCTCCCCTTGACCGAGCAATCTGACGTCCTCTTTGTCTCAGAGAGAGGACAAGCCCTACGGCTCAACTCTAACTCTATCACACTCCAAAGCAGAACTACATCCGGCAAACGATTGGCCGAGTTAGCTGACGACGATAGAATTGCTTCAATCACAGAGATTCCACCAGAAATCGAAGCTGCCGGGCGGAAGAAGTAACACCTATCAGAATATCGTGAAGAAAAAACGTAGAAAAACGATGTTTACCTACATTTAGCCCCTTATTTCTTCATTTTCTTCTTTTTATGGGCTTTTGCCACCTTGCGTTTCACCTCGAGGGAAATTCAGCCATTAAGGCTTAAATGCAAACAAATATTGCAATTATGCTTAGAAAATCATCATTTTTCAGTTCAACGCGGCTGTTTGGATTCTAAAGCAGCCAAGATAAGGCTCGCGGAAAAGCGGCATTCGCCCGTCATCAATTCGCAGTATCTCGACGCGCTTCGGGATCGGTCTTGTAGGTTTAGACTTTTGTTCTGTCCGTTTGATCCTTTTTGATTCGAGGAAAGCGAGCGTCGCGTATTGTCAGATTCAGAAGTGACACGCAAATCTTCTTAATTGGTCTTCGCGATGGCGAGGTCATTAGGTGCGATTGATGTCAGAGAGACGAATTATCGACGACGC
>DATKOK010000046.1:0-8536 GCA_035524675.1 Candidatus Methylomirabilota bacterium | reverse complement strand
TCCGCCGCGAATTATCAGTCGACCGCCGTCAACTTGGCCTTGGTTGGCTAGGTGGCGTGCCGCATTTGCGCAGTCGTCAACGTCCACGATTCCCCATTTGCCTCTTAACCGTTCGCGGTATTCGCGACCGTAGCCGGTGCTGCCGCCGTAGTTCACGTCGCATACAGCGATGCCGCGGCTTGTCCAATACTGTACGCTCTCAAGGCTGAGGCCGTTGTGTGCAGCGCCGGTTGGGCCTCCATGGCTCAGGATCAGTAGAGGTGGCTTGGTATTCGGTGGAGCCGTGTAATCCCTGTTTTGAGGCCTATAGTAGACGCCGAATGCAGTCAGCCCGTTCTCAGTTGGGAACTGGATCTCTTCCGGACGTGATAGATATCCTGAGTCGATGACTGCGTCTGTTTCCCGGCGCAGGACCTCAACCTTACCGTCAGTGACGTCGAGTTGAACTACGGCTGAAGGTTGGACGGGCGAGTCTGCAATGAAGACAGCCTTCCCATCGTTTACTCGAAGGGATCTAATTCCCGAATAGGGTAGCTTGATCGGGTCAAGTTTCCCTGTGTCTGTGGATAGAATTGCCATATGAGTTGACGATTCATGAATGTAAGTGCAGATTATTCGGCTGGCTGATTCGAACGCGTAGGTGGATTGTCCAAACACCCATTGGGGTAGTCCAAATTCGGAAGCCATCTCGCAGAGTGGTTTGACTATGGGCGGTGAGAGGTCCTCTCGCCACCGATATAGATTCCACCATCCTGATGGATCGGAGATGAAGTGCAGGACACTATCAGACGACCATTCGGGTTGGAAGACGGATTCGTTGTCGCCGCCGGTCACTCGCATCTTCTGATCGACTGTGCCGTCTGACCTGAATCTTCCCACCCAAAGTTCGGTACCATCCCACGGCATAAGTGGGTGGTTCCAAGTGAGCCAGGCTAGACGAGTTCCATCTGGACTAATCCGAGGCGAGGAGTAGAAATCGTTGCCTGAAACTATCACTTGACCTCCATCGTTCAGCGTAGGATCGATGCTGATTATCGACGCGAGAGCGTCTCGGTCCGATTTAGTGTGGTCTTCACGTACGCCGATCAGTCGTTTGCGATGCTTGTCAAATACGCAATCAGCAAACCGAAAATTACTTTCAGGGGTAAGCGGGGCAGGGCTGGACTCAGGTTTGACCATGTACAATCTCTGATCGCTGAAGTTAGAGAAGTAGACTACGCCGTCCGCAGCAGTGTAGGCGCCTCCCCCATACTCGTGAACTCTGGTACGAGCATTGAACGGTTTGGGAGTCATGTCGGAAATCTGCCCGTTCGAGCTCCGCTTGACAATAACGCATCTTCCAGCTTCTGCCGGGCGCAATTCTGTCCAGTACACTTCATCGTGATCGATGGCGACTGGTCCCCCAAGCCAGACAGTCTCGCTGACAATCAGCTCAGTCGTGATGGGTGATTTCCATGAACCATAAGGAGCAACCGTCGGCTGTGTCATAAGCAGATCATCTGCTTGAAACTACTATGATAGATACAAACTATTCCGGGACCATCGATACGCGCCCTCGGCTAGTTACATAGAAAACTGTTCGCGATCATCTACTTGTTCATGTTGGCATGAACGAAGGTGACAGCGTTTCATCACCGTATATTACTAGACTCCGTCGACAGACGGTTTCGTATATTGGATCTTGAAAAATATCATCCAAGTACGCATCTGTTGTTTCATCTTATTCGTGATAGTTTGAGAGGAGTCCACCAATCCACCTCAATATCCACAAGGTGTAATCACGTTTAACCATTCAATCGTCACGATTGAAGTTGAGGATGGCAAGGGTGTTTGCTTTCCTGAAGATACGCAGGCGAGTTCCAGTCCAAATCGTCGAGCGAATTCATGCTGGTAAGCGTCTGCACTTCTTCAAGAGATATGCGAACAAGCAGCTCTTTCTGGGAAGGCTGCCTGTTCTAGGTATTATCCTGCTTGGTTTTTCCACCTGTTCATGGCTGGGCTTGACTAGTAGGTTCCCAGTAACCATCCATAACGAGTTGCTCAGCATCCTCTCCTTAGCGCGAATTGACGATGTGACCTATCAAATTGTAGACTTCTTTAAGACTGAAGACAGGCTTGTGATCCAAGTAGTCGCTAGAATGATCCGTTAGACTAGATTTGCCGACGTCGGCATGGAATCGGTCCAAATTTGGCTCCGTACTAGTCGACTAAGCGTAAGCAATTTTCCCTGACAGTCTCTTTTCTTCTTGGCTTGACGGTTTCGTCTTCTCTAATGAGCTCTCGAAATGTCTCATGGTGACCTTTACCTCGCCCGCATGTTTTCCAATCTCATCGGTGGTCTTGTATTTCTCAACATGTTCTTCGAGCGCCATCATCACCGCCGTGGAGACTAGCGCAGACAAGTCCGCGCCGGTATAGCTTTCAGTCTTTTCCGCAATCTTTTCCAGGTTCACATCTTCGGCGAGCGGGTTCTTCGCTGATTGTATCTTCAAGATGTCTAATCGTGCTTTCTTATCGGGGGCTGGGACCTGTAGCATTCTGTCGAATCTTCCTGCTCTCAGGATTGCGGCGTCAATGATATCGGGTCTGTTAGTGGCTGCCAGAACGACGACTCTCTGGAGTTCTTCGAGGCCATCGAGTTCGGTTAGGAGCTGGCTGACGACTCGTTCGGTTACGTTTGTGTCTCCGAGCCCGCTTCCTCGGACTGGAGCGATGGCGTCGATTTCGTCAAAGAAGACGACTGTCGGTGCTGCTTGGCGGGCTTTCCTGAAAATTTCCCGGACACCGCTTTCAGATTCTCCAACCCATTTGGATAATAGCTCGGGGCCTTTGATGCTGATGAAATTTGCTTCGCTCTCGTTTGCAACCGCTTTTGCGAGCATTGTCTTTCCTGTGCCTGGCGGTCCGTAGAGGAGGATGCCTTTCGGAGGTTTGGCTCCGCTTTTCGCGAAGAGGTCAGCGTATTTGAGCGGCCATTCAACTGCCTGCATCAATTGTTTCTTTACATCTTCTAATCCGCCTATGTCGGTCCATCTTATGTTTGGGACTTCTACGAGAACTTCACGTAATGCCGACGGTTGAATCTCTTTCAACGCGTCTTCGAAATCCTTCATCTCGACAACTAGCTTGCTGAGCACTTTTGCAGGTATACTTTCGGCCTCGAGGTCGATGTCGGGGAGAATTCGTCGGAGAGATCGCATGGCGGCTTCTTTGCACAATGCCTCTAGATCGGCACCTACGAAGCCGTGGGTTCGGTCTGCTAGAGATTCGAGGTTTACGGCTTTTTCCAGTGGCATGCCTCTGGTATGGATTTGAAGAATCTCCAATCTTCCCTTCTTGTCAGGGACACCTATCTCTATTTCTCTATCAAATCTCCCGGGTCTTCGAAGTGCTGGGTCGATTGAGTTCACTCGGTTAGTGATTCCTAGCACGACTACTTTTCCTCTTGCTTGCATGCCGTCCATCAGTGAGAGTAATTGTGATACTACCCGTTTTTCGACCTCGCCCGTGACTTCCTCACGTTTGGGAGCAATCGAGTCGATTTCATCGATCATGATTATGCTTGGTGCGTTTGCCTGTGCCTCTTTGAAGACTTCACGTAAGCGTTCCTCGCTTTCTCCGTAGAATTTGCTGATTATCTCGGGACCTCCGATGGTGTAGAAGTTCGCGTTGCTTTCATTCGCGACCGCTTTGGCAAGCAACGTTTTTCCGGTTCCAGGTGGACCGTGGAGCAGAACTCCTTTTGGCGCCTCCACGCCTAATCTAACAAACAGTTCGGGGTGCCGCAACGGAAGTTCGATGATCTCGCGAACTTTCTGGATTTCGTCACGGAGACCACCGATGTCCTCGTAAGTGACGCGTTGGACACCCTTCGGTACCTCCTTAGCGACTTTTTCGCTGATCTTAATCTCAGTTCCCTCGCCGACAATCAGAGCTGGGGCGAGTGGCTGTACCTCAGTTACGACGAGTTCGACGCGCGTGCCCATAATTGTAAGTGGAATCGAGTCTCCGCGAGTCAGCACGCGCCCCTGAAGGAATTCGTAGAGATATGTTTCAATTCCCATTACTTGGATGGGCTCAGTGAATCCCAACACCACACGTTCGGCTGGTTTGACTGTTATCTTCTTGACGGCAACTTGATCATCTATGCTTACGCCTGCGTTATTTCGCGTATAGCCGTCCATGCGGATCAGCCCCTTTCCGGAATCCTCGTCATATCCTGGCCAAACGAGGGCCACAGTCTTCTTGGTGCCTGAAATTTCGATGACGTCCCCGGACGCGAGGTTTAGTTCTCGCATTAAACGTGAGTCAATTCGTACTAGTCCACGGTTCGCATCTCTTGCTCGCGCCTCGGCAACGCGCAGCGTGTGGTCAACCTGGCTCATGAGTTACACTCAGGCGGCTATGGTCATGGTTTCCCCTTAAGGATAACGTTCGAATGAACGTTGAAAATGAACGCGCTCGGCGAGTCAGGGACTTAGCCGTGGGTTCCAGTTTTCTAAGATCGGTAGAACCTTCTTCTTAAGTTCCTGGATCAGTTCAGGATCGTTTCGCGCGTAAATGTCAGGTATGTCCAGAACTTTGATCTTGTCAGCATCCGACTCAAAGTTGTTGTGAATATACTCTTCATGCTGAGATTCCATGACAAGTATTAGATCTGCCCAGTCGATGAGTTTCTGCGTCAATGGGTTCCTTCCTGAGGACGGTAAAATACCGGCAGATTTTGTCTGCCATTCGTCACTGAGGTTTCTGAATACCTGTTCAGCGGTCGGACTCCTTTGGAGGTTGGCAGAGCAGACGAAGAGGATTCTAGGCTTTCGCAACTGAATCGAGTCTCGAAATGCAAGACGATGGACTATTCAATGAACCTTTACCTTGAGCTAGGCCGACAGCCTTGCATGCTAGATGGAGATAATTTCATCGATCCGAACCGGACTTTTTGTTTTCGGATCGATCCAGAGGAATGGATCATGCCAGTCGTCGGTCAGCTCAATCCTAACAAGGTGAGTGCATTTGGGGCATCTGGTGCCATCAGTTTCGAAGACTGTATTTGGGCACGTGCATCCACATTTGGTTGCTTCAAGAATGAGTCTTCTTCCCTCATATCTGGCTGCCCGCGGCGGACTACAAGCGTCGCAGAAGTTTACCACACTCCCCAGCGAGAGGGGTGGGTGATGGACCTTATACGGATGAGAGGTGAGTGAAAGTCATCGATGTTTTTGCGGAGTTTCGACGAGAATTCCATATCGCTTGCGAACTCTATCAGCGAGCCTCTTCATGTCGAACCCGAACACGTCCTTCAACTGGTCTAGACCGAATTCTTCTGTTTCAGTGAGTTCGCTCACCGTCACGTCTTTGAACACTTTCTTCTTCTTCTCGAGCACATCCCTCACGTGTTCCTCTATTGTGCCTTTGACAACGAAATTGACTGCGAGAACCTTGTTCACTTGACCGATTCGATGTATCCTGGCAATGCGTTGTTGGAGTCTTGCAGGGTTCCATGGTAAGTCATAGTTGATCACGGCGTCAGCAGCTTGCAAGTTCAAACCGAACTGACCTGCGTCTGTGCTGGCGAGAACTGCAACGTGCGGGTCAGATGTGAAGCG
Source organism: Candidatus Methylomirabilota bacterium (assembly GCA_035524675.1). GTDB lineage: Archaea > Thermoproteota > Bathyarchaeia > 40CM-2-53-6 > 40CM-2-53-6 > FEN-987. The sequence continues at coordinate 2,930 of DATKOK010000046.1, read as the reverse complement.
ACCTAAATTCGCGGAACGTTCATCATAGCTTAATTGACCATGATACGGCATGCAGGTTATTCCATCGCTCTCAAGCTCGTCATGTACCAGTTTGATGACGGGGACAAACTGTGAGAAGATGACGATCTTGTGACCTTGCTCGACCAGATCTTGAACGAGCTGCTTCAGTTCAACCAGTTTCGCATTTTCTGGTTCCAGCTTCGATAGGATCCGCATTAGTCTGCCAAAGATCGGAGACTGACGAAGAAGCTGAGCGTCTTTGGTGTTCTCCCTCTGCTTTCTTCTCAGGTAGCCGGCTATCATGCTAATGTCTGCGCACGCTTCGCGCAGCAACGTGTACAGTCGTATTCGGTTTGCAGTAAACGGGTTAGGTCCGCCTTCTTCGCTCAGACCGTAGGAGTATTCCTCGAGAATTGTTTCCCCCAGACTCGTTTGGAGAATATCGTAGATCATCTTCTGGTTTCGAGCAGGTTCTGTGTACACATATTCCATTGTGAGTGATGGCAGCTGCTTCAGAACCTCCGATTTTGTTCTGCGAATAGAGACTTTTGCCAATCGCGCTCTGAGTTCGCCGAGTGTTGACGGGTTGACGGAGGGGTGGGATGATTGCCATCCAGGCCCTTGACTTCTAATTGTGTACCGCGCCAAGAAGTCTTCGTGGTATCTGCCGAAATAGCCAGGTTGCACTATGCTGACAATGTTGTATAATTCGCCGATGTGATTCTCGAGTGGTGTGCCTGTCAAAGCGATGACGTTCCTCACGAGGAGTCGTTTCACGGCTTCGCTTGTCTGTGTGTCCCAGTTCTTTACGCGTGTAACCTCATCGAGTATCAGAGTGTCGAATGCCTTCTTCAGTATGAGCTCGACGTCTGTGCGAAGAAGTTCATAGTTGATCACTACTAATGGTTCTTCGTATAGCATTCCTCTTTCTTTGAGTTGTCGTTTCGAGGTGACGAGGGTCGGTTGGAGGCAAAATTTCTCAACCATTTCGTCGCGCCATTGCTCAAGAACTGCGTTCGGCGCAACTATCATTGCCCTGCTTGCTTTCTTCGCATCAACTAACTTGATCAGAGCTGCAGTAGCGCTTACGGTTTTTCCTAGACCCATTTCATCGAAGATGCACGCTCTGCCATCGTTTCGAACGACGAAATCTACTGCTTTCTTCTGAAACGGGTAAAGGGTGACGTTCACCGTTTTCGGCGCATGAAGTCCTGGTAGATTCAGTTCCCTTTGCGGGAATCCTTCAAAGGTGACGCTGATTGCCTGCTCCTCAAGGAGTTTTCCCACCAGACTAGCCGATCCAGTTTGACGGAGTCTGTACGAATCGTAGTATGGGCTCCATACTAGGTACGTCTTGACTGTCGCGTCGCCGAGTAACTCCTTAAGGTCGTCGTCCTTCTGCGACTTTATCCAAACGTACCCTGCGGGGTCATACTCAAAAATGACTGCCCTGTGTTGCTCTATCATCTTACGAGCCTCGCGAGAGTATACTAGTTTGAAGCCAGCCGAGAGGAACGCTGCCGTAGCGCGTTCTGGACTCAGGGTAACGGGATGGTGGAACTTTCCGTCTTCAAAGGGAGTTAAGTCCACTAGCGCGCCGAAGGTGGGCTCAGGAATATGTGTTGGCGGACGAATATTCAATGAACTATCTACGATGATCCTTCTCGGTGTAACCTGACGTGTACTGGCTTGCAAGGCCCGGTAAGTGTCCCCTCGAATCGAATCTACTAACGAATACCACCGGATGATATGAATGTCCTGATTGATCATGATGGGCGAAAATATGCTTAAGTTGCAATTCGTAACCCAGAATGAAAGGGGTGCCCTAGGTGACCGATAGTAAGGCTCAGACTAAGAAAGCCTCACACGAAACCGACGCTCAAGACGAAGCAAAGGGACCGTCGGATGAGACCATTCTACAACTTCAATCACAACTCAAGGAACTCGATAAAGTAAGGCAAGAGAACGAGCGGAAAGCAGCTGAATATCTCGATAAACTACAGCGACTTCAGGCGGACATGGAGAATTTGCAGAAGATTACTAAGCGACAGATCGAGACGGTCACGAGCCAAGCTACCCGGGATTTGTCGCTCAAACTGCTGCCTATTCTAGATGCCCTTCGGCAAGCGGGAGATTTTGCTCGTGGACATGAATCAGTACCGCCCGAGGAAATTGCAGTCGGATTGGACATGTTACATCGACAACTTGTGGGTGTGCTCAAAGAGGTTGGGGTAGAAGAGATTACGGCTGTCGGTCAACCTCTTGACCCAGAGAGACATGAGGTCGTTAATTCTATTGAGCGCAATGATGCGCCGGAGAACACCGTCGTTGAGGAAGTGCGGAAAGGGTACCAGCTGAATGGAAAAGTGCTCCGCACCGCACTCGTAGTTGTCGCTAAACCGAAGCCTCCAACGGACGACACAAAGAAGACCGCTGAGGAATCTCCATAACGTTTTTGAACTGCTTCACTGTTCCATTTGTTACTAAACGTAACAGTGGATAGTGTCATTTTGCCCAAAATCATCGGTATAGACTTGGGAACAAGTAATTCCGCCGCAGCGGCGGTCATCGCCGGGCGCCCATCGATAGTTCCAAGCGCTGAAGGCACCTCAGTCGGAGGGAAAGCATTCCCATCATACGTTGCTTTCACCAAGGACGGCCAACTACTCGTAGGCGAACCCGCCAGGCGGCAGGCCGTTTCGAATCCGGAGGGGACAATCCAAGCGATTAAGCGGAAGATGGGTACGGATTACAAAGTCAATGTCTATGGCAAAGAGTATACGCCTCAACAGATTTCGGCTTTCATTCTTCAAAAGATCAAACGTGATGCGGAGGCCTTCCTCAGTGATAAAGTTGAGAAGGCCGTTATCACTGTTCCCGCATACTTTAACGACAACCAGCGCCAAGCCACAAAGGACGCAGGCTCCATT
>DATKOK010000045.1:0-7668 GCA_035524675.1 Candidatus Methylomirabilota bacterium | reverse complement strand
GTCCATTGGACTGTTAATGTCCAGTCTGAGCAGAACCTTTTTGTCTCGAATTTCAAAGTCGCTGAGCTTCAAGCAGTCAAACTTCATCGACGCTGAACCCTTCGTTAACTTGACGTGCACACTTGATTTAACATCTATCGGAGTAATCCTCGATGTGCAACAATAGAGAAGATTTTTACATGCAGAACTGATTTTCTTGACTTGGGCCGGGGTGGCTCAGCTGGTAGAGCGCCAGCCAGGCTTAGGGCGAAACTCATAATCTGGAGAGCATTGGGCCCAGAAGTCGCGAGTTCGATCCCCGAACTCTGAACGGTCGGGCGAAAACCTCGCCCCCGGCACCATCATCATGGCAGAATTGCGTTGCTATTGTTCCCATTTGACGCGGAACCCAGAATCATCCTGATAACCCTCAACCCGACTGTAGGGAATAAGATCAGATTGTTCGCAAGCGCTGCAACCAGCGTGGGCATACCCAACCAGAGAGTTCCGATTATTGGGGTATTGAATAGCGCAACCATCGTAAGATTCTGCAGCGTCTCACTCAATATGGTCAACAGGATAGCTGACACAACCATTACTCGAAAGTCGAGTTGCTTAATCAGCCTCCGAATGACAGCGGCGAAGACGCCTATGATTCCGATTATGATGCCGATGGGCAGAGTCCAAGGTCCGGGTATCGTGGCAATGTCTGAAATCACAATTATTGAAAGCCCGGATACGAACCCGGCGACAGGACCGAGGGTGAATCCGGTGATGAACGTAAGAGTTTCAGTTAATCCCACCGCTATAAGATATCCATAAAGCAGTGTTGGGAGGAACATCGTAATGTTTCCGATGCTTATTCTTGCGACTGCTCCGACCGCAATTAGGACTGCAGTTAACGCTACACGTTTGGAGCTTGTCATAGATTTCAGCGGGTTGGATTATCCAACCAGCCTGCACGTTCCTGCATCTTTAAAGCCACTGGTGAAGTCTCTGTCGTTGATGACCAGTTAATGACGCTTCTTAACTATCTCGAAGCGCGGGGGATCACACTCGATGACCTCGTAACAACCGCTCTCGAGCTGTTTGTACCCCATCCAGGAGTTGAAACTAGGGAGAAAGCAACCCAAGTCCTAACTGAGGAATTTGTTAACGCAAGCTCTGATGTTGATGTTTCAACTCTAGTGGTCGCTTGTCACCTGGCCGAAGATGAAGCTAAGGCAGGACGGATTCCTAACCTGACTGCGGAACGTTTTCAGGGCCGACCGGGCTTGATTGCGGACGAGTTGCTCGGAATGACCATTGCCAACTACATTGCTGGGGCGCGAGGCATTTTTGAATTCGTCAGATTCGACCAGCAGAAACCCGGCATCCTAAGTAAACTCGGTCCCATAGTCAACGACGCTATAGGAGGACTGATCGCTGGCTGTTCATCCAACATGTACACTTCAGCCAAGCGTCGTAATCAGATGATCTGATTGCGTATTTCTCGAGCGGCAAGAAACATCTTCGCCTTCTTGACGGTCCTTCCGGTTGGCATGGATCCTGACGGATTGACCTTAGCAGCCGAATACATGCCCATCTTCCCAATCGTTGGCGCCGTCCTTGGATTTGTCGGAGGGGTTCTCATTTGGGTTCTCGAACCAACTCTCCCGCCGTTGTTAGCTAGCACGATTGGATTGGGAGTTATTGTGCTGATGAATGGGGCACAACACGTTGACGGATTACTGGATTTCGGCGACGGTATCATGTGCCACGGTTCAAGGGCACGAAAGTTGAAAGTGATGCAAGACCCTCACACTGGAGCTGGCGGCTTCACTTTAGGTTGGATCATGCTTTCCGCCACTGTCTTTGCTATTGCATCCCTGACCAGAAGTGTCCTGATTCAGGCTTTGATTGTTTCAGAGGCCTCCGGAACGTTCGCGATGGTATTCCAGGCTTGGGCAGGGCATGCAGCTCACAAGGGAATGAGCAGCGGTTTTGTAACGGCGATGCATTCCCGTTGGCGTAATGTGCGCCTATTCTCGGCCGGTTTGATTATGATACTGATCGCTGTCCCAGCCCTATTCACTCTTGGATTGGCGGTTGTGTGCACGGCCGTGCTGGTTCCAGCGATCATGCTCCATGCCTCAAACAAGGCTTTCGGCGGTATTACGGGTGATGTGATGGGGGCGACGCATGAAATTACGCGGCTGGTGGCGCTCATCATTATCTTGGCGGGGTTCGGTTGGGTATAACAGCGCTCGTGATGGCCGGTGGGAAAGCTACTCGAATGAAAGACCCCCATGAGAAAGCGATCCTACAAGTGGACGGCAAACCAATGATTCGTCTCGTCATAGACGCGTTGAAGAAAGCATCATTAGTTGAACGAATAATAGTCGCAGTAACAGAAGCAACACGACACACGAAGGAAATCGTCCGCGCATTGGGAGTAGAGGTTATCGAGACATCCGGCGAAGGATATGAGCAGGACATGCAACAGGCCATACGGACTCTCGGGCTGAAAGACGTCGTGGTCGTTGCTGCCGACCTACCATTCCTAACCCCTGGAAGAGTCGATGACGCAATTCGGAATTATCTCTCAGCCGGCAAACCAGCGTTAATGGTTGCTGCCCCAGTTGAACTGTACGAGAAATCGGGTCTGGAGGCATCATACACCTTCGATTATGAGGGGCGAAAGTTGGTGGCCGTCGGACTGAACGTGATTGACGGCACACGAATTGACGAGGGAAGGCTGGATGAAACCGTTCTCGTGATTAAAGACCGTGACTTGATCTTTAATGTTAACACTCAAACAGACCTCAAGCTGGCAAGAAGCCGCCGGGAACAATCGAGTCCCGAAAACGATAGGAAACTCGCTGAGGTTTAAGTGAAGGCGCTCAAAACAGTGCTCGACTTTATTTCACCAATACGTCCGTCAGCTAACTCTAAGTTAGAAGACGAGATTCGTGCACATCTTGACGACCTCACAAAACCCCCAGGAAGCTTAGGACGACTCGAGGAGTTTGCGCTCCAGTACTGTCTTTGCCGCCAGAATCCGAGGGCTAGAATTCAAGCCATGAAACTCTTCACCTTTGCGGGAGATCACGGCATCACCGCGGAGGGGATTAACCCCTATCCTGCTGAAGTGACAAGGCAGATGGTGCTGAACATGGCTGCCGGGGGAGCGGCGGTGAGCGTCATGTGCAGGACTGCGGGCATAGAATACGCGGTTGTCGACGTTGGAGTGAAGAGCACATTTGATCCGATACCAGGACTCATCATAAGAAAGGTCCGCGATGGGACGACGAACTTCCTTACAATGCCGGCAATGACCCCAGCGGATTGTGAGTCGGCGATTAGAGTAGGTTATGATCTGGCCGTTTCATCCAACGCCGACTTGCTTGGCACGGGTGAAATGGGTATCGGTAACTCATCTTCCGCTTCCGCACTCTACAGCCTTCTGCTAGGCGCCGACCCAGCGCAAACGGTAGGACCGGGCACAGGGTCGCACGGCGCATTGCTCGAAAAGAAGAAAGAAGTGGTTAGGAATGCGGTCGCGTTCCATAAGAAAGAATGGGATGGGTCGCCATTCGACGCGCTCAGACGTGTAGGTGGATTCGAGCTAGCGGCAATCTGCGGAATGGCGCTGGGAAGCGCCGCAGCAGGCATCCCAGTGGTCATAGACGGGTTCATTGCTTCCGCAGGAGCGTTAACCGCGCTGCTCATTGCTCCGAACGTCAGAGACTACCTCTTCTTCTCCCATATCTCTGCCGAACCTTTCCACCGTGAATTCTACGCAAGACAATCCATACGACCGGTGCTTGATCTTGACATGCGACTCGGCGAAGGGACAGGCGCCGTTCTTGCGATGCAGATTATTCAACAGTCGATGACGTGCTACTCGAACATGGCGACATTCCACTCAGCTGGAGTAAGTAATCGTTAGAAAAAACGGCGACTTCAGTTGAAGCTGATTGAAAACAAGAACCGTCGAGTTTTATTCACAAATGCGCTGATTAGTAGGTAGGGAGAAGTTGCGATGAAGAAAGACGGACTGTTGGCAAGGCTTCAAGCCTTAGCTCAACTGTCCAGCGCTGGACCTTCCCCCTCGTTCGCCTATCCTCAAGTAGCCTGCGCACTCCTGCATATAGGAGACGACACATCCGTCGGGCGCACACAATTAGCTAAGACGCTTGGCTTAGGCGAAGGAACAACCAGGACGATCATCAGACATCTCACACTCGCAAGATTGGTAAAATCCAGCAAACAAGGCTGCACATTAACCCCAAGCGGGCTCCTTCTCTACAAGCGCCTGAGATCAAAACTCTCCAAGACAACCGACGTAAACGCTGGACAACTCTCGCTGGACAATGCCAACACTGCCGTGCTCGTCAAGAAATCAGCCCACAGTGTGAAGCAGGGGATAGAAGAGCGAGACGCTGCCGTCCGGTCTGGAGCAACTGGCGCATGCACCATACTGATGAAGCATGGCAGGCTCGTTATGCCTCAGGGATCTGGCGAATGGAAGCGGGACCTGGACGACCCACTAGCTCGAGAACTGGTGAGCCTGTTCCACCCCCAGAATGATGACGTGATCATAATTGCGAGTGCGACTGAGAAATCCGTAGCGGACTACGCGGCAATAGCAGCCGGACTTCTCTTACTGGACTAGGACTTAGCGAGGGCTCACGACGTGGACTTTGCCATTTTTCTGACCTACGTATACACGGTCGGTCATGCCTACAAACAGCCCTGTCTCGAGCACCCCCGCAACCGCCTTCAAGCGCCGCTCCAGCTTGGACGGGCTTTCAACGCGACCAAAGTCCGCGTCCACTAAGAAGTTACCGTTGTCAGAGATCACTGGACCCATCTTCCCCGCGCTCTCCCTGAGTTTCGCTCTACCTCCGACCTTTGCAACTTCAGACCTAACGTACCTGTATGCAAAGGGCAGGATTTCAAGCGGGATAGGTTGCTTACCTCCTAAATAGTCGACCATCTTGTACTCGTCCACCACGACTACAAAATTGTGGGCGGAGGAGTCAACGATCTTTTCTCGCAGAAGAGCCCCACCCCCTCCCTTTACCAAGTCCAGGCTACCCTTCCTGACTTGATCCGCGCCGTCGATCGCGTAATCTACACGTGCAACTTCATTCAGACTCGCGATTCTCAAGCCATGTGATGTCGCTAGATATTCCATCTGGTATGATGTTGGAACGACCGAGAACTCCATCTTGCGGTCCCGTTGTAGTCTCGCAAGTTCTTTCACTGCATACGCCATCGTCGATCCGCTGCCGAGCCCAATTACCCATCCGCTTTTCACTTCTTCCAAGGCCTTGAGGACGGCGTTTCTCTTAGCGTCCTCGATCCAGGACAAATCTATCCTTCCGATTCTATCTGCTCGAGTCGGTCCATTGCCTTAAGGATCTCGTCGCGGATCTGTTCAACTCGTTTTTCAGCATCCGTAGTCTGCTCTTGTTTGAGTGCGATAGATGTGGGTTTGCCCTGTTCGATTTGGAAGAGGTCTGTGGTCCCGTTTCTCAGACCGTTTATCTTTTCATCCATTTGAGCGATTTTCGTGTTGAAGTCTCTGACGAGTTCTTCTCGGGACCTTTCCAAGTCGTAGAGATCAACCGTGCGCTGGTGTTCGTCGATGGAGCTGTTCAATCGTTGCAGATCAACTTTGTACTTATCTACAAGCCGGTCCCGTTCGATCTGAGTGATCACTCCCTTCGTCTCAGACTCGAATATTGTTGTGAGGGCTGTCCCGATTATTTGCCGTTCGAGCAGGAGAACCTTCAACGCACCCTTGGCCTTGCTAACATCGGCCTCCCGCGCAGCGTCAGCATTTACACCGATTGGTTTTGGCAAGGGTGGCAGCGGAATGATTCGTTCAGGTTCAGAGGTTTCCTTCTTCTTCCAGAATGCTAGAGTTGCGAGGTTGATCAAGCTCAGCCCTCTGAACGGAATCGGTTATTTGCGATTGAGTGTATTAATAGCTTCGAGCCGTAAAACCGTGCCAGTGGCGAATGATTCTTGACACATTCATACAAATACCGCTCAGAAGAATGTTGACGGTAATGCTCACTATTGCATAAAACGCGAAGTGTTTTACGCTGATTCTTACAACTAGCCGATCTGCGATGAATGTTGCATCTAGAAGGGTCCTTTGATACTCCGGCTGCGCGTGCAGTAGTGTGGGAGTTCCTACTCAACCCCAACGAAATAGCCCCATGCTTCCCCGACTTGCAATCTCTTCAAGTAATTTCGTCCGACAGATTCCGCGCCAAGGTCCAAGTTGGTCTCTCCGTCGTCAGAGGCACCATGGACTTCGAGTTCCATACAACTGAGACAAAACCCCCCTCCTACGCGAAACTGATCGGCAATGGAAAGGGAGTTGGCAGCACAGTGGAGATTCAAACAAGTTTCTCCCTCACAGACTCCGGATCAGGAACCAAGTTAGCTTGGACCGCTGATGTTTCAATCGGCGGCGTAATGGGCGGCCTTGGTTCCAGACTGCTTGATTCGACATCAAACAAAATGGTGACTCAAGTGATCGAGAATATCAAAACGAAACTGCACCAGAAAGCCGCCGCCTGACCTCAACTATACGCCTCGAACTCCTTACCCAGCACGAGTGAAGCAATCTTCAACTCCATAATCTCGTCGGTTCCTTCGTAGATCCTTGCAACTCGTGAATCACAAAGGTGCCTCGCCACAGGGGACAAGAGAGAGTAGCCAAATCCCCCGAACACCTGGACGGCTAAGTCTGCGCTTTCGAATGCCAGCCTTGACGCTATTCGTTTAGCAATCGCCGACTCAAGATCCACCCTAGTGCGAAGATCTAGGTCGCTCGGATTCAGATCCAGCTGTATCTTGTCAACAGCGGCCACGTAATTCGGCCACCGAGCCATCTCAGTATTCATTGCGATGGTAGAGATGTGCCGCTGAATGAGTTGGTGTTTGCCGATCAACTTACCATGCTGCGTTCGCGATTTCGCGCGTTCAATGACGGAGCTGAGGCAATCTTCCATTATTCCGACGCAACCTGATCCGATGCCAATTCTTCCGTTGAGCAATGCGGCGTACGCAACATGCAGCCCTTTCCCTTCAGCACCGAGAAGATTCTCCTTCGGGATTTTGCACTCGTTCAGTTCCAGAAGAGCCGTATCAGAGGTGAAGAGGCCAATCTTCTCTTCGAGGTGCAGTGCCGCGCTGAACCCTTCACTCCCGGAGTCGACAACGAATGCGGACATTCCTTCCCGGCTACCGTCCGGGTATGCAAAGATAATTACTGCATCGGCGATGGAACCGTTAGAAATCAGATACTTTGTGCCGTTCAACACAAATTCTCCCTCTCCTTTTTCATAGGTGGTCTTGAGCGAGGTGGGCTCACTTCCAGCCTCAGGCTCAGTAAGTCCGTAAGCCAGAATCTTGCTGCCCTTCGCAGCAGGCACTAGGTATCGCTGTTTCAAATCTTCCGAACCGTACTGAGCTATTGCGAGGCAGGCTAGAAGCGAATGAACATCAACAAACGTGACAACCCCCAAGCCTAGCTGGCCAAATCTTTCAAGCGCCAGCGCCCAAGTCAAAGGGTCAGCTCCCAACCCGCCGTAAGCCGGCGGGACAGTGAGCCCCATCAAGCCGTATTTTGCTAGAATCCGCGGAGTCTCCTCATTATACTTGTGAGCGATGTAATGCTCAACC
>DATKOK010000044.1:0-16606 GCA_035524675.1 Candidatus Methylomirabilota bacterium | reverse complement strand
TGCGAACGAAAGCACCAAAGTCAACGCAATTTCGCGGAGTTTCAACTTCAAGAGAATAACCTCCTCAATAACATCGGTATCAACAATAGCAATACTGCCAACAGACCAACGTTATCAGCGAACGGCCCCAGAGGCACACTCTGATTTATACCCTGAGACCTTATTGCGAATCCGCACGGTAATGGGCCGCACGACACTGTTGAGTATGATGTCGTCAGCGTGACTATGACCGTAGTATGTGGCTCAGTTGTCGTCGTCGTGGACGTTAGGCTTGTTGTAGTCGGTGCGGATAGTGTGGTCAACGTAACATGAGTGAAGGTAGAGTACCAGATACCTGTCAGCGTGGTCGATGTGCTCGAGTATGAGTAACTTGTTGCCATGGAAGTGGTCGTTGTTGATGAAGTAGTAGAACTTGTCTTTGTTGTTGATGTAGTGCTGTATGTGGTTACAGTGCTTTGCAACTCCACGGCTAGAAAGTTCTGAGCAAAATCGCCACTATTACCTGTGATCGTAATCAAGTAGTATCCTCCGCTAGCAGTATTGCTTACAGTGAACGAACCTGAGGCATAGCCTCCAGCGATTGAACATACAGGGGCAGTTCCTCCAGGACCCGACCATGGAGGTGTACCACCAGCAGTTATCGTGCAACTTGAATCATCCGGGTTGAAACCGGTTCCCGCAACTCCAACAGGCTGACTTTGTTGAACACTAGAAGGATTCAGCACAAGCAAAGCAGATGGAGTGCCAACTGTGAAGAATCCTGAGGCCGAAGCGCCAGTATTATCCGTCACAACCACGGCGTAAGTTCCAGAAGGTGCCCCCGCGGGCGCCGTAATGGAACCAGCAATCTGACCGATTCCACTAGATATGAAGCAGCTTGGAGTACCGATTGACGGGATTGTAGCAGCGGTGCAACTGGTCGCATCAGACTCGAAACCTGAACCAGTGTACGTGAAGACTGAACCTCTCGATCCTGTAGGCGGAGTCACATATACGCTCGCAGTCACATTGAACCGAGCCCATGATGGTAGGCCCGAGTAGGCTCCATTGAAATCGTTGGCAGGGGTTCCCACAACAGTAACATTGTAAGGAATATTCTGCGTAGCATATGGTCCCACAACGAAGCTGCCCTGCGCGGTCTGCGGAGACGTGATCGAACATGTCGATGACCCTGTCATCAGACTGTTGGAGGGAGCATTGGTAGCTGCATTGTAGGCTACCAGGTAGCATCCGGTGTCCGATGGATTGAGACCGTATGCTATCACAGTCACAGTTGCTCCGGTGGGGGCGTTAATTGGGAAGAGCTGTACGGACGGTAGCCCTCCAATCACACGCACTACTGCTTGGGCAGAATCTCCCTGGTTGCAAGTCACCTGAAGCACGTACTGTCCGGGCGGGACGTTTCCGATTACAAAGCTGCCATTAACCACTCCAGTCCCAACTGCTATTGCCACCGCTCCTGAACCGGCCAGAATTGGGTTGAAGAGATTGCTTGAACCGCTAATCAGGGTGCATGAAGTATCCGTTGGCAGAAAACCAGTACCATTAACGAGGATCTCATCACCGATACGCCCAGTACCTGGGCTTAAGCTGAGTCTAGGACCATTCTCAACCGTTAACACTGCTTGCGCAAAGTCGCCACCGTTACCGGTAACTTGAATCACATATTGGCCAGGCAACGCGTTGCCGACGAGGAAACTACCGTTCACAATCCCCTTCCCAGCCTGAATGGCACAAGCCCCACTTCCAAGGAGGACTGCATCTGAACCGGGGCTCGAAACCACACATGAAGTATCAGTTGGTAAGAAGCCTGAGCCAAGGAAGTGGATATCAGCTCCTGGCGGACCGATGCTAGGCGTCAATACTATCACGGCCCCCATTGTCACGTTGAATACTGCCTGAGCAAAGTCGCCTCCGTTGCCGGTAACCTGAATCACATATTGACCTGGAACCACATTGCCGACAGTGAAACTGCCTCCCGGAGTACCTGTTCCGGCTTGGATGCTGCACCCTGCCGCGAGGACGATTGCTGAACCTGGACCCGAAATGGTGCATGTATTATCCGTCGGCAGGAACCCAGTCCCGTTAACGAGGACGTGTGTTCCAATTGCGCCAGTTCCTGGACTTAGACTAAGCTTTGGCCCAAGTGTCACGTTGAAAACGGCCTGAGCAAGATCGCCTTGGTTGCAGCTCACTTGAACCAAGTATTGACCAGGAGCAACGTTCCCTACTGTAAAGCTGCCTCCTGGACGACCTGTTCCAACCTGTATAGCGATCGCTGCACTCCCCCCTAAGATGAACGCCCCCGATGATGGGCTTGAAAGTGTGCACAAGCTGTCGGTCGGTAGGAAACCTGTACCATTAACCAGAACGTGGGTTCCGATTCGGCCGCTCCCTGGACTTAGCGAGAGTCTGGCTCCGATTGTTACATTGAATACTGCCTGTGCAAAGTCGCCTCCGTTGCCGCTAACTTGAATCACGTACTGACCTGGAAGCACGTTTCCAACCGTGAAACTGCCGGTTACATTCTTGAAGCCGTTGGGCGCATTGAACGTGGAGCATGCTCCTCCGATAACTATGGCGCCTGTTGTACTTGAGACCGTACACGATGTATCACTGGGAAGGAAGTTAGAACCTTCAAAGGACACGTGCGTACCGATAGGACCACTCGCTACTTGGCCAAGCGGAACGAAGATATTGTTCACGCCTAACTGGATGAACGCTCCACGGGTTACGTTGAAAACAGCTTGAGCAAAATCGCCCGCGCTACCGCTCACCTGAATCACGTACTGACCTGGAAAGACGTTACCGACAACAAAGCTTCCTGTAGCGTTGACAAAGCCATTAGGAGCCTTGAAGAACGAACAGGCCGCGCTGCCGGAAGCAATCACAGCCCCACTACTAGTACTGGAAATCGTACACGTGCCACTGTTAGCATCCTGAGGAAGCCAGTTAGACCCTACAACACTAACGTGAAGTCCTGACGGACCACTTGCTACTTGTCCGAGTGAGGCGAATCCACCGTTCAATCCTGAAAGCTGAATGAACGCACCCGCGGTCACATTGAAGACAGCCTGAGCACGATCGCCTCCGTTACCAGTAACTTGGATCACGTACTGACCTTCAGCAACGTTACCAACCACGAAACTACCCGTAACGTTAACGAAACCAGTAGGAGCCTTGAAGAACGAACAGGCCGCGCTGCCGGAAGCAATCACAGACCCACTACTAGTACTGGAAATCGTACACGTGCCACTGTTAGCATCCTGAGGAAGGAAATGAGATCCCTCAATAGTAACATGAACACCCGAAGGACCACTAGCAGGTAAACCGAGTGGAGCTACGATACCGTTAACACCTAACTGAATGAACGCACCCGCGGTCACATTGAAGATAGCCTGAGCTCTGTCACCCGCACTACCAGTGACCTGAATCACATACTGACCTTCAGCAACGTTACCAACCACGAAACTACCCGTAACATTCGCGAATCCGTTGGAAGCTTTGAAGAACGAACAGGCCGCGCTGCCGGAAGCAATCACAGACCCACTACTAGTACTGGAGAGCGTACACGTGCCACTGTTAGCATCCTGAGGAAGGAAGCCAGAACCCGTAACACTAACATGCGCGCCCGATGGGCCACTAGCCGCTTGACCAAGCGGAGCGAAGATGCCGTTCACACCTAACTGAATGAAAGCTCCAGCCGTCACATTGAGAACAGCTTGGGCAAAGTCACCTGTGTTTCCGCTAACCTGAATCACATACTGACCCTCAGCAACATTACCAACAACAAAACTTCCGGTAACATTCTGTTCTAGATATGAGGAGTTAGTGCTCGATACTGGGACGGAGAACGTGGAACATCCAGCGCTACCTGATGCTATGACGCTACCACTTGATGAACTAGAAATTGTGCAGGACGTATCTCCAGGTTGGAAGAAAGTTCCAGTGATTTGTATGTGTGTTCCTATGGGTCCCTTCGACGGTACTAGGAAGATCTTTGGTCCGCTCCTTACGATTAAGGTGGCTTGGGCTGTAGCGCCGGAGCCGGAACTTCCAGTGACCGTGATCAAGTACTGTCCGGGCGCGACGTTTCCTACCGTGAAACTACCACTATACGAGGCAGTGGGTGTACCAGAGCCTCCTGTGATTGCACAACTCGGATTGACTATCAGGTTGCCTCCCGTACTGGTAATGGTGCATGATGTGATCACGCCCGACGTGGCGGTTAATTGTCCCCAGACACCGACGTCTTGTCCTGTTGCAGCAATCGGAAGGTTGCCGGGTCCGTTCAGGGTGATTTGATTCAATGCCTGAACGTTCACTACAGCAGACTCAACCGTGACGAATAGCGCCATGATGATCAAGATTAAGGTGACTGCGTAACGCATTCTGCGGAGAGCATTCAATCTATGCACATCTCTGAAGATTGTTGATTAAGCCGTGTTTGACGATATTTAACGAATCTTGACCGAATACGGCAAATCATTGACAAACACGCGGCAAAATTTGCAGGATTTTGCTTCATTTCCAACAAGGGGGCCAATTTCGAGGTTGTCAAACCGACTCAACCCTTCTGCGAAGACAAAGGTATGGGTGAATATTTAATTGTTGTTATGTGCAACACAACTACAGTAATGATATGGGGTGATTATGCAGGGAACATTAGCAAGATTGTTTAAACTTCGGCTTCGTAGATTGTAAATACTGACAGGTTGTACCCGCTGAGTGTGGGGTCGGGTTGAGGGTTCGGGCTGGGTCCGGGCTGCCTTTGGTCAGTTTATTGACTGACTTTGGGTTGGTTGATCCGTTTGTTGCTGAGATGAAGGCTGTGATCCTCTCCATCTGTCCTGAGGCTAGGATTGTGGACGTTAGCCATGGGGTTGCTGAGTTTGACGTACGGATGGGCGCCTTCCTATTGGCTGAGGCAGCTGCCAGTTTCCCTGCCGGGACGGTTCATCTTGCGGTTGTAGATCCCGGCGTGGGCAGCAGGCGGAGACCTATAGTGGTTAAAACGAAAAAGGGCACGTACGTTGGTCCGGACAACGGGCTGCTGATTCCGTCCGCAACCATGGAAGGAATCGTCGGGGTCTTCGAGATCTCCAACCCGTCAATGACACGACGAGAAGTCTCATCCACGTTTCACGGTCGTGACGTATTTGCTCCAGCCGCAGCCCATATTGCCTGCGGACACCGCCCCGAAGAGTGTGGACCATCCATCCGTGACTACGTTCCCTCACCCTTCCCCGATCCAGTAGTGGATGATGAGACTGTGACTTGCGAAGTGCTCCATGCCGATAGGTTTGGTAACCTAGCGACGAACCTGACCCACGCGCACCTCAAGCATTTGCATGCAAAAGTCGGCCATGAAATCACCCTGTCAACGGGAAGACGAAGAATTCACGCGAGGATCGTGAAAACGTTCTCCGACCTTCACGGGAATCAAGTGGGCTTAATCTTAGGCAGCCATGGATTCCTAGAGGTTGTATGCCGCGAATCGAACGCGGCCAAGCGTCTCAGAATTAGAAGGGGGAACGTTCTCCGTGTCTCTGGTTCGTAGGCTTATCGCTCAACACTAACTCGCGCAACCGTTCATCACCGAAAATCCTCTTAATGTAAGCGGACGTTGACGGAGGTACAAGCTCCTCCCACCCCGACCCCTTCACGATCCGCTCCCGAATCTCCGTCGCCGAGAACTGATCCCTATCATAGAACCGGATCGGCTCCACACGGAACCCAGCCTCCTTGAAGAGTCGGGAAGTGACGGGTTCGTTTGAGAACACGATCTCGAACCGTGGAGTCTGCGAAACAAGATAGGGAACCCAAAGATCATGAATCCGCAGATCCCGAATTGGAATCAGGAAATATTTCGACGCGTCAATCTTCGCCTCATCCAACGCCATCCGTAACATCGTAACCCGCTCCCCCGCAGTGAACGGATTATGAAGAGTATGACTGAACTGTGCACTCCCAATCGCAATGATCACTTGCGAAGCCTTCGACAAAACATCGCGAATACAATGCAAATGGCCCAAATGAATTGGTTGAAACCGGCCAATGTACAGTCCACGAATCACGTTCTGATCCATTCATCCCACCATCAAACCGGAGACCAAACACACTCCTTCGAAACCCGGTCATCCTGAAACTTGACGCCTTCCCGCTCCAGCAGAGCACGCTTCATATAACCACCATCAGCCGGCTTCCTGCCAGGCATACCATAATTACCAACACGCAGCGATGACGGAAGCACCCTGTGGCAAGGAATCGCAAGCGGAAGCGGATTCATCGCATTAGCCAAACCAACCGCACGCGAGTAAGTCAAGGACCCCAACCTCTTCGCAATCGCCCCGTACGTCGTAACTCTTCCCCGAGGGATTCGAGAAAGCTGAAGATAGACCCGTCTTCTAAAACCGGACACACGCGAGAGATCCAGCTCCTTCAAATCCATCCTTCCAGTTCCAGAGAACAGGCTGTGCAACTCTTGCAATCTTCGATTAAGAAACGAATCGTTCTGGGTTGAAAAATCCACGGCTATCGCCCCTCTCACAACTGCCTCCGACAACTCCTTGTCACGATCCGAGAATGCGCAGGCCACCAACTGCCCTTTCTCATTCACTGCGGCAGTAAACCATACACCCTCCATGTTCTCGGACGAGATTTGAATCACAATCTTTCGGAACCCTTACGCGTCGTATACGGGAAACGCTACATAAAGACTGACCTAGAGTAGTTTCATATGGCTCTCTCACTGATTAGAAGGGCAGCCCAACAGAATCAGAACGGTGGCAAGTCTGCAACGCCTTGACTGGATCCAGAAACGAACCGGCCTCGACCCAGCCAAGAACCTCGAATCACTCACCCTGGTAACCACAACATCATCCACAATCTGCATGCAATGCCGCGGCAGCCGAATGCTATGCGGCAAAGCATACTGCCCCGTCCTGTCAAAGGCCGAAGCGCTCGTAAAACATCTTCCGAACCTAAACTCTGAACATGTCGACGGGTCAAGCCCACCGGGAGCATTCGTCGGTCACGTTGGATATCCAAAAGTCTACATTGGCCCACTCATCCCCCCAACAAAAGGCGACACAGCCGTCCTTGACACACCCGAACTATGGCTTGGAAAGGACATTCAAACGATAATCGACTATCGATTCAGCTTGATCCGAGGAAAATCACTCGTAGACATCCACGCAGCCACCGACCCGACCAAGTACCTCCTCGACCTCCACGACCTAGCACTCTCCTCCCGCTCAGTTGAAGTAGACGCTAATTTCGTAAAGAAACCCCGCATGGCCGTAGTCCTGAGCGAAGAGACACAACCCTTCGGTCCCTCCGCGTTGATCAAGGACTTGAAAATATCACCCAGTACGGGTGAAAGAAAACTCGAGTCAGTCTACTACGACGACGACCAATTAGCAGCAGACGGCATCGTCGAACTGTATCATGAAGGCGTGGAAGTCTCACGCATTCAGAAGATCCTAAGCCTCGGCATGCTTGGAGTACAAGAACAAAGGAAGATCGTTCCGACCAGATGGAGCATCACCGCAGTCGACGATACCCTATCGAAACGGCAACTCGCAGCCGTCAAACGTTACCCGCCCATCGACAAACACCAAGTCTACCTCTACAACTACCTAGACAACGTATACGCCGCGATACTTTCCCCCCGCAATTGGGAGTTCGAATGGATTGAAGCATGGTTCCCCGGAACGGCGTGGAACGAGACTGGCTCCGCCCCTGCATTGATGGGAGACCACGAACCATACGAAGGAAGAACCACCTACGCCGCGGTCGGCGGCTGCTACTACTCCTGCAGGCTCGCAGCCACTGAAGCACTCCAACGGCAGCAACGTCAAGCAGCAGCCTTAGTGTTGAGAGAAATCCGACCAGGCTACATCCTACCGGTCGGAGTATGGAACGTGAGAGAAAGCGTGAGAGCCGCATTCAAAACGCGACCGCAAATCTTCGACAGCTTCAACGAAGCCTTCCAATTTGCATGTCGACACCTCTCAATACGACCTCAAGTTTGGATAAAGAACAGTGTTCTAATCCGTAACGAAATGTACCAACCCAGACTCAACCAGTATTTCACAAGTTAGCAACGCGAAAAGATACAAAGCCAATCCACAAATGTCCCCGTACCCGTAACGGCGCCCAACCATGATAGAAATTCAAGGCGACCTACTCGAAGGCGGAGGCCAAATCATTAGAACCAGCCTCTCACTCGCAGCCCTAACCGGCGAACACATCCACATCACAAAGATCAGACACAAACGACCCAACCCTGGATTACAGCCACAACACGTCACCGCATCGAAAGCAATCGCAACCCTGTGTGACGCGCAAACCGAAGGACTAACGCAAGGATCAACAGAACTAACCTTCAAACCCAACGCGCACAAATCGGGCAAATTCAAGTTCGATGTTGGAACCGCAGGCAGCATACCCCTAGTTCTTCAAGCACTAATGCCCTGCATGGCATTCGCACCCGACCGAGTTGAATTAGAGATCACAGGCGGAACCGACGTAAAATGGAGTCCCCCTATCGATTACATACGACTCGTTACCATACCGACCCTCCGCCTTATGGGATACGAACTCAACATAACAGTGAACCGACGCGGACATTATCCGAAAGGCGGAGGCAACGTCACCATATCAACGACTCCGTCAAAGATCTTACGAAACGTCACGTTGACCCAACGCAATCACCTAACCACCATCGAAGGCGTGAGCCACTGCGTCAAACTCCCCAACCACGTCGCTCAACGACAAGCAGACGCCGCCAAGCACACACTCATCAAAGCAGGATACAAAGAATCCGAAATTAAGGTCGAATCATACGCGCCAGGTCACGACCCACACATCGGACCCGGAAGCGGCATTACGCTAGTAGCCAACTACGCGAACGCGTTAGTCATCGGTGCAGACGCTCTGGGCGAAAGAGGAAAACCCGCCGAGCAAGTGGGAGAAGAAGCAGCGCGCAAGCTGATCGAAGAACTAAACTCACAAGCCTCCCTCGATCGGCACATGGGCGACATGATTATCCCATACATGGCAGTCGCAGATGGACGCTCAGAAATATCCGTCTCTCAAATCACGATGCACACTCTAACAAACATACACATTGCCGAAAGGATTCTCAACGTGAAGTTCCAAGTCGACGGCACTGTCGGACAAGCAGGAAGAATCGCAGTGACCGGCGTGAACTTAAGAACCTGAAGCTCTCATCAGATCAGGTTTCTGACTGCGAAAGTTAGTTGAACAGTCATCCCGCAGCTTTTCGACTTCTCCAGATTATCACATCATCCCGAACCTTACGGATCTCTATGATCCGATGGAACGGAATGATGGTCTCTTCAGAATCAGAAAGGTCTGATAACGTGAAGAACGAGTTGCCCAAACTTCGTATTTCTGAAGCACGAACCTGCCGTACGTCTCCTGGTGCACCTCGATGCCTATACGTAATCAAATATTCCTCGGCACTTTCACGTCGGTCCCAACGGAGTTTATTCAGAATATTCTTGACCGGATGAACCACATGCGATCAATCTAACGCAGGTGAATCCAAGCCTAACTCCAATTAGGACTATTCAGTACTGCCCAATTTTTCGGAGTCAGGGACTCGTCCAATATTGATTTGATCCCGGTATTCCGCCGCCGTATTCTCTCTGATACTGCAGATTCCCGAAAGCATCGTACTTCAATAGGAAAAAGCTGCCTCCCCTAGTATTCGAACCAAAACTGAACGTGTACCCTGTCTCGAATACATTTCCTATCTCATCAACGGCAACCGCGTAAGCATAATCGCCCCGGTTGCCTCCCCAGGTCTGTTCCGATTGGAGATCCCCTGAAGAATCGTACTTCAGCAGGAAAGTGCTTGCAACTGCAGAGTTGAGGCGTGAACCATAATCGTAGCCTGCAACGTATACGTTGCCTGCACCGTCAACGGTCACGCCGTAGGCGAAGGTGTTCAGTTTGCCTCCCCAAGTTTCCGCGAAGATTTGGTTCCCTTCAGAATCATACTTCACCAGAGCCGCGCTTGCGACTCCGGGAGTAGCGCCATAGCTGTAAGTATACCCGCTCATGTACACGTAGCCGCCACTATCGACAGCAACTCCAGTTCCGTAGTCATTCTGCTGCCCACCCCAAACCTTCTGGAAAACCAGATTGCCGTAAGGGTCATACTTCAACAGGACGAAGTCAGATTGTCCTCCGTAGCTTTCGCTTGTACCTACAACGTACACGTTGCCTACGCTGTCAACAGTCACACCAGTAGCGTAATCATTCTGCACTCCTCCCCAAGTTCGTTGCCATTGAGCTTCCCCCGACGGCCCGTACTTTAGGAGGAAAATATTGGAGGTTAGGAATCCTTGTCCGCTGCCGTAACTGCTCGTCGACCCAGTTACGTAAACGTTGTCAGACGCATCAACTGCCACGCCGCGTCCGATGTCATTCCCTGGACTGTTTCCCCACCCTATCTCGTAAAGTTGATTGCATGAAGGATCAAACTTGATCAGAAATACATCAAAGTCCTCATGGTTTTCAGCCATGGTCGTGCCCGTCCAGTACATGTTGTTTGAGCTGTCGAATGCGACACCATAACCGAATGTATCGTCCGACGTGTACCCTGTCCCTCCATTTGGTCGGTAATAATTCTGAGGGCCCCAAGTCCGGAAGCACAACTGCCTTCCCGTTCGGTCAAGTTTGAACAAGTACGCAATTGACCCCCCCGAGCCGAAGCTGGCAGTAGCTCCTGTCATGGCAATGTTGCCCGCGTTATCGACAGCCATGCTGGAACCGTAAATTCTTCCAATAGTAATTGGCTGATTAGCATGTACAAGTGTTGAGGAAAGCAAAAGCACGGCGGAGAAGAGGACGAGAGAGGTAAACGCGAAGACTCTTAGAATTTTCAGAGTTGAAGTCAAATCATCATACACCTAAGCTTCGGAATATACTAGAAAACAGCAAACCCGGCATATAGGATTTGTATAATTCTGATGAGTGTCAGTTAATTAATATTCATTATACGAATAACAAAAACGCGAATGGCAGGCCTGCGACATTTCACAAAAGGTAAACCAGCGCCACAACGTCCATGCCAAGCTCTTCAAAGCTACTTGAAGTGCAAGTCGGCGTGACTAAGTTCACTGTTTCCAATACCTTATTAATGCCACCGAGACGGGACAGCTCCGCAAGAGGTCTCTCAATTGGCTCAAGAATACTACATACCCGGCGCAACAACAGTCGGAGTAATCTGCAAAGACGGAGTCATCCTAGCCTCAGAACGCAGAGTTAACTACGGATACTTCGTCATGAGCAAGTCCGGCAAGAAAGTCTTCAAGATCGCAGACAAGATCGGAGCCGCCTGCGCCGGAATAGTTGCAGACATGCAAATTCTCACTCGTGAGGTCACAGCCCACCTGAACATCTACTCCTTCGAAAGAGAACAAACCGTCACGGTTCGCACAGCCGCGAAATTGATGGGAAGTTTGCTGTTCGAAAGACGGTACTTCCCCTACTTGACGCAGACAATCGTAGGAGGGATCGATGAAACCGGCGCGAAGCTGTTCGTACTCGACCCATTAGGCTCAGTTATTGAAGACAAATACACCGCCGTCGGATCCGGTTCCGAAATCGCCATGGGTCTTCTTGAATCCGACTTCAAAGAAGGCATGTCAGTCGACGATGCTAAAGGATTAGTTCGAAAAGCAATCAAGGCCGGATCAGCGCGAGACATCGCAAGCGGCGAAGGCCTCGATATGCTTATAATAACTGACAAAGGCGCGCTCGAAGAACACGAACCTGCAATAAAGTAGCGGAGACACCACCTGCACTGAACGAGACTTCTGAGGGAGTCACGATGCTCTCGAAGAAGGACATGGAAAAAATCCAGAACCAGTTATTGTCTTACGATAAGGCTAGAGAACGCCTACAAGTTCTCTCGCGCAACGCAACTCGACTCTGCGGGTGGGCAATGGTACAAATTCACCGAGGCAATCTGAATCAAGCAAACAAAACTCTTAGTGAAGCGAAACAAGCGCTCGATGAAATTGAGAAACTCCTCTCTGCGCATGTTGAGTTACCGCAATTCGGACAAGTACTCGTAGCCTTCCAAGAATATGCAGAAGGAAGGTTACTTCTTCAGATGAAGAAGAATGGCAAACTTGCATCACTGCATGAAATTGGAACAAGCAGTACAGCCTATCTCCTTGGGATGCTCGATTTCATCGGCGAGATGCGACGGATGATACTGGACTGTCTGAGGAATGGCAAGACAGAAGATGCGCAGCACCTTCTCTCAAAGATGGAGAAAGTATACGAGGACCTGTTTTCTCTAGACAGAACCTCCATCCTCCCGAACTTCAGAAGAAAACTGGACGCCGCCCGAAGAATATTAGAAACAACTCGAGGAGACGTCGCCTCGGACATGCGGCGCGTGTCATTAGAGAAAGCAGTTCGGAGCCTCGAACGCAGGTTAGGGTCCACGACCTCCAGAACTAAACGCGAGTCAGCTTGAAACTCAACTTATCAGCTAAGATCAGCGTTAGAGAGGCAATAAGACTACAAAAGAAACTCGCTCCACAAGTCAGCGAAGAGAGCGAGCTTCCGACAAAGATCATCAACCTCGTCGGTTGCGACGCAACATACGTCAACGATCGAACAATCGCGTCCGCCACACTCGTGGATTACAAGAAGCTGAAACTGTCGAAAACAAGCGGCGTAGAGGAATCTACAAGGTTCCCATACATACCCGGACTCTTAGCGTTCCGCGAAGCTCCAGCAGTAGTACATGCAATACGATGCCTAAGGCCGAAATCATACATATGCCTGGTAGATGCGCACGGCATCGCTCATCCGAGAAGGTTTGGCCTCGCCTGTTTCGTAGGATTAGCATTAGATAGACCAACGATCGGAGTTGCCAAGAGCCTGCTGTTCGGACGAGTAAAGGGGGATACAGTAACGGACAATGATGGGACGACGATCGCGACGATAATCAAGTTGCCCGAGAGCGGGAAGAAAATCTATGTAAGCGTAGGACATAAGATCTCCCTCAAAGACGCAGTTAGAATTGTCAAATACTGCCTCACACCAAAAGGGCCACTCCCAATACGACTGGCTCATGAAGAGGTGACCAAGAGAAAGTGTCTTCTGAAGAGATCAAACCCAGTCTACTGATCACCCTCTACAAACTGATAGAGGTCGGAGCCTACCCAGACGAGGTAATATTCACAACCACCGAGCTAGCGAAACTACTTGGCACTTCGCAGCAAACAGCCTCTAGACATCTGATTGAGTTAGAAAAACTGGGTCTAATTCATCGTGTGAAATTGGGGCGTCGCGAATCAATCAAGATAACCGAGACTGGAATCAAGCACTTGGATAGAATGTTCATCACACTCAAACGAGCATTCGAAATGAAAAAGACTGAGACGATATTCGAAGGAGCAGTCTTCTCCGGTATGGGTGAAGGAGCATACTACGTCAACCAAGAAGCCTACAAACGACAGTTCCTCTCAAAGTTAGGCTTCGAGCCCTATCCCGGAACCTTAAACTTGCGAGTCCGCAAGGACGACCAAGAGGAAGTGCGCTTTCTCGAAGCCTCCCCATTTATACTCATTGAGGGTTTCACTGACGGAGGACGAAGTTTCGGCCCCGCAAAATGCTTCCTCAGCAAGATCGCCGATAAGGTGGATGGAGCACTCATTCTTCCCGTACGAACACATTACTCCGGAGACGTCGTTGAACTAATCTCCCCAAAGTTTCTGAGAGAACAACTTCACCTCAAGGACGGCGACACTGTAAAAGTTAGAGCATTCAGCTCAACGTTTCAGAAAGCTTTTGCCTCACAGAAGTAGAATTCAGGTACTTTTCATTCTCATACTTTGAAAGCTTAGTCATTTGAATCCGGAGCTTGTGTCTCGTAATGATCTCCCTGACACTTCTCTCAAGGTTCTCCTGATCATACCCGAAGGCGACGACGTCAGGCATGACCTCCATCAACACCTCTTCATAACCCATCCCGACGTCCTCGTACCCCAAGATTGCCTTATCGACAGGCTTCAAACCTTCAACTAATTTTCTTCTGTCCTCTTGTGGAAAGATTGGTTTCCGACCTTTCAACATCTCAACCGTTAAGTCACTCGCAACTACTGCGATCAACACGTCTCCCAGAGTTCTTGCTTCAGATAAAGCGGCTAAGTGACCCAGGTGGAGAACGTCGTAAACTCCTCCAGCTAGAACCACTTTGATCTCTGATCGACCGGCGCCTGATAGTGAGTATCGAGGTTCATTGCGGTGTTTTATGATATACCCTTTCTGAATCGCATCTTTCAATTCCGTTTCGGTAGCGATTGAGAGAATTTCATTTTCAGTGAGTGGTCCATGTCGCATCTGCATGACGTAGGCGGCTTTGATGATGGATTTCAAGTCCTGTGGCACACTCATGGTGAATCCTGCCGCCGTTGCTGCTGAGAGGAATGTTCCCTTCTAAAGTTATTACTCCGATGGTTTTGTGAGCCCCAAGAACGCTAATGCGTCCAAGAGTCCCTCGGCGTAGGCGATAGATGCGAGAGAGGTTGTCGGTTTCTGGTTCTCCAGGTAGAATCTTGCGTCCTTCAAGTATCTCTGCATCGCGTCCGATACGGTTTTTATGTTTGCGGTCTTGATTGAGGAATCCGCCAGCATGATTCGATTCTTCTCAAGGGCACTCTCGAACGATTTTATGTATCGTTCAGCGCGTTCAGCCGGATTCTCACTAACGGCCATTAGCTAACCAACTCTTTCGGAGCGTGACAGATCAACTGCAAAGCTTCGGCTTCAACAAAATGTAGTTTCCCCGGAAAGATTAGCAGATAGGGGGGTTCACCAAAATCAAAGCGCATTATATCCGCAAGCTTCCCAGCCTTCACCTGCATATCAGGTGCTTCAAGTCGAGCCAAACCCACCACCAACGTGGTGTCAGAAATTGGGGAACCTGATACATTCTTCGAGTTCGCCCAGAGTAGCTTCAGTGCAGTCGGAATCGTAACGAATTGCCCGTTCTCCACGTCAATCTCGAGCAAAACCAATGAATGTAGTCCTGAGGTCAAATTCGTCGCTATGGCTTGAATCACGCTTAACGGAAAATCTCCTTCATAGGAAACAGGGACCGTCGTAGTTCGCCCGAACTTGTACGATTGCAAACCAGTCACGCCCGCGGCTGCTGAAACCACCGAACCAGCATGAATAATTCGGGAACCGATCCCTGACTTCAAAGCTCGCAGCCTCAAATCAACATGCGTGGTCGCAACGAGGGGGTCACCAGGCACAAGGAAACCTACTCGCCCCGTTTCAGCCTTGGACAAGATTATCTCTTCCGCGCCCTCCTCAACATCTCGTCGTGAAACCACCTGAACCTTCTTTCCCACAAGCCTCTCCAATCCATCCACGCTCAGACCGGGCATTCGACTAGTGTAAAACTCAGCGAAGAGAAAATCACATGTCCTCGCCTCAAGTTGACCCCGAAGCGACAGACCGTATTCGTCATGCAAACCTAACCCGATGAAGATTAGCTCGCCCACTCTCACCCACTCTGCCCCTCATTGAGGGGCGAACAATACTTTAATGCCACTTAGGCAACTTCGATTTCAGCGGGTCCGTAGCTCAGCCAGGCATCGAATCATATGCCCTGAAAAGGTAGAGCGGCGGACGAAGATTTCGGCCGAAGCTCTTAACCTAATGAGGGAAACCCGAAGGTCGAGAACCCGGACGGGTCGACAAGGTTCAAATCCCTCCGGACCCGCCACTTTTCTGGTTCAAATCCCTTCGACTCTGACACTCCTAGAGTTCAAGTCCTTCTGAGAATACAGGCGAACGTACTAAATCCCCGCTGGTTCCCCGTTACCAACTATCTGCATTAAGTATGATTGCAAATATTCCCTGAGCTACACAACTTTCCTGAGGACTTCAGGGGTTGTCTTTCGATCATTAGCGTAATCACATATTGTGACTACCAGATGCAATCGTTGAACGTGCCTTGCCCTTTAATTACTAAACATCCAAACGCTCGGGCAGGCGAAAATGAAATGTTTCGAGATAGAATGCTTCACTGGAGTAAGTTACTTGATAGTTTCACATACACCTTGAACACCGCGATGGTCCTAGCGAAGAATAGGGTGAATGCACTCCTCTTCTTCAACATACCACAACGTCCTGTGTCCATGGGTCGGAGAACAGTTGATCCCTCGTTAGACATGGCAGTTGCTTACGTTCAGATCTCTCGTCTAAATCGGTAAGTAGGAAAACGAAAATAACGCAGAGCGAGCATTCATGACTCGTTCGTGTGAGCTGATCGCCTAACTGTATTAAATACGTTTGGCGCGAGTGTTTCTATCATGACGTCATTAGAGGGAACGCGTCAGGTAATCGAGAAGTACTTGCATGGCCATGATGCCTCTGTCCTTGCTGACAATGCTGTGTTCGAAGTGATGGCCTCCGGCCAGAAAGCGAATGGGAGAGAAGCCATCGAACAGCTCATGGAATACTTCTATGCAAAAGCGTTTACTGCGGAGTTCACACCGAAATCAGTGACCGTGGGAGAGGGAAAAGCGGTGTTGGA
>DATKOK010000043.1:0-6431 GCA_035524675.1 Candidatus Methylomirabilota bacterium | reverse complement strand
CTATGATGGCAATGATAAATCGCTTACGAGGTTATCTTCGACTTTGACGCCATTTTATGATTAAGAATTCGACCAATTCTGACTAGTTGGTTTTCAACACTCGTAGTCATCACTTGCAGGTTTCAAAACGCGCATTGAGATCAGTCAATTCGCCCGCAACTTCCAAGTTCTTCGCCCAGTGGGAGCGTTCAAGTCAAATTGAACTGTCACGATTGGTTCGCTAAATGTCTTACGAGTCAGTTGCTTAGACAAAATGGCGAACGCTTTAACGTCTCGACGTGTCAGTCGGACTCGTGACATACCATCGAAGAATTATTATGATAAGAGGGCTGACATTAGCCCGGTGCGCGTGATTGGTTAAGCGCAAAGCAAAGAAGAGTGCAAAGAAGAAAGCTAAGCGATCCGTAAAGAAGAAGAAAAAGGTGAAGAAAGAGTTGCCTCCGCCCATGGCGCCTGAACCGGTAGCTCCACCTGTGCAACCTGAACCTACGGCTCCATCAGTGGAGCCTCCACCATCCGAACCTCTACCCTGACCCTGAAAACGCTCTCAGATCTGAATTCGCAGCTCGCTATTCTTCTTCCGTTTTGGCATTTTCGTATCGGAGATGCATCGGAGTAGGGTTGCACTACTTCACGATTAGGATTGGGCACTTTGCGTGATGGGTTACCTTGTCTGAGACGCTACCGAGCAGGAAAGCTCGCACTTCAGTAAGTCCTCTGCTTCCTATCACGATAAGGTCAACCTTCTCTGCCTGGGCAATACGTACAATTTCGTCTGCGGGTACTCCTTGAACAAGCTTGCTTTCGTACGTCACGCCTGCTGCCTTTACGACTTCTTCTGATTTGGCAATGATCTTCTTGCCTTCAGATTCCATCTCCTTGACGAATACGGTTGTTGCAAGCACGCCCGCCTCAGACGGGGTAACAGCGTAAAACCTGCGAAGCACGACGTGGACGATAAGCAATCGTGCGCCGTATTTTCTTGACAAATCTACTGCCTGGGCGAGAGCTCTCTCGGCGAACGGCGAGCCGTCAACCGCAACCAGAATTCGAGAGAACATTAGGGCCATTGGACATATTGGTGAATTATGTTTATCAAGTTACCCAATTTTGATGACCCAAGACAAGACCATTGGATACAACCCCCGGCGACGCTCATTGCATCCTCAAATCCTTGAGAAGTCGTCCTTTTCAGGAGATCAGCAGAGGTGCCTGTAGCTATCTACCTCTTCGTTACCTGCTCGACCACCAGCTTAGATCCCTCTAACGATATGAAGAGAGGTTGGCCTTTCTGCCATTTCAATTTCTCAATCATCTGATGAGGTATGGTAATTCTGTACTGTCCGCGAAACCCTTGCAACCGTATGATGTCGAGCGTTTGGGACATGGAAGACCGGCTTAGGCCTCATGAGTCCTATGAGACCTTATGAGCATTACGAAGTCTTAAATATACTAACGAATACTCATTAGTACTCGTAGGACTTAAGACCTTGGAGAATGTTGAGTATTATCGTGATTCGTCTGGATTTTGGAAGATTAAGGCCCCTAAGCGTAGACGAATAGTTCATCTGTAAACTGTCAATCTGCTTATGTGCTGTCGATCTTCTTCAACTGTTTCTGGTACATTTCAAGTGTTTCCTCTGATGTTGTTGCGTCTTCTGGGGATTTGTCTTGGCGCCATTTTCCTGTGAATCGTGGGAAGCGTAGCGCGAGTCCACTGTCTGGTCGGACTGCTCCTCGTGCGCAGGTGTGGAGGGGTGATAATGTGATCTCGTCTGCGGCAACTTCCAGCACGATTGTGGGTATGACCCACACGTCTGGTTCCATTAGCGAGTTCACGCGGGGATGCTTTTTCCTGATCAGGTGGGGTTGCATTATCTTGGGGAGATTAGATACGTCTTCGTCTGTGAAGCCTGAGCCGAGCTTACAGAGCGTTTCGAACGTGTCTTCCTTCTTATTGTAGACCGCCATTAGAAGAGCGCCGTATCCGCCGGCTCGTCTTCCCCTTCCTGCGAATGCGCCGACCGGTACTAAGTCGACTGTATCTTGGACCTCCGCCTTGTAGGAGCGTTTGTACTTGATCCATAGCCAGCCTCTCGCACCTGCCTGGTATACTGACTCGTTCGACAGGCTTTTGACTACTAGGCCTTCACAGCCTGACGCTACGGCCTGATTCATCAGCTCCTCCACCCTCTCAGGATCGCGGATTATGAACTGTTCTGAGATCATAACATGTGCGGCGGGTTGAACTATCTCCATTAACGCCTTTCGCCTTTGCGGGTAGGGAAGGTTGGTCATGTCATGACCGTCGACGTAGAGTAGATCGAAGAGAAAGACGGTGACGGGGACCTCTTCTGACATTTTGCTAATGTCATACTTCCTTCCTCTACGTTGAGAGATTACCTGAAAAGGCAGCATGTCGCCCGTCTGAGGATCCACTGCCACGCATTCGCCTTCAACGATTACTTCGTCAGCCTTCACGCATTCTTTCAAATTGCTTGAAACGTCAGGAAACTGATCAGTAATATTCTCAAGCCTGCGTGAGAAGAGATGAGTACTCTTTCTGCCGACGTGTGCCTGTACCCTGAGCCCATCGTACTTGAATTCTGCAGCGGCTACTCCGCCTAGCTTCTCAAGGATCTCGCTTGCTGACGGCAAACGTTCGCAAAGCATAGGTCGAATCGGGCGACCTAGTGAAATCTTGAACTTCTCTACGCCCTCCAGACCTTCTTGGGCAACGACCTCAGCAACATGACTCAGGTCGGAGGACAGGTTGTAGGCTCGCTCCAGGGGAGCTCTAGCGTCTTTTCCTCCTCCGTAAGCAATGGCCAGCGCGTCCAGTATTGTCATGTCTGCCACTCCCAACCTTAGGTTGCCGATCGCGATTCTCGTAATGAACCGCCCCTCGAGTGGAGTTGCATTATTCAGGAGGCTGGTCAGATGTCGAATCTTCGTCTCAACCGATCCTGACCCTGAAGCTTTGGCGACCTTCACGAACGTATCATACACACTCTTGACGGTCAATGGCTGCTGGCTCAATGTTGATTGAGACTTCTTGCCGAGTAGCTGCTCAACGCAAAGGCCAAGATCACCCGTCTTTTTGTAGACACTCTCCACAGCGACCTCGGCCTTTCCAGTAACCTCCGAGATAGCCTTCGTAAGCAGCTTATCCGCAACACCCAACTCGACGCCGACAAAATCCGGATATAACCGGCCTTGCAAGAGGTTCACAACACGGCCCAACTCCTCCGTCGGAGTACCCTTCAACAGCTCCACCAGAAGGCTGGTCATCTCAAGCCGCTTGGTTGTCGCCTCAACCTTCTCAAACGTCTCAGCGAGCTTGATGAACCTCAATTTGCACACGACGTACGCTCAATGGGAGGCGAGATCAGACTTTAGCTCTTCGGTCTTCAGAGTTGTCACTCACGAGTGAACCTAAATTTCCCGCAACGGAGAAATATGCAAGGCAAAACCTCACTATCTGAGGGTGGCCGAGATATCGGAGAAGCAGACCATGAACTTCGGCTGCGCCGGTTGGTCATACAAGGAATGGCTAGGCCCCCTTTACGATCCTGACCAGAGTATGCTCCAGCAATATGCCTCAGTCTTCGACACGGTTGAACTGAACTCCTCATTCTACAGGACGCCCGACGAAGGGACAATTCTCGGTCTAACCAGACACACGAAGAGAGGTTTCATGTTCAGCGCCAAGATAAATCGAAAATTCACACACGACCTCAGACTAAACTTGGACGAGAAATCACAAGACGAACTGGAACGATTTGTCCAACTATTCGACCCACTCTTGACACAAGACCGGCTAGGATGCTTCCTCATCCAACTTCCTCCCTCACTGAGGAACGATGAAAAGCTACTGGAGAATTTTCTAGCCGCGCTTCCGAGACGATATGATTACGTGATCGAGTTCAGGCATCAATCATGGATCAACGACGTGACCTGGCAAATTCTATCCAAATACGAAACTGCCTACTGTATCGTTGACGAACCCCTCCTCCCGCCAGAAATACACGTAACATCAGACATCGGTTACATCAGATGGCACGGACACGGCAAACAACCCTGGTACAACTATCGTTACACAAACCAACAACTCCAGGAATGGACGCCCAAAGTCAGAGAAGTCGCAAAGAACACGAAAAGAACCTTCGGCATCTTCAACAACCATTTTCACGGGTACGCTCCCGAGAATTGTCTTCAAATAATGCAGATGCTCGGAATAGCGAGACCTGGACATGAAAAAGTTCTGAAGCGACTTCAGAACCATATTGAAAGAGAACTTGCAGGACTACCAGCCCCAGGCACCCTTGACCAGTTCACAAGTGCATAACGAATAAGGAAAAACATCCTCATCGCCATACGATGTCCGGATGGTATGGAGCAAAAGGTTCTTCAGCAACCAATTTTGCTCAAGATTGAGGTTTTGAGCAGTCTTAAATAAGCGAACGATAATCGCTAGATGGTCGATAGCCGGTCCCAACCGTGAAATGTCCTCTCTGCGCGAAGGAAATGTCGAAGATGAGTCAGAGCACCGACGCTGAGAAGGAGACGCTCTACTATTGCGAGAGACACGGCGTCATGAACAAAAGTTCCGATCTTAAGGACAAAGTGGATCAAATCACTAAACGCGCATAAACGAAAGTATTCTACCCGTTCAGTGAACTCACCAATCCCTGCAAAACGATTAATTACCATTATACCACAACTGCGCCAAGTGAAACCTATGCCTTCGGAGAAGTCATGCGGAGCAGTCATCTTCCGCAAAAATGGAGCAAACAAGTACCTTCTGCTCCACTACGAAGGCGGACATTGGGATTTCGTAAAAGGACACGTAGAAAAGGGCGAAAACGAGAGACAAACGGCACTACGGGAGACGGAGGAAGAGACTGGTCTCACGGACCTCAAGTTCATCGAAGGCTACAGAGAAGCAATAAGCTACTTCTACCGAAGAGCAGGCAGAACCGTACGAAAGGAAGTGGTCTTCTACCTGCTGGAATCGCCAATAGAACACGTACGCCTTTCAAGAGAACATGTAGGGTTCGATTGGCTGACCTACGACAGAGCGATGGAGAGACTCACCTACAAGAACGCCAAAGACACACTCCAAAAAGCACACGACTTTCTAGCGAAACCAACCCAAATAGAGCCAACCGAGAAGAACAACTAAGACTCCAATACTACAGTTTTCTCTCTCAGCGGCAGAGAGAGTTTAACCGACTCTTCAGTGAGATGCCCTACTCGTACGATAACGAGGCGGCGGTTTCTTCGTCGGGTCGATTAGGAATCTGCCTGATCTCAAGATATCCATCCCGACAAGCACGGGATATCGCATGTCCGAACGATCATTCACGGTAACGGGCAAAGCGAACCTTATGCCACCCACCTCAACCTCGCCGCGAACCAAAGGCCGCGTTCGGACCTGAGAGGCAAGAGCAGACTTCACCTTCGCGACGTCAACAGTAGGACCCAAACCAATATTCGCCGCCAACCACACATCGACCGAAGTCCTCGAAGCACCAGTGTCAATCTTGCCCTTAACCCGTGCCTCACCATTATGACCAATCACCTTCACATATTCAACTGGACCAATCAGAACCCTATCTTTACCCGGCAGCTTAACCACACCGACGTACCGTTTATCAAGAATCCGCGTATTAAGCGCACACAGATCCAGTGGTCGCTCACATGAAAATAGGCATCTTGTCGAAGAACAAAGACTTCTGGGCCACAACACAAATCATTCAAGCTGTGAAACAAAAAGGCTCAGAACCCATCTACCTACACACCCCGACTATCCACCTCACGCTCGAGAGCGACAAAGCCGACGCAATCTACGAGAACAGATCTCTATCGGGCCTAGATGTGGTGATCCCGCGAATAGGCAGAAGCCTCACGCAACTAGGGTTAGTTCTACTAAAACATTTTGAACTGATGCGACTCCCAACGACTCTCTCCACAAATGGGCTGCTCACAGCAAGAAACAAGTACCTTGCACTCCAAGCTCTCCACGCAGCGAAAATCAGAATCCCCGAAAGCGTCCTCGTAGCCTCGCGAAACAGAAGCGAGGACCTCATGGAGTACCTACCACCACCCATAGTTCTCAAGCTATTAACGGGAACACAAGGGATTGGAGTAATGCGAGTTAGAGACCTGAAAGAGGCCGGCCCAATCATAGACACACTCTCTGAATTGGATCAGATGATATGTCTCCAAAAGTACATGCCAAACCCTGGAGAAGACATTCGCGTCTTCATCGTCAACGACCAAGTTGTTGCAGCCATGAAACGCCGAGCAGCAGCCCATGAATGGCGAAGCAACATCCACATCGGAGGACAAGGCATCGAACACAAACTCACACCCGAAGAGAGAGAAAGCTCGATAAGAGCGGCGCAAGCGGTTGGCGTCGAAGTAGC
>DATKOK010000042.1:0-10067 GCA_035524675.1 Candidatus Methylomirabilota bacterium | reverse complement strand
CCACATGGTAACAGATGATTTCGTGAACGATATTTACATGAAACCAGAGGGCGAGCAGACACTGGTTGGCGAGATCGAGAGTCCAGGGTCACCGATGGATCCGGATAATTATAATGAAGGCATAGATTCAGACAGGGTTCTAAGATACTCTCAGAAGGTGGTGCATCGATTTCCAGGCATGGGTGCAGCGATAAGTAAAGGAGGCTACTCCGGGCCATATGATGTGAGCCCAGATGGGCATCCAATTCTGGACGAAATTCCGAACATAGCCGGACTCTATTGTGCTGTAGGAATGAGTGGTCACGGCTTCAGATTTTCCCCCGTAACAGGAAGACTTGTAGCGGAATTCATCCTTCGGGGAAAAACCTCCGGAGTCGACATCAGAGAATTTCGATTGAGCAGATTCAGCGAGGGTAAACCGATTGTTCTCGCAATCTAAACGCAATATCTAGTGCAACAGTAAATTTTATCGAGGTGTAACGACGACTTCCATACCTTCCATTGAGATAGCGGTTAACAATGCGCGTTCTGCTTCTTCAATTCTAAACCTATGTGTTACAAGTTTCTCTATTGGGAGTGTCTGCATGAACCTCCTGATTAACCGTAGAGAACCCGCATAGGAAGACGCAGTCTGTCCGCTAACTCCAATGATTCGAGCGTTCTTGCTCAGAATTTGCCGTTGCGGATTTACTGGCGTCGATCCCATGTCGATGTAGTTCCCTGCAACAAGCAAGGTTCCACCCACTCGGAGCATGTCCAGTCCTTGAGTTACCGCTTCAGGAACGCCTGCGCACTCCGCCACTAGATCGGCTCCACGGTTGTCCGTCAGAGCCATTATCTCTCGAAGCCTTCTTTCCGGGTCCGAAATCTCATTGATGTTCACTGTGTGATCTGCGCAAATCTTCCTCGCTAACTCTAATCTTGATTCGGGCGCTCCTACGATTATGATTTTCTCGGCTCCAATCATCTTCGCCATGATTCCATGACATACGCCTAGTGGGCCTGCGCCGAGGATGACTACTGTGTCTCCGGGACCGAAGCCTTCCTTGCCCAACGGATAGGGGCTCATTGCCTTGTCGAAGCCACAGAAGGGCACGGAAAGTACTTCTGTGATGACTGCTGCCTCTGGCGGTACGCCGTCCGGAACTTTCGCCAGCAACGCTTGAGGCAGAATGTACATGTACTCTGCCCATCCACCGAAAAGATGTGGAGGATTCTTGCAACTTAACGTCGTGCCGTAGCCGACGTCTCTTAGACATGACGTGGTGAAACCGTAACTTGACCGGCAAATGTAGCATTGGCCACAAGTAACGTCGCATATTGGAACGACGCGGTCTCCGACCTGCAGTTTCCGATCTTCCACTTCAAGCTTTGATGCTGAACCTAATTCCTCAATTATGCCCACGTTTTCGTGACCGGGAATTATCGGGAATGTCGTCTCGTGACCGCCAGGATGTTCTGTTTCTCCTTTGAACATGTGTTTGTCCGTTCCGCAAATTCCAGACATTTCCATTCTAACCAATGCGGCGCTGGGTGGAACCTTCGGGTACGGGAACTCTGTAAGTTGAATTTCTCCCGGTTTCACCATTACTGCTGCTTTGACTCTTTCGGGCATGACTCTCAGCAACAAACGCGGATGTCTTTTCTACAACTAAGCCTTTGCTGGCCCACCTACCGTGGGAGCAGAGCCTTGTAGTTCGGTAGGTTGCGTCTACAAGATGGCGCTGGCAACTTTGTGTATGGCGGTATCGATGTCTTTCAGTTCAGCCTCTCCTAATAGTGGGCTGATGTCGAGGTGCACCGCGCGGCTCATGAGGTTGATAGACTGCGCGTACTTGTCTCTGACGCGTTCAAGGTCCCTGATTATGTGGCCCCAATGGAGGAATACGTGGCCGTCGGTTACTGCGGGGTCATAGAGTACGCCAGGATAGGCTCCGCTTTCGGTTCGGATATTTTCAGCTCTTAGAGCGTCTCGGAATTCTCGCGCCTTCTCTGGGGTTTCGACGAAGAATACGAGGCCGACCGCAACTTCTCCTTGCGGGTCAGGGAGCTTCCTGAACTTCACGCCGCTGATGTCGGACATGCCTTTCTTGATTACTGCCTTGTTTGCTCTAATCTTGGATACGACCGCGTCCATCTTCTTCAGTTGGATTCGGAGTATTGCTGAGGAGATTTCGTTCTGTCTATAGTTGACTCCGGGAAACGGTTTGACTATGAAGTTGAAGTTCTTCTCTGAAAACGCCCGGTAAGGTGTTCCTACATCATGGAACATTACGGCGCGTTCGTAGGTTGTTTGGTCGTTCGTGACTACTGCGCCTCCTTCGCCTGCTGAGATCATCTTGTTGAGTTGGAAGCTGAAGGAGCCAGCGTCCCCTATCGAGCCAAGCTTCTTCCCATGGTAAGTTCCGCCGCCGCACTGGGCCACGTCTTCGACTAGAAGTACCTGGTACTTCTTCGCAATCTTGGATAACGCGTCGAGGTCGCATGTGACTCCTCGAATGTGGACTGCTAAAATGGCCTTAGTGCGATTCGTGATCTTTGATTCGACATCCGCGGGGTCAAGTGTTAATGATTCGTCAACGTTCGCTAATACGGGTGTGGCTCCGCTTGCGTAAATCGCGTCAGGACATGCTACCCAGCCATAAGTGGGTAGGATAACCTCGTCTGCATGGCCGACACCTAGTCCCACTAGTGTAGCGTGTAGGGCTGCGGTACCGGAGGATACGGCTAGAGCATACTTCACCCCAACATATTCTTTGAATTCTTTCTCGAACTTGCCAGTAATGTTCATGAATTTTGGACCGTAGAATCGATAAAGAGATTGAGACTTGAGAACCTCGAGAACTGCGTTTATCTCCTCTTCGTCAATTTGAGATGATCCGGGGTGCATCACGGGCAGAGGTTGGCTCCTAACGGGTTTGCCGCCGTACAGCGCCAGTGAGTTTTTGGAGACCATGAGCTATCGCGAGAATTCGCAGAAAGAGAACTACAGTTTAAGGGTAATGGGTCACAACGCGACTTGGAGATAGGTTCGATCCGTTGAACACTCAGGGTCGCATGAATTTCTGACTCTTTAGAAACTCGGCTGTATCAGCTACAGCTTGAGCATTGTTTGGTTTGGGAAGGGCTTCTGTAGAAACCCATCCGTTGTACCCTGAAGTCTCAAGCGTGTGTAGTAGCGTGGAGATGTCCAAGTGTCCGTGGCCTGGAGGCCAACGGTCGCTGTCCGCTATGTGGAAGTGCACTATTCTGTGCGCGTTGTTTCGAATGGAATCGCTAATCGACTGTTCTTCAATATTCATGTGAAATGTATCTAGGAGGAGACCGGTTGCGGTCAGTTTCTCCTGTTCAATTATCTGAGCTGCTTCACTTGCAGTATTCAATAGGCTTGTTTCATACCTGTTTATGGCTTCCAAAGCGATTCGTACGTTCTTTTCATGCGCCACTCTATCGCATTGGGTCAGGTTCTCCCGCAGCTGATCATAGGTTGTCTCGTCAGGTTGTGCAGGGGAGCCTCTCACGAGCCCAATTACAACCGCGGCATGTAGACTAGAGGCGAAGCGTATCAGGTTCTTCACGATGTTCAAAGCTTTCGAGCGTTTTTCAGCGTCTCCTTCGGTGAAAGAGAGTCGTTCCTTTGCGTATACCATACCCGTACCGATGGCACCGACTTTGAGCCCAGATTCATCTACCACTGTCTTGATTTTGCGTAGTCGATACTCGTCGTCAAAACCAAGGTTGAGCTCAACGCCTTCGAATCCGTGCTCCCTAAGGATGCGCAGGGCTTTTGCGAATTCGTCGAACGATGATTCATTATGAAAGAGATTCTCGATCTTGTATCCAAGACCGCCGGAGACTACGAAGGAAAAGCGCATCATTTCACGCAGCTTTCTGATTGAGAACGTTTTCCTAATAATCAAGTATGCTGTTTGCAACGACGGTAGCTTCTACAAGTTCAATTGAGTGGCTCACTCAATGATGTGAGCCAGAAACGGACCAGCAAGTCTAATTCTTGAAGCTGTATGTGAGAAGGTGCGGTTGCACGGCAACAGGGTCTCATAGCATGTACGATTTGGCAGTCATCGGGCATCTTGTGCTCGATTACATCTCACGCGACGGTAAACAGTACGCGCCACAAATGGGTAGCCCATGTGTTTATGCGAGTCTAGGGGCTCGTGCCCTTGATGCGTCCGTCGTAGTAGCAAGCAAAGTGGGTCATGACTATGGTGAAGGAAGACTCTGCTGGCTGGGTTCGCGAGGTGTGAATATCGAACACGTCCGAGAATGCAATTCGCAAACGACTGCCTTCAAGATAAAATACGTAAATGGTAGGAGGTTCATGTGGCTGGCTTCGAAATGCACGCCGTTAACACGTCGTGACCTCTCGGAGCTTCCTGAATCATCAGCGGTACACATGGGTCCAATACTAGACGAAATTCCATTGTCCATTGCGATGACTCTTACGCGTCGAAATTCAGTAACATGCCTGGATCCTCAGGGATACTTACGGCGTGTGCTCCGGGATGGAGAAATTCGAAGATCAAGCCTTCGAAATCATGTGCTCCTAAAACATCTTGACGTCCTAAAAGTGTCCGAAGACGAAGCTTCTGCATTGATCGGAAGAAGTCGGACCTCTCACAAGCTGAACTCGGTGGGTCCTGAAGTCATTCTAATCACTAAAGGCAAGGCTGGTACACTGATGTGGTCAAAGGATCGAGGAGTGTTCAGGATCCCTGCCTACAAGACCCGTGTCCGGGACCCCACGGGAGCCGGTGATGCTTTTGTTGGGGCGTTTCTCGTAACGTGGATCCGCACCGGGGATCTTCCATGGTCCGCAGCCATTGGTTCCGCAGTTGCTTCCTTTGTTGTCGAGAAGGTTGGCCCAGCGAACTTCGGTACCTCGAAGCAGGTGGAGAAACGCGCAAAGACCATATTCGATGGAATAATAAGACTACACAAATGAGTGTTAGCTGCATACTTTGAGCCTTGAGAATATCGTAACATGAAGAAGCGAATTCTCAAATAGCAGACGCATTTTTCCCGTTCAGCTATCGGAGGCTAGCATCATATGACTGCACCCGGCTACAAATTCGATCTCCAAACCTTCTTCCCGGAAAAAATATTCAGAAGGATTACCGATGTGAGAGTAAATGACCCTGAGATAATTGAGAGATCTGCACTGCGCAGAAAACGGCGAGAGAAACTCACTACTGATGGCAAACTTGCAATTCTCGCCTGCGATCACCCGGCCAGAGGATTAACGAAGTCTGGAAGTGATCCGCTCTTGATGGGAAATAGACAGGAATACCTCGGCCGAGCTCTGCGAGTGATATCAAGCCCAGAATTTGATGGCGTAATGGGGACAACCGACATGATCGAAGACCTATTGATAGTTGACCAACTTATGATCGATAAAGGCGGCTTAAGCTTCCTCGACAAGAAAGTATTGATCGGATGCATGAACAGAGGCGGATTGAGCGGCGCATTATTCGAGATGGATGATCGATTCACATCATTCACGGCAGAATCCATCAATCACCTAAGACTAGATGGAGCGAAATTCATGTTCAGGCTTGATGTGAACGATGACAGATCACTTCGGACAATCGAAGCCTGCGCGAACGCAGTCACAGAATTGAACAAGTACTCTATCCCAGCGTTCCTCGAAGCCTTCACCGTGGAAAAGACGGCTGACGCCTACAAAACGGTGAAGAGACCGGAGGGCCTAATCAAGGCCATCGGCATCGCGACTGCCCTGGGAGATTCCTCCAAAGGAATATGGTTGAAAATTCCCTACTGCGAAGGGTTCGAGACGGTTGTCAAAGCCACCACCTGTCCCATACTCATGCTAGGAGGGGAGTCCCTCGGCGATCCCACCCCCGTTCTCAAAGAGTTCTCTAAAGGGTTGGCTGCAGGCAGCAATGTAAGAGGAGCCCTTGTTGGAAGAAACATCCTCTTTCCAGGCGACGAGGATCCCTCAGCTATCGCAAATGCAGTAAGCAGAATCGTCCACCAAAAGTACACCGCGGAACAAGCAGTATCACATGTGCTAACAGTCCATGGGAAAGACTTGGACAAGTTAACAATGTTCTTCAAGTGAAGAACTTGCCACGAAACCTGCTTGTAGCCCAGTCGGGCGGACCAACAGCTGTAATCAACAGCAGCGTCGCTGGCATTGTTGAAGAAGCATTACAACATGAGAAGATAAGAGGCATTTACGGCGCGGTAAATGGAATTCTCGGGGTGCTAAGAGAAGACCTTGTGGATCTACGACGAGAAGATCCATCAACCATCAGTAAACTCAGAAGAACCCCGTCAGCCGCCTTAGGGTCATGTAGGTACAAGCTGTCGGACCGCGACTACAGCCGCCTCTACGAAGTACTCACTGCGCATGATATTGGTTACTTCATTTGCGCAGGTGGGAACGATTCTATGGATACGGCGCACAAAACCGCAAAGTTAGCCGCTGAGAGGAAATATGACCTGAAAGTTATGGGAGTGCCCAAGACGGTCGATAACGACCTTCCGGTAACAGACCATTGCCCAGGCTACGGCAGCGTAGCTAGATTCAACGCCGTAGCCACTAGAGACTCCAGCTTAGACACTGATGCCATCTACACTAGCGATACAATCAAAATTATCGAAACAATGGGAAGAGACACCGGTTGGATAACTGCAAGTACCGCTCTGGCAAAGGAAACGGAAGATAGCGGACCGCACTTGATCTATCTACCTGAACGACCGTTCATTCAGGACAGCTTCCTCACGGACGTGAAGGAAGTTTACGACAGGCTGGGACGCGTAGTCTTATCGGTATGTGAAGGATTGAAGAACGAGAAAGGAGAATTCGTGAAGGCCTCAACGAAAGGAATTGACACTGACAAGTTCGGACATGCCCAACTAGGAGGAGTCGGTGATTATCTTGTGAACCTAATATCAGAGAAACTGAAAATTAAGGCACGTTACGATAAACCGGGGACTATCCAAAGGGTTTCAATGCAATGTGCATCTCAAGTTGACCTCAACGAGGCCTATTCTGTGGGAAAAGCCGCATTATCAAAAGCCATCGAAGGAGAATCTGATAAGATGGTCACATTGGTTAGAAAACGGAATAATCCGTACAGCTCAGACACGGGCCTCGTGGACCTAGAAAAGATCGCTTTGAAGACGAGAAAGGTTCCTGACGAGTTCATCAACAAGAACTCAAACTTCGTAACCAAGGAATTCGTAGACTACGTTACTCCTCTAATCGGCGGACCACTGCCTGAATACGCTCGATTAAGAAAAGAAAAACTGGAAAGAAAATTGCCGCCGTATACGTGACCTGCCGGGCCGATTACCTTGCAACCTTAACGAGTTTCCTTGCGTATGTAGACGCGAAGGCGGCGAGGCCAATATCTAAGGCGGCTCTGCCGTCCCTGAGGCTGGGCGTTGCCATCGAGTCTTTCTGGATTGTTCTCGTGAAATGAATCTTCTCAGCAAGGTAAGCCGATCCAAATCTTTGAACAAAATGTGGTGTCTGTTTATCCCCTAGGTACGATGTTACTGCGTTTGCACCGGTCTTCGTGCTGATTACGACGGGGACCCTCTGGATTGCGCCAATGTTCACCATACCATCGGATCCGTAGATCTCAGCTCTGACATCATACCCATACTTCGCGTTTAGACTTCCCTCGACCACACCGATCGTTTTGTTGTTGAATTTGAGTGTAATCAAAGTGTTGTCAACAAATTCCGGTATCTTCTTCTTGATCTCAGGGAATACCAGACACTCCGCCTGGGTGTAGACTGTGTCAACCTCACTGCCCATGAACCATCGTCCCAGATCATAATCATGAGCATGCATCTCAATCTGCAATCCGCCTCCACGTTTCGGATCACACGCCCATGGAGGAGGAGGAAACGGGTCCCGGCTCGTGGACTTGAACACTAACGGCTTTCCAATATGGCCTGCTTCAATCATCTCCTTAGCGTGTAGGTACGCGGGATCGAAACGGCGCATGAATCCGACTTGCAGTTTCACTCGAGATTTCCTGACTGCCCTAGCCAATCGATCTGCATCTCTGACTGTAGTAGCCATAGGTTTCTCTACGAACACGTTCAACCCCAGCTCGGCAGCTTCTGCTGAAATCGGCGCGTGAGTGTCGGTCGACGTTACTATGCATACAGCATCAAGGTCGCGGATTGCTAATAGCTTCCTGTAATCTTGATACCAAGGAACATTCAGTTCTCTGCTTCCTTTGACCGCGGTCGCCTTGTCTACGTCTGAGACAGCTACGAGTTCAACTCCTGGGACTCTGAACTTCAGATCCTCAGCGTGCCACAGACCCATTCTGCCCATCCCTATCACTCCAAACTTCAGCTTGTCCATTGGAATCATTCCCGCGACGATTTCCCACGTAACTCCATATTGCGAACGCGAGGTCGATACGAGCGGTAATGACAAAAAAGTCTTTTCTACCTGAAGCAAAGATGCATTGCCGATTGGTTATGGTTCAGAAACAAGTAGCAGCTGTATTGCACGCAGATTGGAAGCCAAGATCAACGTACACGCCAACTGATGAGGAGATTAGAACGCGCAGGGCAACCTACGCGAGTAGAGTTTGGCATAAGCCGCGAGTTGTGGTGGAGGAGATTCCTGTCCCGGAAGTTTCAGGGAAGGATGTCCTTGTAAGACTGAGAGCATGCGGAATCTGCGGTTCAGACATGCATCTCTACGAGAGCGACAAGGACGGCTACATTCTGTATCCAGGCTTGGTAAAGACTCCAGTCGTGCTAGGACATGAATTAGCAGGGATAATTGAGAAGGTCGGGAGTGAGGTCACGGGTGTAAAGGTTGGAGATTATGTTGTTTGCGAGGAGATGTGGTACTGCAACGAATGCGACCCGTGCAGAACAGGGAATTTCAACCAGTGCATAAACTTGCAGGAGATGGGTTTTACGGATGATGGCGGATGCCAGCAATACATGAAGATACACCAGAAGTTCTGCTGGAAGATCAACGATTTCAAGAAAGTATTTCGTACTGACGACAAGATCTTCGAAGCAGGTTCGCTGATAGAGCCGGCTTGCGTCGCATACAACGGTATGTTCATTCGTGCAGGAGGTTTCAGACCTGGGTCGTCCGTCGTCGTTTGGGGGACTGGTCCGATAGGACTAGGTGCCGTAGGTCTTGCGAAGGCTGCTGGAGCA
Organism: Candidatus Methylomirabilota bacterium; assembly: GCA_035524675.1. Lineage (GTDB taxonomy): Archaea > Thermoproteota > Bathyarchaeia > 40CM-2-53-6 > 40CM-2-53-6 > FEN-987. Next base: position 875 of record DATKOK010000042.1, on the reverse strand, counting down.
GGTCGAATCTTCGCGTTTGAGCCACGTAAGAAACGCGGTCAAATAGCAAGAGACATTGGCGCGGATGAAGTCTTTGACCCCTTCGAGCTACAGAAATCTGGAACCGAGCCGTGGCAGAAGATTAACGAGCTGACTGGTGGCGAAGGCGTTGACATGCATGTTGAAGCGGCGGGTGACCCAAGCTTCATCATGCCGCAAGCAGAGAAGTGCATGACGATTGGAGGCAAGATCGTGGATATCGGAAGAGCAGACAAAGCTGCGCCTGTCTTCTTCGAAATGTATCAGGTACGAGCACTCCAAGCTTACGGAACACAAGGACACGCAGGAGCAGGAGTCTGGCCCAGCATCATTAAACTCATGGCATCAGGAAGGCTGGATACGACGCCCATCATCACAGGACGATACTCGATCCCGGACGTACCAAAAGCTTTGGAAAAACTGCTGAACAGAGAGGACGCAAAGGTCACCGTTAAACCATAAGCCCGGTCTCGGCGGCTGAGTCATTTCAGTCGAACCACGAAGTGACACTCAGTGCATGCTTCTGAGCTACGCATTGGAGTGATTGGCTACAATATTGCCAAAGTACATTCCTATGCATGGCTCAACATACCAATTTTCTACTACCCGATTCTGAAGCGTCCAACTCTAATCGCAGTCAGCGGCAGAAATCAAGAACTTACCAAGTCTTTTGCAGAGAGATTTGGATACAAACGAACCTATTCAGACTGGCGAGGGCTGATTCGTGACCCGGAAGTCGAAGTAGTTGATATTTGTACGCCGCCCAATGTTCACTCCGAACCTGCCATAGCTTGCTGCGAAGCGGGCAAGCCGATGCTATGCGAGAAACCTCTAGCGAGAGATGCAGAGGAAGCGAA
>DATKOK010000041.1:0-6060 GCA_035524675.1 Candidatus Methylomirabilota bacterium | reverse complement strand
GCTTTCAATTCTTCTTCTGACTTGAAGAACATTTTGCAAGCAGGGCAGACATATGTGTTCGTGGACAAGGTTGTGACTCGTTGTGTATATTACTCTCTTTGATATTAATCTAAAGCGTATACCTTAGGTTGTCATCAAGCTAAAGCGGGATTCTGATTTGCTTGCTTCAATCGTTCGAAGCCGCGCTCGAACCCTTTTTCAAGTTCTCGGCTTATGACTAATCGGTCAAGTAGCTGTCCGAGTATCAGTGTGGGTATCTCATATTGAATCTCGAAATCGACTTGGGTTCCTTTCGGATTCTCGGTTAACATGAAGGTTCCGCTTGAGTTCTTAAAGAAAGGGCCGACGTTTTCGACTCGAACCTTTCTTCCTGGTAGCAACTCTTTGTACTCGACGTCTAGTTCGCCCTTAATGCCTGCGATTTCAGTGATCCAGTGTGATGTTGTTCCGACCTGAATTTCGTCTTCGTAGGTTACTTTCTTGATGAAGTCGAACCATCGCGTGTAATGTGTATGGTCGATTAGTGCTTCGAAGACTCTGTTCGCTGGTGCTCGCACCAGGAATGATTTGCGTATTACGGCCACGAATCATCGTCTCCATTCTTGTTTGCATTGTGAGCGAGCGAGGGTGCTTACGACGCTGGAACGAATCCAAAGGTCTTGAAGAGTTCGTATACCTTTTCTGGAATGCCTTCTTCGACATCTAGTCCGACAGCCTTTACAACGTCCAACGTGATCGGTGTGGAATGAGACATGTATCCGTGAGCGAAGAACTCCGCGACTTTCTTTGCGTTCTCCTTACTCATTCTCTCTTCAAGGAGCCACATTACAAAGGCGGTCGCATTCTCAATCTCTAGCCTCGCAACGTCAGCCATGACTATCATTCGGTCAGAGACCTTCTGGAGAGGTTTCAACGTTACGAGCGATTCTAGGGAGCCCGCTGGCCATGTGTTTCCGTCAGGCGTTGGGATCTGGGGGTCCACTGGACCGAGCATGCTGTACCTCTCCATCATGATTTTGTCCGCTGCCAAGCTCATCAAGGAGCCTCCTGACATCGCGTAGAATGGTACGATAACGGTCACTTTCTCAGGATGGAACTTTATTGCCATTGACATCATTTCTGCTGCTAGAGCGACTCCGCCCGGCGTATGCAAGATTAGATCGATTGGGACGTCGGGTGGGGTGCGTCGAATTTGTTGGAGAACCGTCTCAGCATCTTCCAATACGATCTCGGGGTCCTCTCCGGGTCCAGTCCAGAGTTCTCGCTTATGGATCATCATGATTACTCTGGAACCTCTCTCCTGTTCGATCTCGCTGATTATCTTCCGCCGCCATGCGAGAATTTCTGATTTGGTCGTAGGTATTTGCTGGGGGGCTGCCTCCGGCTCTTCTTTATGACTTGCAGTTTCTACAGTCTCAGCTGTTTGAGCTGCGACAGATTCTTCCTTTTCTGGGGGATGTTCGAACGGTTTGACTAGGCGGATTATTGATAGTAGGTTGAGTGTGGACACAATTACGAGTGCGCTGCCCAATAGGGTTTCAGTAAGAGTCATCACAATGCCTCAGTTGAACTTTGAACGGAGTACCTCTCCTCCAAATTCCATGGTTCCAAAGAGTTCGTACACTTTCTCAGGGATCTGACCCACTTTCAGACCCATGGCCCTCACTACGTCCAGAGTTATTGGCGTGCTTGTAGTGACTCCTCCTCCCACAAGAAAGTCTGCTACTCGCTCGAGTTGGTCAGGGTCCATCTTATCGTTTAGTAGCCATTTGATGAATCCCTTGGCGTTATCAGTTTCCATGCGAGCTCGATCCGCCAGGAGTATCATGAAGTCTGAGACCATCTCAGCTGGTATGCGCGTCTTTACTGACATTACGGATGCTGCTGGCATATCTCCGAATTGGGGTTCGACGGTACCGAGAATGCTATACTTCTCCATCAGGATCTCTTCGCCTGAAAGCGCTAGAAGCGTGCCATTTGCCAGGGCGTAGTACGGTACTATCACAGTCACTTTCGATTTCCGGAATTTGAGAGCCATTGATATCATGTGAGCGGCGAACTTTGACGCTCCAGTCGTGTGGAGGATCAGATCGACTGGCTTATCGGGGCCGATTTCTCGAAGTTGTGTCAAGATTCGTTCAGATTCTTCGATTACGGGTCCTTCTTCGGCCCAGGGTTCCTTCCTGTGAATGAGCGTTATCACCTTCGTTCCCCTTTCCTGCTCAATCTCATGAATGATCTGGGCGCGCCGGCCTAGAATCTGTTCCTTGGTTGGCTCCTCGTAGACTTCTTCCGCAGGTCTCTCAGCGACCGCAACCACCGGAGCCTCGACCGCTTTGCTCTCGTCAGCTGTCTTGTGATCAGTTCGCGCGGATCGGATGAGGAGATAAGCGGCGATACAATTGATCAGTATCGCGATGAGGGATGATATTGAGAGCAGATTTGAGAGGTCCGCCAAATCAATCCGTTCGTTTTAGAGAGAGCATGAGATTTATACTATGCCCCGACGACAACTTGAGTTGTTACGCTTGTCCGAATTTGATTTGAGCAGTGAGGAAGAGAATAGGCTGATCGAGAATTTAGCTAGGGCCATTGTGAGGCGTGGTCTAGAAGCCCCCGCGATCATGTTGTTGGAAACAGTACGGCCGATTGCCTTCCTGGTGAGTCAGCTTGGTGTTGTGGCGTTGGGTCCACTACTATGGTTCTTTGATCTAGAAGGTTCGAAATATACAGCTGTTTTTATGAAGCGTGAAAATGTGGGCAGAATTATCGATCGTGTAGAGGCTCTGGCGAAGGAGAAGTCTTAATCTTATCCTCCCGCTCTTTTCGGCGCGACCGGTAAAGGTAGTATCCGAAGACAGGCACGAATAGGAGTATGCCTATAGGAGCGTATCTGCCCTCTTCAGCTGTTCCGAGGTTTAGTGCGGGCCATGGAAATGCGGCGGCGCCAACTAGGAATTGGATTCTCTGTATGAGCAGCGCCATTCTTCCTAGAACAGTGCTCCCGAAGACGGCTCCTAAAGCGAGTAGAATCAGATATTTGCCTGCTCTCGTGATGCCTCCCCAGGTTCCTTTCTGCTCGCGTGAGAGGAGGAAATAGGACAGGGATAGCACTGTTCCTAGAATGAGGATAAGATTGTTAATGGTCGTTATCGGGTCGCTGGCACTGATTGGTAGGATGGTTGCCTTAATCTGTTCGACGAAGTAGGTTTGCATCCAGCTCCATAATGTCACGCCAAGTCCGTAGCCGATTGCGAGGCTAAGAGGAAAGCGGTACAGATACGAGTATCTCTTACTAAACTGGAAGTAGAACATAGCTCCAAGTGCCAACGGGATTATGAAGCCGTAGCTATTGCCCACGATTATCGGGGTGATGGATTGATTGATGAAAAGCCTTAGCGCCGCTGCAAAAGCGTATCCCGCGCTTAGACCCACAGTCAAGTATTCGGCTAGGCGGAAGAATGGGTTTTCCTTGTAGAGGAAGCTCAGAACCATGAGTGTGAGGAAGACCGCAACCCATATCCCTATCGCTTGAGCGATGTTCAGCATACTACGATCTCCACTTGCGTTTTGACCTCCGGAATACGTACGCTAGGTTGCCGAGAATCACGAGGATTGCGATTAGCAACAAGGAAGCTGACTGCGCAACCATTGCTGAGACGGCTCCGCTTATGTCCACTTCGTTAATTAGAAATTCATATTCAGCGGCAGCCTTCATGCTGATCAGAATGCCAACTAGCTGTCCTGAATTGTAGAACGGCATGTAGCCTGGGGCACTTATTGCCGGAGCTCCTGCTGCTACCGGAATGCCAAATGGAGTCTGCCAGTACTGCAAGTAGTTGTCTACCCCTGGTTCACCGCCCGTGAATGTCACGAGGAGTGAGGCTTGTTTCCCTGCCGGGAACTCCTGGATTATTGGGAGGCTGGAAGTCGGATTTCCCCTGGTATCTACCGGGAAGAACTGTTGGATGTTTGTAGTCATTCCGATTAGCGTGGCAATGTTTGGTATGTATCCGAGGGTCGCGTAGTCGACTCCATATTTCTTGGAGCCTTTGTCTACTGTTTCCAGAACCGCTTCTGTGAGTGCTGGTCCGTCAACCCATTGGGCGACGAAGATCACTTTCAGAGGTAGTGAGAAGAGTTGTTCTGTTACCACAATTGCTTGTGGGTGCAGTTCAGGGACGAGACTTGTCGAGTAGTCGAAGCTGAGGACAACAAGGCTGTTGGGTTTCGTTTGCGCAAGATTCTGGATGAATTCATAGACCGCTCTGGTTGTGTCGCTAACCGGTACGGGCAGTATCGTGCGAGTTAGGATTGGCACGGTTATGACTATGATCAGTAGGAGATAGATCGGTCGGGGGTCGGTGTCTAGGTTTAGTTTGACCATATCTAGTTCACTATGAATATTTTATCATTCGACGTGCGCTGAACGCGATTATGCTTAGGGCTGCTCCGATCAATATTCCACGTTGTCCCGCCGTGTTTGGGACGAGCATTATCCAATTCTGAATAGCGCTGAAGCCGGGCCAGATCTGGTTCGCGATGGGTGCTTCGCCGATTATGACGAGTAGTCCTGCAATTAGCAGAATTGTTGACTCTACTGTTCGAACTTTGAATGCTCTGAAGGCGGCGGAGGCTATGAAGAAGGCTAGGAGTGAGAAGATGCTTGTGTTGATGGAGATCATGACGTTGTAGTAGAGGAAATTCCAGATTGGCTGGATGAAGTTGATCAGCGAGCCTGGAATGACGATTCCTTGTGGATCTAGCTGGAATGGGGACGATATCATGCTGAAGATTGCCATGCCATAGAGGCTTCCCAGAAGGGCAACGCTGAATTTCCAGTCAGGTCGTTTGAGCTTGATGTTGCGGTAATGTATTCGCGTCAGGTTGATGATGCCGATTGCGAATGCGGTTATGATCATTGCGGTTAGGTATGCTAGTGAGTTGTCCGCGATTGCTTGGAGGTCTACTGGTGTTGAGACTTTAACGTAATAGGTAAATGCGTAGAAGAATCCTGTTGAGAATATTATTATTTGCAGCAGAATTTCAAATCGAGTCATCTTCGGTTTCTGGGTCATTTTCTCACCTTAGAGGTTTAACAGATTGAGGATGATATCACTGCCCAAAGAAAGCAGGACTGTTCCAGCGAGTATGAGTAAGATCGCGATGGCTTTTCCTACGTCTTCACCGACCGTCCGTGAAATGTCCCAGGGGTCATTAGTGAGATAACTTTGTGCCGCGTACAACTCTCCTGCTAGTAATGTTACGTCACATGTGGCGAGGAAGAATGGGAGTTGGTCAATGCTTGAAGTGCCGCCAAACTGGTAGAGGGCCTCGGTTCTGCCCGCCTCGGCGACTTCAAGGGATTCGGCTGAGAAGGCACCGAGAAAAATGTTCAGAGCTGGTCGTTCTCGTCTGACCAGCCCCATAACTCCTGCTGCGTAAGCAAATATGCTTCCGGATAAGTATCGCACGCACTCCACATTATACTTGTCAGATTTTCCTGCCGCGTCGTATTCGTCCTTGAGTATTTCCTCGGTTACTTGCTGGACGTTTAGGTCCGCGTTCGCAATGATTAGTTTAGCATCGTTCTGAACGCATAGCTTCGCCACGTATCGAAGGAGTGCGAGTGCCGCTAGAGTGTCGGTGGATCCTACCCCTGCAGTGCCTGGCGAGAAGAAAACGCTTCGATTGAGCTGACTAGCTTGTTTGATCCAGTCCTCGAGCTTGTCGATACCGCTAATTGCCCGAGCCTTCCACTTCCGTTTTAGGGCAAGCTGCGAGCCCACCGCGACCGCAAAGAGCACGACAATGAGCAGGATTACTTGGCCAATTCGACCGGGGATCATCTCGAGCATATCTGAACTGTCCCGTAGAATATAGGAAAAAAGGAAATAAAAAAAGGAATTGAGGGGGTACCTCGCTAAGTTTCCTTAGCGTGGGCTCTCAGACTCGGGAGTTCCTGGGAACACGAGTGTTCCTTGACCCTTAGCGTTCATCTTAGCGAAGTGAGCGCTTTCCTCAGTGACTTTCATCTTAGCGTGTGACCGGAGTGCTTCC
>DATKOK010000040.1:0-4807 GCA_035524675.1 Candidatus Methylomirabilota bacterium | reverse complement strand
TGGTGCTGCATTTGCTGATAGCGTCTTCGAAGGCTTCCTGGTAATCGTTCCAGAACTCTCGCTCCGAGTAATCCGATTCACTGATCTTCCAGTGTCGGCTCGGGTCATCCAGGCGTTGTTTGAATCGGGCAAGCTGTTCTTCTTTGTCGATGTGCAGGTAGAACTTGAGGATATGCGTCCCGTTGTCTGCCAACTGCTTCTCGAAGGCGTTTATCCCATCATAGCGTTTAGACCAAACTTCTTTCGGAACCAGATTATGAACTCGCACAACTAGGACGTCTTCGTAGTGTGATCTGTTGAATATTGCAACCTCTCCTTTGCGAGGTGCAGCTGCATGAACACGCCATAAGTAATCGTGGGCTTGTTCTCTCGCCGACGGTGTCTTGAATGCGAAAACTCGGCAGCCCTGTGGGTTCATGACGGACATAACGTGGTTTATCGTGCCGTCCTTGCCCGCACCGTCCATTCCTTGGAGTATGATTAGTAGCGACCGTTTGTTTTCAGCGTACATCAAATATTGGAGTTCAGGAAGTCGTTGCACGTACTTCGTAATCGTAACCTGGGCTGATTCTTTGTCTTTTTCTTCTCCCTTAGAGTTAGCGTCGATCTCGTCGAGTTTCACTTTGCTGCTTGGTTCGACTCTGAACTTCTTAGCATAACTCATCTTTATCTCCATATTCATAGTTGAAAAGAGATAATGAATCTTACCAATCCGCATTAATACACGAGCTTGTGTTAGAGGTCACTACGCGCACGTTGTAGGGCGCTCGGATTGAATCCTCGTTACATCAAGCATGCGTTCGCACATGCGTCTGACAAAAGTATGAGCTTTCCACTATTCCGAGGCATACTGCCGATCTCAGGCGCGCAGGTACCCGTGGAAATTGTAGCCGGTCTCACCTATGCAGCCGCCGCCATGCCTGAGGTATTGGGGTACGCGAAGATTGCTGGCATGCCAGTCGTCACTGGGCTTTACACGATTATTGTTCCTCTAGCTTTGTTCGCATGCTTCGGGTCCTCACGCCACTTGGCTGTGGGGGCTGATTCTGCAACTGCGGCTGTGCTTGCAGCGGGTCTAGTTGGGATTGCTACAGTCGAGACTCCTCAATATGTCGCATACGCCGGTCTTCTGGCGCTGATGGCTGGAGCATTTCTCATCCTGGCGCGCATTGTCAGGTTGGGTTTCCTAGCTGACTTCCTCTCACGAACTGTACTCGTGGGTTTTTTGATTGGCGTAGGACTGCAGGTAGCAGTGTCCCAAATCCCCGACATTCTTGGACTTCCAAGCAGAGCAGGAGAAGGGCCGATCAGTAAGCTGTTGAGCATTATTCCCCAATTGTCTCACGCGAATCCTTACACACTCGCAGCGGCCGTTGCCGTCATCGCGATCATAGTAATCTCGAGACGCATATCGAAGCGGGTCCCTGGGGCGCTCATCGCAGTTGTTGGCGCCATAATCGCAAGCTACGATCTTAACTTAGCAGCGAAGAATGTATCGATGGTTGGTGCGGTTCCAAGTGGCTTGCCCCATTTGATGGTGCCTCAAGTAACCTTGAGCTTGAGTGTATTTGAGCAGTTGCTACCCATCGGCTTTTCAATGTTCATAATCATCATTGCTCAGAGCTCTGCAACTGCACGCGCTTACGCGAGTCGATACGAGGAGCAACTGGACGAGAACAGGGACTTAATTGGACTCGCACTAGCGAATATCGGTGCTGCAGTTTCAGGAACCTTTGTCGTCAACGGTAGCCCGACCAAGACTCAGATGGTCGACAGCGCTGGCGGGCGGTCTCAGTTGGCACAACTCGCAACGGTGGTCGTTGTCGTAGTCGTTCTGATTTTCCTGACCGGACCCTTAGCCTATATGCCAAGTGCCGTCCTCGCAGCAATTGTTCTCTTGGTTGGGAAGGATTTGATGGACGTAAAGGGGATGCACCGGATCTTCATTCAGCGTCGAAGTGAGTTTTGGGTTGCGTTAATCACTTCCGCAACGGTATTCTTCGTAGGCGTCGAACAAGGGATTATCCTTGCTATGGTCCTGTCACTCCTTGACCATGTCCGACGAGGATACAAGCCGAAGAATTCTCTTCTTTCACTTAACGAGTCGGGTGAACGGAGTGTCGCCCCGGTATCAAGTCATGCACAGCTGCTTCCAGGGCTCATTGTTTACAGGTTCAGCCACAGCATGTACTACGCCAACGCTGAGCTGTTCTCAAGTGAGGTTCAAGAGCTTGTCAACGCAGCTTCCCCGCCTCTGATCTGGTTCTGCCTGGACTTGGACGCGGTTGACGACATAGATTTCTCAGCAGCCGAAACTGTGCGTGCAGTACACGATATGTTAAAGCAACGAAAGATTCAGTTAGTGTTAGCTCAGGTTACTGATAACATAGGCCTCGAATTGGACCGGTACGGGATCACAGACTTGATTGGAATCGAATACATCTTCAGAACTGTCAGCGGAGTAGAGACCGCATTCAAGTGGACGATTAAGAAGAGGGAGCAGCCTCATGAGGGAAGTTGAAGTAAAGATAATTGAGATCGACCGAGAAAAAGTTGAGGCGAGGCTCAAGAGTTTGAACGCAACGAAGACTCTTGATGATGACGTGGATACAATATTCTTCGACTTTCCAGATAACTCTATCTCGAAGGCAAAGAATTTGCTTCGGCTCAGAAGGATCGGGAACAAGACGGAGATCACTTTCAAGAAGTTCGTTGAGAGTGACACGGCAAAGGTCCGGGTCGAGTATGAGATCACAGTTTCAGACTTTGAGGCAGCCAACTCGATCTTTCAATCCCTCGGCCTAATTCCAACTCTGCGAATGGCGAAACACAGAACGAGCTACAAAATGAACGACGGTGTAGAAGTTGATATCGACACGTACACAGGGCAGCACTCGCATATACCGACTCTAATGGAAATAGAGGGATCAGATATTCACAAAATACACGCACATGCCAAACTCCTTGGGTTCTCCACTGAACAGTGCAAGTCCTGGACAACGTTCGATCTCATCGACTATTACTCGACTAAGGAACTTGCGTCCGACCTATAGGCAAGAGTTAATCAATCCTCAAGCAGAGTATGCGTAAGGAAGTTATCTCGTATCGTAAAGTCGAAATCATTGGTTGTCTGGTCTGATGAAGCTTTCTTTTCGGGATCTCAAAAAACGTGTTCCTATCGCCACGTGGCTTCCGCAATATCCGCGAAGCCTCCTCCGACCTGACATCATAGCCGGCTTAACAGTCTGGGGTGTCGTCGTCCCATCAGCAATGGCCGATGCAGGTTTGGCAGGTATGCCACCTCAGGCAGGACTCTACGCTGCATTCGCAGGGCTCATCATGTACGCGATCTTCTCAACAAGCAAACATGTCAAGGTGTGCAACAGTTCAACAGTGGCTGTGATGTCCGCAGCAGTTGTCGCCGGATTAAATCCGGGAGGGGACCTTTCCAGGTATATTGCCCTAAGCGCTATGATGGCGTTGCTCGTCGGAGCGATTATACTAGTTGTGGGGAGTGCGAAGCTAGGGTTTATCTCGGAATTCATCTCGAAGCCAGTGATTACAGGATTTCTTTTTGGCGTTGGCCTCGAAATAATCATGCGTCAAGCTCCGAAACTCTTCGGGATACCGGGGGGTTCAGGGAATGTGTTTGAACGATTGGCGCAGTTGATCAAGGGACTTGGTGAGACAAACTTTTGGGCACTGGGAGTCGGTTTAATGGCACTTTTGTTGATTTTCAGCTTGCGACGATACTTCCCTAGGGTTCCCGCTGGGCTTGTCGCGTTAGTAATAGGCATCTTGGTCTCGTCAGCATTCAAACTCGATCAACAAGGCGTTAGTGTCGTAGGTTCGATTCCGATCGGGTTACCCTCATTAACGATTCCTACCGTCAGCAGATCCGATCTCGCCCTTCTAATGTCCGAAGCTGGAGGCTTGGTCTTTTTGACTATCGGAGAAACTATCGGCCTCGCGCGGGGATTCGCTGCAAGACACAATTACGATATTGATCCTGATCAGGATCTGATCGCTCTTGGATTAGCAAACCTCAGCGCGGGCATATTTCAGGGTTTCACTATAGGGGCAGGGCACTCGCCGACACTAACCGGTGACGAAGCGGGTGCCCAAACACAGCTTTCTTCAATATTCTCTGCAATTCTGGTAATAGCAACACTTGCGTTCTTGTCTCCATTCTTCAAGACACTCCCGAATGCAGTCTTGGCCGCAGTCGTTATCTCGGCAGTCTCTCGTCTACTCGACGTTAAGGCTCTGAAGGAATTCTATCAAGATTTTCGGAAAGATTTTCTAGTATCCATAATCGCGTTGCTGGGAGTCATCTCTATTGATTTGGTACCGGGACTTCTCCTCGCCGTTTTCCTATCCATAGTGATGGTCGTGTACATTGCGAGTAGGCCGCACCTGGCCGTCTTGGGCATAGACCCGTCACACCCCAACAACTACTGTGACTCGGCATATCACCCGGAAGCCAAGCCAATTCCTGGTCTATTGATAGTTCGCTTCGACGCCCCTCTATTCTTCGCTAACGCGAATATTACGCGCTCACAAGTCCGCAAAGCTGTCTCCACGACATCGCCTCCACCCAGAGCGGTCCTGCTCGATATTAGCTCAAGTGCCGGGCTTGACTTCACCAGCCTTGACACTCTCAAGAATCTCTTTAGTGAGCTTGAAACTGCAGGAATTGAAGTTCTTCTCGCCGAGGTTCACAGTACTGTCCTCGCGAAGTTGAAACATGCTGGTCTGATAGACCAAATTGGTGAAGGTCATGTTTTCCTGAGCGTGGATTCAGGTG
>DATKOK010000039.1:0-5289 GCA_035524675.1 Candidatus Methylomirabilota bacterium | reverse complement strand
AAGCTTCTGGTTTCCTTCCACGATATCCTCCCTGTTGACAAGACTGGGAAGGTATGATTGGTAGGCAATATCGAAGAAAAGCGTGCTCGTCCCCATGATCAGAGAAACAGCGTAAAGCTGAGTTAATCCGAGCACGTCAAGAACGTAGGCCACAGGCACAGATGCGAACGCCACAACTTGGACAAGGTTCGCTACAATCATGACTGGTCTCCGTCTCACTCTGTCGATCCAGACGCCGACGAAAAGGCCGAGCGTTGGGAACGCTATGAAACCCAGTGCAGTCAAGATTCCGAATTGCAGCGGCGTTGCATTCAGAGTGAGGAGTGCAATTGTCGGAATAGCTAGGTTTGTGATCGGGCCTGTGAATTGGGTAACTGTGTCACCCGCCCAGAACTTTAGAAAGTCCCTGTGTTTCCAAAGATTCCCTGTGCATGCCATCAGTCATCATCTCCGTCAGAGCAATTCGTCCCTTCGATTCCCTGGTGAGCGAGACGAATCAGCTCGACCAGTCCTTAAGTTGGAAGCTATTTAACCCACTCAAAGTAAACAACGAACGCTATCATTCTTCTGTACGCATGCGCACTAAGACGACGATCAAAGTTTGCGCGCAACTACCGAGAATACGTGCCAGTGTTTTTTTCGGCCTGAGGCAGTGGTTTCTTCCCATTTCGTGAAAATTTTCTGTCTTGAAACGTCGGTGAGGTTCAACCTGCTACGGCAGTTACATACCATGAAACCGTTATGATCAAAGTCAGACCTGAACTTAACACAAAGAGGATGGAATTCATTATAGTCGCTAAGGTGTAGGCATTAATGACTCACACGATTGGGATCAGTTTTACCATTGGATACCCAGCAGAGAGGTCGTAGGTAATGTGCATTAGCGGTGACGGAGGTTTTACGAGGTAGAGTATCGCTGCCCCTTCCGCTTCGTCGATCTTCAGGTGTCGGTCCGATACGTCGGATAATTGTTGCTTAATCTTGCTGCCCTGTTTCACGCCGATAAACAGGATGTCATTGTTCTCTCTCACTTTTTGAATCGCCGTCATCATCTGACGCATGATTTCCTGATTTCCGTAAGTGTATTCGATAGTGTCTATGCCGATGAATACGAAACAGGCCCTTTCTAATCCGCCTTTCACTTCGTTGACTTTTTGCCAAAATATTTCTTGATCACTTTCGAGTGACTTGCCGTGAAGTTTGAAGAACCATGGGTCTTCTGGAGTCGTCTCAAAGTGGCCTACACGTAACCCCGATTCTACGGCTTGTCTATCGAGGTACGGGTAGGTGTCTTGTCTAATTCTTTCTGGCGACACTTCGCCTGAGGGTATGGTCACACTGCATCCTCCTTGTGCAAGAAAGTTGCATCTGATCGCTATGGTCAGTGGTAGGTGAATTTGTGGGCTGATCGTATGTCCGAATTCGAGGAGGACCACGCCTCCCCTTCGCAATCCTCCCAGAAAAGTGTCGAAGTCTTGGCTTCCGGTCGAGTATCTGTCCGTTGAATGTGGAATTGGTTTGAATTTTTGAGGCGTAAAATTGGACTGCGAGCGTTCTGTTTTCCTCGGGAGCATCTTGAACTGTCCGTTCGCCAATGTGAATAGGTATTTCTTTTGTGGTATCTCAATTCCACGGAGCTTTACCCACTCAATTCTTCTGACTCTTCGGCCCTCCAGTTCGTTGTCGTGTAGGGTTATGATAGCATCGACGAGGTAGTCGATGCTCGTGAGTTCGAGACCTTCGCTCACAAAGACAGCCTTTAGTTGGCTAGTTTCAACTGTGGCGAGAAGTGTGTGTTCGTTCCTAGTCAGTTCTTTTTGGTCTAGTTCTCTTGCGAATGAGTTCCATGAATCCAGTATTATGAGCGGTTTACTGCGGTCGATAGCAATCTCGGCGACTTTTTGAGTGATCTCCGCCATTCGATTCCCGAGCCTGACCTCTTCAAATCTCGGTCCCACCGTGGCTTTCTGGGTTGTAGGCCGGAACAAGACTAACTCGCCTTTCTCAATAAGAGACTTGAACGCTGGATGCTGTTTGAGGAGCAACGATTGCGTGGCTCGGGTCGAAATGTACACTCCTCCTCGCGCTGCCTTGATAAGTTCTAGGGCTAACGTAGCCTTTCCAGCCCCCGGTGGACCTTTAATTGAGATGGCTCGGATAGCAGGGTTGAGGAGACCTTCGAGTCCTAGGAGTTTTCCGACGTCACTTTCACTCTGAGGTGTTACAGCATGAGACTCCGAAACGGACATGAACCGCGTGTCTCCTGAGCATTCATATTTCTGCTATCGACATGGAACCCGCCCTCCCTGAGCGATTTATACTATTGCTAAGATTTCACTGGACATTGACACAACAAATAGCATAACGCGATCCCATGAGCGGGCGTTTGATACGCCTACGCTAGAGCCATTAGATGTTGCGTGCGGCATGATGCAAGAGAGACTTCTGGAAGCTTACGCATAAGCCTACCCAAATTCACAAAATATGCCGCTAGCACGCTGAGGTTACACTGAACCTGTCGTTGTCGCTGTCTAACTTGCGACCTGATGCTCACGCCTTTCTTGATGTTGTCGATGCGACGGAGCTGCTATGTCCTCGATGAGAGTTATTATGTCCTCTATGGGCGTGCCGGGGCCACAATTACCGGAAACTCCCATTTTCTCCAGGGCCTTCACGTCTTCGGGCGTGAGAAGGCCACCGGTTATTATGGGGATATCCGAGGCCTCCAGTTTGCGAAGTTCGTCGAGGACTGCTGCGGCTATGATGGGGAGACTGCCCGTGTGGTCACTCAAGGCGATCACATCTACGTCCTCCGAAACGGCCGCGATCGCAACGCTCTTGGGCGTCTGGTAGCGGCCGGTATAGATAACTTCCATTCCTGCATCCCGCAGCGCTTTCGATATGGTCAGGGCACCTCTCTCGTGAATGTCACAGCCTACTTTGGCTATCAAAACTCGGGTCTTCATGGTTTTCTGCAACTTCGTCCTCAGCTTTTCAGTATCTGGCGAACGAAATCTGGCATCTCGATTTGGTTGAAGGGATCGTACTCGATCCCATAACCCAGCCGGATTACGCCGACGCATTCTCCTAGGGTCAAGCCGGCTTTGGCAGCCTCGATGACGGCGCGTTGCACGTTTTTGTCTTCCCGAGTTGCGAGTAGGAGATCTGCAGTGAGGGGTTTCAATCGCTGCATGTTGCGGCCTTCCTTGAATTTTTTGACCTCGCGGACGAGCTTCTCTCGCATTGCGATCGATGGTGGTTTGTATGCAACGTCTCGGATGGCCTTGTTGATAGGCCCTTCATTTTCTTCAGAACGAAAAGCATTGACTCCGATGATCAGTCGTTTCCCCTCAGTTTTCTCGTGCTGGACTCTGAGGCGACATGTTTCCATGACCGAGTTAAGCCATCCAGATTCGAGACACGCAAAGATGCCACCATGCGAATCGATCTCGTCGAGGTATGCGTTAACTTCATTCTCCATCTTGCTGGTCAACCATTCTAGGTAGTAGGATCCACCAAGCGGATCTGCTACCAACGGGATGTTGGCCTCGTGGGTGATTATGTGCTGCGTGTCGAGGTTGAACATTCGCGCCTCCCGTGAAGGTAGACCGACGGCCTCGTCGATCGATGAGGCATCGAGAGAGTTTACTCCTCCCAGTACAGAGCTGAGGATTTGGAGGGTGACGCGCGCTGCGTTGTTCAGGGGTTTCTGATAGGTAAGCGATAGACCGGAGGTGCGGATACCGATCTTCAGCTGCATGGCCCGGTTAGTCTTGGCGTCCAGTTCTTCCTTGGCGATCTTGGCCCACATCCTGCGTGCGAGGCGAAACTTGGCGATGGTCTCGAAGAAGTCTGATTCCGCGTCTAGGGAGAAGACCATGGGGCCGTATTCGTCGATGCTTATTCCCCGTTCCTTGAGGTCTTTCATGACTGCAGTCGCCACTGCCAGGCATCCGCCTAGTTCTCTTACAGCATCCATCCCCCCTTGGCACGGATCGACGCCGTTGGGGGCGATTGGCCTCCAGTTGGGTGTGTTGCGGACGGAGAACTCGATATGATCGAGACATATGCGACGATCTATTGCGGTGGAAAAATCCGGGCAGCGGTAGACTAGTTTGGTCCGTATGGGATCGTTGATGCTGTTGCCGCGGAGTTTCCGGATATCTATGCCCTTGTTCTCCATGACAGCGACGAGCAGTCCATAGAAATAGAGGAAACTGGACATGCCGGCGTGGGCGAGCTCGAAGACTGCTTCACCTAGAGGGAGGCCTTCGAGCATCTCCTCATAAACGGGCAGCGCGTAGGTGGACACTCCGCCGCACATTATGCTGTTCCAGGCAGAGGGGTGGTCGGGATCGATGCCGGACTGGGAGGGCAGGTCGCACAGAAGTCGCAGGTCAGTCATTCCGTTGGCGATGTACTGTCGGAATGCCTGGTTGGTCTCCTGCGCGGTCGCGTAGCTAACGATGAACGACTTCAACCAAAGTCGATTCCGGTACATTTCCGGGTAGATCCCACGCGTAAACGGGAACTCCCCCGGATTACCGATGTCCTCCTCATACGAGAGATGATCTATATCCTTCGGACCATAGCATGTTTTCAGTTCGATGCCGCTCTGAGTGGCCGTTCTGACCATATGACCGGCCAGTCTGTCGACTTTTGCTTCCTCAAGTTGCAATGCAGCATTTCTCCTATCATTCCGCGTCTGTCAAATTTACGCATGCCACCTCTTAACACTTCGCAAGCCAAGCCGACAAGATATGAAACGTCAATATGCGTGTGTTCGCGCACTGCTGATACAATATGCGAGGGAGGATGGATTCCCCTGATCCACCGGTAGTATCTAGCATCTAATAGCGAACTTCATGAATTCTGACGATCACTCAGTTGTACGCAGAAATTCAACATTCCTTTTCCACACCAGATAGGAGGCTGCCGCATTAAAGGCGTCCTTTCTGTCACTTTCAAAGAACCGATGCCCGGTGCCAGGATATGTGCGAAACTTGACACTTTTTCCTGTTGACATCGAGCTCCTCACAAGATCTAGCACGTCAGCAGCTGACTCATAAGGACCCTTTTCAGCAAAATGCCCCAGGTAAGATGCTTCAGACGTGTTCCACTGTCTTGTTGGAGAAGTGGCGTAGAGGATAACGACAGCCTTCCCTCCTCTTGTTTCAGTTGGACTTCTCGCCTAACACGAGTACGAATCTTCTCGTCACGTGAACCTCCGTTCCTTTCAACCATCCTGCAAGAAAATCCATCCACTGACCCTTGCTCAGTCGCTTCTCC
>DATKOK010000038.1:0-5833 GCA_035524675.1 Candidatus Methylomirabilota bacterium | reverse complement strand
TGCAACTAGGAATCGGATGCGCCCCCGCCGAAAATCATTCAATGCTCTATCCCGCTGGGGTTGTGTTAGATCCCCGTGGATTACAGCTACGTCTCTTCTAGTGCGACTTAATCTCTGTACTAGCCTGTCGGCTCCAATCTTCGTTTTGCAGAAAATGAGTGCACGAGTGACCGTACTCTGGCCCATGATGGAGCATAGTGCCTGGTACTTTAATTCCGGATCGACTAGGTGATAGAGTTGATCTATGTCTTCAACTGCAATCTCGTCTTTGCTTACGAAGATTTTCTCTGGTGTATGCATATGACGTGACGCTAGCGTTAGCACTTCGTCAGGCATTGTGGCTGAGAACATGGCTGTCTGTCTGTCTTCAGGGGTTCTGCTGAGGATGAAATCCATCTCATCGCGGAATCCCATGTCCAGCATTCGATCGGCTTCATCGAGAATCGCGAATTTGACTCCATCAAGGAGCATAGTTCCCCTTCTGATGTGGTCAATCATTCTTCCAGGTGTGCCGACAACTATGTGAACGGTATTCTGAAGAGCTTCCATTTGCGAATAGATAGGAACTCCTCCATAGACAGCTAGTACCTTCACAGACAGGTACTTTCCGATATTTTTCAAATCCGAGGCTACTTGCTGTGCAAGCTCTCTCGTCGGGACGAGAATAATTGCTTGAACGGAATCTTCTCGTGGATCAATCCGTTCGATTAGGGGGACACCAAATGCTACTGTCTTCCCTGTTCCGGTCTTCGCTTGACCAATCACATCTCTTCCTTCAAGAAGAGGGCTAATTGCTGCAATTTGGATAGGAAACATTTCTTTGAATCCTAAATCTTGCAAACCGCGCAATATTTCTCCCTTTACTGGGAGTTGTTCGAAACTTTGACTCATTGTAGTTTTCACTCTTTTTTGAAACCGCTTCCGAGAAATCAGAACCGTCCAGCTTCGACGTTTACCGTTTGAAACCGCGTTCTAGTTTCGCAGTGCAGACACGTTGTATGTTTCCGCACGCGGTTGTCAAATACCACCACGGAGTTCCTTTTAAACGTTAGTTACACCGATTAAAACTACTTCACAAGAGAACTCTCTCAGCCATTAAAGGGATGGCCTATTCCGTAGTACTTTTTTCCTGACTGGAGAGAGTGAAAGAAAAGATGAGAGAAAAAAGTTGATGTTTATCCACAATTCAAGTCTAATCTTTCTTGGTTAGTTTAATCTCGATTGTGGACACGTTTCTAGATTGGCCCTCTTCTCCAAGAACTTCGGTGCCGATGTTGACCTCTTTGATCGTCAGCTTTCCCTCGAAGAAGCGTCTTCGGCAAACCTCGACTACGTCGACAGCTTTTGAGATGACGCGGCCTCTTGCCTTTACTGAGAGTTCCTTAGTGCCGCTATTGATTTGCATCACAATGGCAGTGGCGTAACTCATCAATGGTTTTTGGCCAATTAGAACAGTGTTGGATGGGATGCTGCTTCTGGGGGGCGGGGCCTTTTGCACGTTTTCTGTCAAGCATTGTTCACCTCCGGGTTGAAAGTATACTGGTAGACGTGTGAGAAGGGCGAGAATTGGCTAAGTCGATAAAAGGTTTCCTGTGCGGTTCGATCCACGAAACGGTTTTTACTCACACAGTTTGAGGTTCTAAAACGTGTTCGTGAAAGAGGTCAGTTCTCCTTAAATAATGTCGTGATAATTCGACCTGCAGCGAGTATATCGTAAATGGAAGACGGCACTGAAGCTACTAAGATTCCGGTAAAGCTGGAAATTGACAGGCCTCAGGACTTCAAGTTTCATCTCGCTTATGATGTCTACTCTAAGGCTTGGGACGCTAGCTCATCAGATCCTGTACGCGCAAAGTTGAATGAACTGATTACTTCGCTGGCTGGAGATGAGAACGGTTACCAGAGCTTCTATTCTCAGATTCAGGAATACCGACAGGATGGAGGTGGAGGATTCAGAGTAGGCAGAACGAGAATAGAGACGGCGAGCAAGCGTGCATGGCAGAGAACAGAGAATAGAGAAGGACGAAATCGCAGACATCACTGAACCGCTTGTAGCGCATTAGTAGGATTAATTAGGCTCCACGCAGGCTAGACGTTCAAGCTATGTGTACGGGCTGAAGCCGACCGTCCTATCGTAACGTCCGCTTTCACCCGAAGAACTAGCTGAACGAAATGTCGAGGTGAAACGCATGAGCGATCGTTCCTTCCACAAGCCAGTCGAAGAAGGGAAGGAGTACGAAGTTGAGATCAAAGAGACGAGCCGTCGCGGTGACGGAGTCGCAAGGATTGAAGGCTTCGTAGTCTTTGTACCACAAACTAAGCCTGGCGACAAAGTGAAGGTAAAAATCAACACAGTAGGTCCCAGATTCGCAACCGGCGAAGTAGTCCAATAGTAGACTAAGGGGCCTCGAACCTTCTCACTTTCCTTATTTTCTTAATTTCTAATCTTTCCAATCGTTTGAACTCCGTTATATCGAGATTCCACCTGACATCTCTATAACACAGGCTCGACAATAGACATACAGGTGACAGGTATTGGCGTACGATTATGATGGGTTAGAAGAATTGCTTGACCGGGGCACATATCACAAGTCACGCCCATTACAATTGAGACGCATGCTTGCTGCCATGTTGCCCTGAGTAGAGTTCACACTTTTCTCAGACATTCCCTGTTCTCTCGCCCTCTTGCCCATACTCGAGTGTAATGGGCGCGGAAGAGAAGTCTTAACTCCGTCGTGTCGCTACAACTTCACTGAGGGAAATTAATTGGGAATAGATACTTTCCTATCTAACAATCGAGGTGTTCTCCTTGCGTTCGATCAGGGATTAGAGCACGGACCGACCGATTTCAACGAACGCAACTACGATCCGGCTTTCATAATGAAACTAGCCGAAGAAGGCGGCTTCAATGGCATCATTTTCCAGAAAGGTCTTGCCGAGAAATACTACAACGGCAAAGTTCCGTTGATTCTCAAAGTGAACGGCAAGACGAGCCTTCCAAAAGGCGAACCGATTGCACGGCAGATTTGCAGCGTGAAACGAGCCGCGGAGATAGGCGCAAAGGCAGTGGGATATACAATCTACCTGGGCAGTGCACACGAACACTTGATGCTTGAGGAGTTTGGGAAAATTCAGGAAGAAGCGCACGCGCACGATATGGCTGCCATAGCATGGATTTACCCGCGCGGACAAGCCATCCAGAACGATATTGCTCCAGAAATCGTAGCATACGCGGCTAGAGCAGGGCTTGAAGCAGGCGCTGATGCAGTCAAGATCAAGTACACGGGAGATGTCGAAAGTTTCAAGTGGGCTGTGAAAAATGCAGGAAAGACCAAAGTCTTCATGTCCGGCGGGCCCAAGACGCGGTCAGAAATCGATTTTCTTAGACAGGTTAGAGGAGTTCTCGACGCAGGAGCAGTGGGATTAGCAGTTGGGCGTAACGTGTGGCAGAGCTCTGACCCATTAAAGATGGCTCGATGCTTGAAGAGGCTAGTTCTCGAAAACCGATCTGTTGAGGACGCAATGAAAGATTGAAGATAGGCATTCTAAACGGCGGTGGAGACTGCGCCGGACTAAACGCAGTCACAAGAGCAGTAGTCAGAAGAAGCGATGAATACCGCTACGAAGTCATCGGTATCAGGCACGGCTGGGCTGGCCTCATCAGCCTCGATACGGTCCCGTTGACGTGGAATGATGTCTCAAACATTATCCATTTGGGAGGCACAATTCTCCACACAACCAGAACTAATCCGTTCAGAACTAAAGAAGGCCCCGAGCTGGTTCTCAGAAACATCAAACAGCTAGGACTCGACGTGCTCATTGCAGTCGGCGGGGAAGACACGCTTAGCGTTGGTGCAAAGTTCTCGCAGCTAGGGGTGAAAGTTGTAGGGGTCCCGAAGACCATTGACAACGATATTGCTCTAACAGATGTGACATTTGGATTCGATTCTGCTGTAAACGTAACCGTCGAAGCGATCGATCGAATCCAGACAACCGCAGAATCTCACGATCGAATAATGGTCGTAGAAGTAATGGGCAGACATGCCGGCTGGATTGCTGCATATGCTGGGCTTGCAAGCGGTGCGAACCTAACGCTTGTCCCCGAAACACCCATAGACATCTCGGAGATCTGCGACCTGCTGAAGAAGCGGCATGATGCAAAGAAGATGACATCAATCGTAGTCGTTGGAGAAGGATGTAACCTAAAGAATCAACCTGCCGCGGACCAGACCAAAGTCGACGAATTCGGTCACGCGCGTCTCGGTGGAATCGGCGAGGTCCTTGCGCGTGAGATAGAGAAACGGGTCGGCATTGAAACCCGAGCAGTGGTACTTGGACACGTCGTGAGAGGAGGCGCACCCAGCGCATACGACCGCATCCTTGCGACCCGTCTTGGCGTTGCCGCAGTTGACGCGATCAAGAACCAGAATTATGGCATAATGGTGTGTCTGCGAGGGAACGTTATGTCTCATGTTCCGCTCACAGATATTCTTGGCAAAATGAAGAACCTTGATGCGGAAACGATATCTCTGATTAATGATTTCAGTGACTGAGCTCCGGATCATCAAACGCTAGGTTTCAGTTCCTCAGTGACCTCAACGACAATTACCTTGTAGGAAACAAAAACCTCCAATGCCAGAAAAGCGACACCAACAAGAACAAGAAACATTCCCAGCGTGAAGGTAATGCTAATTGCCGCTTGGGTTGGTCCCGAAGGTGTTGGGAGATGACCAAGCCCGATTAGAAATGACGTCACGACGAAGAATAAGACTGCAACCAAGTGGCAGAGCATTCCGTTCCTCACATAAGCTAGACGAGGAAGCAGTAGATTCAGCTGATTCTTGATACTCCTCAACCGAACCTCCTCGGTCTGGCTAGGATTGTCAGAGGCCAATCTCCGCTTGATCTGTCGTTTCTCATCATCCAAGAGTCGAATCCTGTTTACAAGAGCGCTGTGCCTGGCAGTGAATGTCAATAGTAGTAAAGCAACGCCGGTAATCATTACTGCAGGCGCTAGAATATCCTGGATGGTTCCGATTGCATTAGCAACCTCACTCATCGTCGTTCGGGAATCATGAGAGAGGGCCCATTAATCAAAGCTTTCCAGAACTTTCCCTTTCAATCCATATCCAAGATCTGAACCTTGACCTTGAGTAGGACCGTGTCAGATCAAGAATTAATCCTTGACCGAAGCTGCCATATTCCTCCTTGCATTGACACCCTACAGAAATCTGATCTAAGGATGCGCTATGCACAAGCTCGTATTAGTTAGACATGGGGAAAGCACCTGGAACAAGGAGAACAGGTTCACTGGCTGGACAGACGTGGATCTCTCCGAGAATGGAGTTAAGGAGGCACACGAAGCAGGTCAAACATTACGGAATGGAGGCTACGTGTTTGACGTTGCGTACACTTCAGTGCTCAAACGAGCAATACGAACTCTCTGGATTTTGCTTGATGAGTTAGACCAGATGTGGATCACCGTCCATAATTCCTGGCGGTTGAACGAACGACATTACGGGGCCTTGCAAGGTCTCAACAAGGCTGAGATGGCCGCAAAGTATGGGGAAGCGCAAGTACTTACTTGGAGACGAAGCTACGACGTGCGACCTCCACCCCTTGAGCTCAGTGATGAACGATATCCTGGATCAGATCCTCGATATGGAAACATGAGCAAGAGCGACATCCCTGTATGTGAATCGCTCAAGGATACGGTGAACCGATTCCTGCCGTACTGGCATGACACCCTTGCTCCTGCAATAAGATCGGGAAAAAGAGTTCTAATCGCAGCTCACGGGAATAGCCTACGAGCCCTTGTCAAATATCTCGACAA
>DATKOK010000037.1:0-3928 GCA_035524675.1 Candidatus Methylomirabilota bacterium | reverse complement strand
CTTCCTCGTTACGGTGCACTTCAAGAATTCAAATGGGACCTTGGTGGAAGATCCGATCCAAACGGGTGGCACGCTGACCGTTTCAGCCTATGACATGCAAGGAAGACTGAGAGCGCAAAACGTAGCTTTTGTTGGACCCGGAGTCAGTCGGGCAACAATTGAGCTAGACGGATTTAGCAACGCGAGGAGCTTCGGCATCCAATCCTTGTTCCAACAAAACTATGGAATCCCCCCAGGAACATATCATATCAAAGCGACATTCACTTCTTCACCAAGTTTCGCTGGTTACGCAAACATTGGTATCAGAGATTTGTACTACCAACTCGCCGACGTACAAGCCACGATAGGCCTTGGCCAGGCTATGGTACTAATTAGCTTTCCAATGTTCTTGGGAGGTGGACTACTGTTCACTTTCTATTCGATTGACGATCAGCTACCGCCACTAAAGGAACCTTGGGCATTTCCGGGAGCTAATGTTCAGATTCAGATAATAGATTCAAATGGAAACGTATATAATACGAACGCCACGCAGCCCCGTGTCCTAGCCGGTCGATTCACGGGTAACTTCACGTTCTTCTTCGCAGGACTCTTGTCAGATGATTATGCGATTGTAATTCGAACCTTAGGCTACACGCAATCGCAGATATTACATCTACATGTAGTCCTAGGCGGTAACTCTGATGCGTCCATATGGATGATTCAAAACCCAACTATCGATTTGACACTTACATTCGAGGACGAAGGCCTTCTCTCAATGATAAATTCAACTCAACCATACGCTCAACCAATAAACCACTTAGACGCTACTCCTATGCGTTTCGAAGTTTTCGACGATCAAGGAAACTTCGTTGCAGCGAATCAAACGTACATTCCCAATTTAACAAACGGGGAGCCAACTCGAGTTGCACATTTTATTTTGGCCGGAATCGACAAATACTATGGAGACCCCCGGCTCGTGTGGGAGGGATTCTACGATACTACTGATGCAATTCGCCAAAACGCTGGTGGCCTGATACCTTATCCTTGGGTCGAAATGTCACGCACACTATCCATAAGACTCTGGGTAGACGGTTACTACCAAATCAAACAGCTAATTGTCATCGTTCCGCCTCGCTCGCGCGGCGGTGTCTCAGCGGTTGAATCGGTTGACCGCGCTTCACGAATAAGAGGAACAGTGATCGGGCCAGACTTCTTTGATCGAGCACGTCCACTCTCGTGGGCAACCATAACCCTAGACCCACAGAATAACACACTTTCAAGCCTCATCGATGTTCGGCCAGGCAATTATACTACTTCAAGCTTGGATGGCACATTTCAACTATGGGTGCCCGAAGGAACGTATGGTATGGGAATTTCCCTTGAAGGGTACATTAGTTTCTCCGCCCCAATAGCAGTTTCAGCAGGTTCGGACACGAACGCGCAAATATGGCTAGACACCGGCTAGAGTTGATCAACTCGGTTGCAGAAGACTTAGAACTGTTAGTTACCTTTGAAACATTGGACACGATATGCTCCTCAAAACGTTACAGCTCGCGATACTTGGTGGTGATGACAATGCCGTGCTCGTGGGTTTGCGCAATTTCCCAACACACAAAGTGGTCGTGCTCGCCCCACCCGAATTCACGAGTCAGGCAGATTCACTTGCTGGGAAACTCGCTAGCATGCTAAGGCTTCCTGTAGAAGTAGTGCAATTAACGGATTCGAGTATTGTGACGATTCTTGAGCAAGTATCGAAAGTAGTGAGGAATGAGTCTGGAGCTTTTCAGGACTTTATCATTAATGTTGGGTCAGCAAACAAGCAACTGACATGTGCGGGCGTCACGGCAGCGTTTGTCCACGGAATAAAAGCATTTGACGTGACGGGAGATCAGCCCATTATTCTTCCAGTAATGAATTTCAGTTATGCACAGATTGTTACGCAACCAAAGATGGAGATATTGCGCGCGATCGAAAGATCTGGAGGTGATGTTGAAAGCCTTGAAAAATTGAGGGTGCTTTCCAACTTTGGTAAGCCTCTCTTGAGTTACCACATTAGAGGATCTGGTGATGGAAAAGGGTTAGAGGATCTGGGTTTGGTGGAGGTGGAGCGTGAGAAGAGAGGTAGATTAAGAGTGAAGTTAAGCGCGCTCGGTCGGACGCTATTATCTACGAGAATTAAGGAGCCTGTTTAGTTTCCTTTGGTGGACCGTTTTTCTTCTTTGTCATTATCTTCAGTCGACAAAAAACAGCGTCACCGTCTTTGATATCGAAGATTTTGCGAATTTCCTCCGGGATGGTTATTCTTCCGCCTGCTGTAACTTCAGCGAAGAACGGAATATCCTCGTCTGCTGTTTCTGGCATAGAGTAACGTCTGCTAATCGTGGGAGATTGACTAAAAAGAGTTGTTAATGGCGGAAATTGTCGATGGTTATGTCAAACTGCTTGGGCATGAGTTGTTCACTGGGCAGATCTGGCATTTCGGTCGGGGCGCTTTGCAAATCGCTCGTCCAAATTCGATTATCGATAGATGCAATGATATCCGGTCGTGTTCTGGAATGAGTTCTTCAAGGCTAGTGCGAATTTCTTCGTAGGGCGCATTTTTCGGAGCGATGCCAAGTCTCTTCGTTACTCTAGCTATGTGCGTGTCAACCGGAATGACGGGATGCTTTGCATTGAAGGCTAAGACTATGTCTGCAGTCTTTGGCCCAACGCCTGGCATTTCCATCAATTTTTCTTTCGCCTCTGGGTAGGGTAGTTTCAAGATGCCATTAAGTGAGCCATCGTACGTGCGCTGAATCATTCTTGATACTTGAATGATTCGCGGACCTTTCAAAGTGTAGAGCCCGGCCGATCGAATACAAGCAATGAGAGTATTGACGTTGGCTCTGGAAAGGCTGCTGGGAGTGATTCTGTAACGTTTCCGAAGCTCCGTCATCGCTGCGTCGCTATTGCGGTCATTCGTATTCTGCGAAAGAATTGTGTGGATAAGGGTCTCGAAGGGTGGCCCAGGTTTCCACGGTCTGACTGGAAAGCGTTGGCCGATCTTCACAAGCATGCTGGTCTTGGTCTTTTTTAGTGGCATTTACGTTTCCTAGATCAACGTTGATGCGTCATCTGATATGAAGCACACTTTAAAGCGAGCTGTCGACGGTATCAAATCGAGTATTTTGAGAGCTGCCCTTTTAATCGGTATCGTTTCGATCACACTACTCATAGCTTCTCAACCGATTCTTGCAGCTGATCAGGGGGGTGTGCTTATTGTCAAAATTAGCGCGGACATCGCCAGCCCAACAGCAGAGTTAGTCTCACGTTCGATCCAAGAGGCGGAAGCGGGCTCGGCTCGGCTGATAATCTACGAGTTAAACACGCCGGGTGGCGATCTTGGTTCTGTCACTAGCATTATGAATGATTTCGGGTCCTCGTCGGTTCCAGTGCTGGTTTGGGTAACTCCACAAGGGGCGTCCGCTTGGAGCGGGGGAACATACATTCTAATGGCATCGCATATTGCGGCGATGTCCTCAGGAACAACTATAGGCTCTGCACAACCCGTAGCCGCAACGGGAGAAGTTCTCAACGAGTCGAAGTACATGAACGCATTATCGGCTTTGATGAGAGACAACGCGAGATTACACGATCGAAACGAGACTCTAGCGCAGCAGTTCGTCACCGAGAACATCAACTTAGGCCCCGAAGAGGCGTTAAGAGATCACGTGATCGAATTCGTGGCTGACAGTCTCGACAGTCTGTTGACGCAGCTACAACCTTACACTC
Source organism: Candidatus Methylomirabilota bacterium (assembly GCA_035524675.1). Taxonomy (GTDB): domain Archaea; phylum Thermoproteota; class Bathyarchaeia; order 40CM-2-53-6; family 40CM-2-53-6; genus FEN-987. The sequence goes on along the minus strand of DATKOK010000037.1, from coordinate 178 downwards.
TCATTCTAACTACAACCGAAGTGGGAACGTCTGTCTGGAAGATTATCCCCACCGCTTCCCTGTCTGGTTTTACGTACACGAAAAGCTACGACATGAATGGAATTGCACAGTCTTCTCAAGTCACATACGCGCCCGGCCTCGGTATCAGCTTACTACAATTTCTTTCAAACCCAATCAT
>DATKOK010000036.1:0-9119 GCA_035524675.1 Candidatus Methylomirabilota bacterium | reverse complement strand
GGTTTCTTACGTGCAGTAGATTTGGACTCCGCCATTCTCACATTTCTCCAAAGTTGCCTAGATGCAATCTCTACGTCTTAACGGAACGAGTTAAAGGCGGTGATCTTTTTCCATCGATTGTTTTGACGACTGAAAATCGTCCTCCTTAGAGTCGGAAAGACAGGCCTTCCGAAGCAAAAAGGAGATTGAAGATGTCATCTACGTATGATCGTGGTAAGATGCACTCTAACCCTGATGATTCCTGAGATGTCTCTCACACGGAACTGTCAGTCGTTTTGACACCGGCCAATTGTTGTGATAGTTTCTTCTTTTCCTCAAGGTCCGCTTGTCTTAGGATCATGACCCTCTGAGCTTGTGGTGAACCAGCGCCATGTAACGCTTCCACCAGGCCGACTCCAAGCACCATGTTCTCTATGAGCCGGAGAATTCGTACTCTGTCTTCAGTCCTGACATCAGCCTTGGCTTTGAGGTACTTCTCCAGGTACTTGGCTGTCTCTGGGTTCATCAAATCCTTTTCAGATGGTAGTGTTCCGACTGCTCCGCCTGCTATATCGGTCGCGAGTCTCGCCATCTCGAACGGGAATCTGGTCACGTTCTGTTTCGTAACGTTTGCGAGAAGCGGATTCACGATGTAGTCTCCGGATGGTAATTTGGTGCCTTCGTAGGAGCAGGCTAATCCGCAAGCGTACATCGTTTCATTCAGATGTACCATTTCAGTAATCTTATCGCGTGTGTGAGATGCTCTCTCTACACCGTTGTATTGGGCGATTGTTGAGGCGGATCCTATGAGAACGTCTCCCACGCCGACTTTGCATCCTCCGTAATTCTGCCTGTGGTATGACGTGAAACGTTCGATTAGTGTCCCTGTGAACTCGTGTTCTCCACACATGAATACTCTATCCGCTGGGACGAAGACGTTGTCAAAGACCACTAGGGCTTCGTGTCCTGATACGCCATAGGTTGGGTTGCCTGCGTCTATTGATCCTCCCTCTAGCTTTCTTGTGTCGTTGGCCTGTCGACCAATGACGTGTATCAGTCCTTCGCTGTCGCTTGGAATGGCGAATGAGACTGCGTAGTCTCTTTCGTTTTCATCCATTGTTATGGTTGGCATCACCACAATTTCGTGGGCGTTTAGGGCGCCTGTTTGGTGGGCTTTAGCTCCGCGGACGATTATTCCGTCCTCAGTTCTCTTTACGATTCTCAAGTATAGGTCGGGGTCAGCCTGCTGACTCGGCTTCAGACTTCTGTCGCCTTTTACGTCAGTCATCGCGGCATTGCATACCAAATCCTCGTTTTGGACGTATTCTAGGAATCTGTTGTAGTTGGCCCTGTATTCTGTGTCGTATTTCTTGTCTAGGTCGTAGGTGATGCTTGACATTGTTATGAGCGCGTCGAGGCCGGCACATCTCTGGAAGCAGGACCCTGTCTTCTGGCCGAGTAATCGTAGCATCTTCACTTTCTTAACTAGATCCTCGCGGTTCTGGGGAATGTGGGTAAAACGGTTGATTCTGTTGCCGGTTAAGTGTGAGGTTGCGGTCATGAGATCGGAGTATCGTGCTTCATGAGCTAATTGGTACGTTAGAGCAACTGAATTTTGCGATGGCTTGATGATTTCAAAGTCTGCAGGGCTCTCGATTCGTTTCCCAAAGAAATAGGCTCGCCATCTCATCTTCCGCAAGCTTGCGACATATTCCTCAGCAGTCTTCAACCAAAACACCACGGATTGCTAAGCTTGCTGATTCACGCTCGAAATTATCTCGATTGCGTATATGCACTATTGTTAGTATATCCTGAGGTCTAGTCGAGTCTAACTTCGGACCTGTTTCATGTAGTCGCTGCATGCTTGGAGGAGCATTTTCGCAACTAGACCTACGCAGCAGTAAAGCACCCCTTTCATAGCCCATTCTCTAGCAGCCTGTGGTGTGTCCGTGAAGATGCCAACTGCGACATCCGACTGCTTGGCTAGGGCGATAATTTCATGAATCTTCTCAACAACCCTGGGGTGTGTAACTTGGCCCACGATTCCCATTGATTGTGAGAGGTCGTATGGGCCCACGAAAAGTGCATCAATGCCTCGTATCCTCAATATGTCGCAAATATTATCAACGCCCTTTGTGCCTTCGATTGCTAGAGCGACGATTGTTTCCTTGTTGGCTTTGTCGAAGTAGATCGGTTGATCTGCTGAGTATCTTGCGGCACGCACGGCTGGGTTGACCCCTCTTTCACCGAGGGGTGCGAATTTGCTTGCCCAGACGGCTTGTTGCGCCTCCTCGCTGGTAGATATGGTAGGTATGTGTACTCCAGTTGGGCCTAGGTCTAATGCTTGACTGATCAGTTCGGGTCGGTTATGAGCGACTCGAATGATAGAGGCGATTCCAGCGATCTCTGTGGCTCTGACCATATTTTCAGCCGTTTCAAGGTCTATCGCCCCATGCTCTAAGTCTATTAAACAAAAATCGAAGCCCGCGTGGCCGAGTATCTCGCAAATTCCACTTGCGTTGAGCCCAAGCACGGGACCGAAAGTTGGAAGACCTTTCTTCCACATCGCCTTCAGGTCTTTCAACGTACCCCCACTAGTGTAAGACGTATTCTATTGGGTTATCCAGCCACCGTCAACGAAGAAGCTCTGTCCAGTAACGTACTGAGCCAGGTCTGATGTTATGAATACTACAAAGTTAGCAATGTCACTTGGTTGTCCAAATCGTTTCAACGGAATCCTTTCGAAGAGGAACTTCCTGTTTTCAGCTACTGCAAAGAATTTCTCTGTTAGCTCTGTTTCAATCCATCCTGGAGATACTGCATTTGCGGTTATTCCATGCTCAGCCCACTCGGTGGCAAGTTCCTTGGTAAGCATGATTATTCCACCTTTGCTCGCGCAGTAAGAAGCTCGGGGAGGTAACGCAAACGCGCCCATAATCGAGCCAATGTTGACTATCCTCCCGAATTTCTGAGCTACCATATGCTTCCCCACGGCGCGGCAGAAGTAGTACGTTCCCATCAAGTTGACGTTGAGCACTCTATTCCAGTCATCATCAGTAAATTCCAACATGGGCTTACGAACGATAGTGCCTGCGTTATTCACTAAGATGTCTACGTGTCCGAATTCTGCTATTGCGCGCTTCGTTATTTCCTCAACGTCATCCCTTCGCGAAACATCAACTTGGTATGCAACGGCCTTTCTACCCATGGCAGAAATTTCTTTAGCCGTTCTTTCCGCGGACGGGAGATCCATATCCACTACGACAATATCGGCGCCAGCGCGAGCGAATGTTGTTGCGATTGCTTTTCCAATTCCTCGGCCTGAACCAGTTACCAACGCGACTTTCTTGGAGTGATCTATCGTAAGTGTGCTCAAGAATATCACGAACTCGGTCATGCCTTTCGAGGATTAGCCTCTTTTGGTCAATTCTCGTGTCCGCAAAGATCAGAGTTGGAATTTGGCGTTAACAAAAACCCGCGACCGAGAACAACAAACAATCGAACGTGGCTCCTGCAAGAAACAATTTTATATTGTCAATCGAGTTTGCGCGGTATGTTCTTTGTGGAGATTCTGAAGTATCCGTCACCTGCAACTCCAGAGCTGAGGAGCAGGCACCAAGCATACGTTCGTGAACAAGCGAAGAAGGGGAAACTAGTCCTCGCCGGCAGATTCAGCGATGTTAGTGGTGGTCTGATAATGTGGAAGTCTAGCTCGAAAGAAGAGGTTGAGAGCATTGCCGAGCATGACCCCTATGCAATGGAAAAGTACGCCACCTACCAGTTGAAAGAATGGACTTACGTCCCCGAATTCGATTTCACGAAAACAAATCTCTCGGAGAACTAACTGGGGATTACTCATGAAGCAACCATGGAAGACTACCGGTTGGCATGTGAGTCACTACAACTTCAACCCTGAAGCGATGAGAGGCAGGAAGTACCCTAAGAAGATACAATTCCATGACGTCACGTTGCGGGATGGGGAACAAGAAGCTGGATTAGTGTTTCGGAAAGAAGACAAGATCAAGATTGCGAAACTACTTGATGAGACGGGAGTGGATCGAATAGAAGCAGGCACTCCTGCTGTGCACCCAGATGATGCAGAAGCGATCAAAACCATCGCGAACATGGGACTCTCTGCTAAGATCTTCTGCCTATCTCGTTGCATGACCCAAGACGTCGACATGGCACGCAAGTGTGACGTTGACGGAGTTCAAATGGAAATTCCTACAAGTGAAGCACTGCTAACAAACGCGTATGGATGGACAGTTCAGAAAGCGCTCGAACTGACCGTAAAGAGCACTGAATACGCACACGAGCATGGACTTCACGTATCGTTCTTCACTTTGGACTCAACGAGATCTCCATTCAATACCTGCTGGAAGATCATTAACACGGTGGCAACGAAGGGACATATGGATGCGTTGACTATCGTCGACACATTCGGAGTCACTTCTCCAATCGGAATCAACTATTTTGTGAAGAAGATTAAGCAGAAAGTGCGCAAGCCGATTGAGATTCACTGTCACAATACTTACGGATTAGCAGTGGCAAACTCGATTGCGGCCCTTGAGGCTGGTGCGCAGATAGTTCACACGACTGTTAATGGAATAAGCGAGGATTCCGGTGCAGCTCCACTGGAAGAAGTTGCAATGACCACAAGATGTCTGTACGGAATAGATAGTAATGTTAAGCTTGACAAGCTCACACCACTGTCAAAACTCGTGCAAGAGTGCTCGGGTGTTCGCATGCCTCCGCACAAAGCCATAGTTGGCGACGGAGTCTTCACTGCAGAGTCAGGAATAGTCGTAGGATGGTGGGCGCACGCAAAAGCCATGAACAAATCCGCGCTGGAGATTTCTGCCTACACGCCCGAACTGGTTGGCGCTAGCATCCCAACATGGCAGATCGTCCTGGGAAAGAAAAGTGGGCGTGACTCCATCGGATATAAGCTCAAGGAGCTCGGCCTATCGGCACCGGAAGACCAGTATAACGAGATACTTCGCAAAGTGAAGGATGCAGGAATAGAGCGCAAGAGAGTGCTAACTGACGAAGAGTTCAAACAGATACTCCACGAAGTAACAGGAACGTAGTGTCGTCTGACCATACTCTAGCACGACTGCATTGAAGCAGTCGCTGACATCCCGCACGGACATTCTCACTTTCGTACCGCCGTGCGGGGTACGGATTTGGAGTGTTACATGTTCGACGTGTGATCTAGTACGAAGTCGCGGAATCTCTCGAGGCCGATCTTCAACTTGTCTTCTGGTGTAGCGAACGATATTCGGATGTGCCCTTCGCCCTGTTTTCCGAAGAGGGGTCCAGGCATAACTCCAACTTTCTGTTCCTCGGCAAGCTTCTTCGTGAACTTCATGCTCGGCATTCCAGTTCCCTTGATATCGATCCATGCGTAGAAAGTTCCTTGTGGGGGATGCAGCGAGATTCCTCGGACGCCAGTAAGCGTATCCAAAACCATCTTTCTCCTCTTCGAGTATTGCACCACTGTTTCCTTGATGAACGGTTCCATTCTTTGGTCAGTCAAAGCTACCAGAGCAGCACGCTGTGACATCGAACTAGCGCACACTAGCATGTACCCCATCAGTGCTCCGACTCTTTCCATGATGTCCGGCGGACCAGCCAGGTAGCCAATTCGGAAGCCTGGGAGGACGTAACCCTTCGACATTCCATTGCTTGTCAATGTTCGTTCCTTTAACCCTGGGAGTGAAGCAGGGCTGGTGTGCTTGTTTGGAGGATAGACAATCTTCTCGTATACTTCGTCCGAGATGATCCAGAGGTTGTGTTTCTCGGCGAATTCGCCTACTTCTTTGAGGACGTCCCGGGAGAATGATGTTCCCATGGGGTTCATCGGGTTGTTCAGGATTATGGCTTTGGTCTTCTTCGTAACGAGTCGTTCTGTTGCTTCCAAGTCCAACGACGGGACGTCACCCTTGAACCTCACTGGAGAACGCACGGGCTCAGCACTGCACAGGTTTGCGAGTACATCATAATGGAACCAAGCAGGGTCGGTGATCAGGATTTGGTCTCCCGGATCAAGCAAGGTGAGCATTGCCTGGTGGATTCCAACGGCGGATCCAGGCGTTACGACGATCTCCTTCTCTGGGTCATAAGTAAGCGAGTTATCGCGTTGCAACTTATCCGCGATAGCTCTTCTTAGATCAGCATACCCAGTTACAGGCGTATAATGGGTGTACAATTCATCAATTGCTTTCTTAGCTGCCTCACGAACAAACTCTGGAGTCTCAAAGCCTGGCTCCCCAACACTTAAACTAATTACATCCTTTGGCAGGTCCAGCGCTAGTTTGAAAGGCTCTAGCGCTATCTCCTTTGCGCGGCGTGACATCTCTCTCATGGCAACCAGCTTACTCACTATTGTGACACCGAAATTTGAGATAAGTTGAGCTGCTTTTACACCTCCGCAAGTAAACTATAGACTATAAGCTGAGAATATACAGAGAACCGTTTGGTGAAGGTCAGGGGGTCGGCCGAGGTACACTATGATTTCGGATTATTATGATCAGAATAGGTAAGATTTCGTTCGAATTCTAGTGAACCCTACGCTCTTAACGGTGGACTATACGCGCCGGGATTTCTACATACGATTCGAAATCTATATTGTAGTATCGTCTTAAGCGTTAAGTGGCAACCTGGGCTCACTCTAATCGACGATCTGAATGTCAACCGAAAAACCTAGCGCTCAAGTATACGTTAGAAAAAGCTCAGGCCTCATAAGGTCAATAAACCCACGTGAAGCATTGATCTCCAACCTAATCGGCATGGGCATAGTAGTCAACTTCCTGTGGATCTGTTTTGCTTCTCTTCTATACCCGAACGCCGACCTACCGCTTACTGTCCCCCTCGCATTTGTGGTCTGCGCCGTCGTAGCGTACGTGTACTGGATGCTGTCATCGGCGATGCCGAGGACCGGTGGAGACTACATCTACGTTGGAAGGATACTACACCCAGCACTTGGATTCATGGTGAACTTCGTGCTCGTCACGATCATGGTAACTTGGGTCGGAACATTCGGTCTCTATTTCAGCGCTTTCTTCGCCCCGATAACGCTTGGGGCCATATCTCAAGCGACTGGAAATCCTGCTTACGCCAGTCTTGGGACATATTTGGGCACAGTCAACGGTGAGTTCGTAGGCGGCTTTGTGTTAGCTACGATAGCATTTGCAGTCCTGTTCCTGCCAGCGAAATGGATCATGAGAGTCCTGCTGGCTGTATTTGCAGCGCAACTAGTCATATACCTGTGGATGATGGCTGCTTTGATACCATTATCCCACAGTGACTTTGTTAATGCGTTCAATGCTCAGTCGGGCACGACAGTACAAGCTGTTCTGGATGCAGCCCAAAAGTCAGGGGTAGATTGGTCAATAACTAGCTTCGGTACCTCCATAGGAATAGTGTACACCATTCTCAGCTTCATAGGATACAACAACAGCGCCTACTTTGCCGGAGAGATCAGCGGAGAACCGAGGAAGTCTCAGGGCATCGCTATATTCGTCTCACCAATGATCTTCGCAGTTGTCATCTACATCCTCTATGCGGTCTCCTTCAATGTATTCGGACACGATTTCCTGGTCGCATCAAACACATTAGCCCTAACCGGAAACTCCGCGTGGTCCTTGCCTTATCTGCCTTCGCCAGTCTATCTCATTTCGTTCGTAACCGACAACCCGTTGCTAAAGGTCTTGGCACCACTTGGTCTAGTGCTCACATGTTTCGGATTCATGGTGGAGTGGACGTTTGTCCCGATCAGAAACGTCTTTGCATGGTCGTTCGATAGAATTCTCCCGATGAAGTTCGCGGAAGTAGACAGACGAGGAGTCCCATGGGCTTCTACAATTCTATATGTCATTGTAGGATACATCTCACTTTACCTAGCGGTCTACACTACTGTATTCAGCTACATGGCGTACACGAACTTCGCCTACAGCTTGGCATTCGCGATAGTATGTTTCTCCGCGGCGGTGTTTCCATTTCTGAAGAAGACCAAGGACATCTGGGACAACTCTCCAAGCATTGTCAAGCTCAAGGTTGGGCCGGCTCCGTTGATAACACTGATGGGCGTGATCGGAGGAGTACTGTCGCTCTGGGTTTCTTTCTCTAGCATGCTCCCTGCGTTTACAGGCACGGCCATCTCTCCAGTGTACACGGCAAGCATGCTAGCTGTCTTCGCAATCGCACTAGTGATATATGCAATCTCGTATGCGTATCAGAAATCCAAAGGTGTACCGATAGACCTAGTCGCGAAGGAACTCCCACCACTCTGAACATTGAACGAATCAGTCAACCCCTTCTTCCTCTTTTTCTTTCCCATTTCCTTAGATGGGGTTCCGCGTTACCTCTGTTCGTAACCAGAAAGCCGGAGAGCGGTTCCGGTAGAAAAGCTTCAGGAAAAGATCTTGTTGACGGGTGCTGATTCAGCCAGCCGTCATGATGTGGCCCTGCAGCTTATTGTCACCAAAATCCAATACGACTCCCCTCAGGACGCCAGAGCTGTAGTCACTGCCTGGGTTGAAACAGTAAGTTCTCCCGATCTTCACGAAGCCTTTCGCTTCATGAATGTGTCCGTGGAGACCTACCAATGGTTGATACTTCTCAATCATTCGCCTAACGCCTTGGCTGCCCACGTGGGTCAGCTCAGGTTGACCGCCGGACCCTAGGACCGGTTTTATGTCCTTGTCCAGTAACGGTGCTATGTCCAGATGAGTGTCGTAAGGTGGAACGTGAATGTTGAAGATACTGTTTTTCGGGTCCTTCAACTGAGACGCCAATTCCTCCATCTTTTTCTCAAGTTCCTCCTCGAGTAAATCTCCCGGCAATTTCCAAGGCGTCATGTTGGAATAGCCGAGGCTCATCATCTCATGTCCGCCGACGTCCAGAATCTTTTCGTCGGGCCATTCAACAAATCCTGAGCGAAGCACAGCCTCGTGTACGATCAGTGGATCGTCGTTCCCCTTGTTTAGGATGACCCTTGCACCTGACGCCTTAAGCCGCTGTTCAGCAGTCTTGCACCAAGTATCGATACTTTCACCGATCAAGGTATCGAATAACTTGTCCATCTTCGCCGGATCAGAAGTAATTTCGTGCCACTCGCTTTCTGTCGTCACGTACGG
>DATKOK010000035.1:0-5366 GCA_035524675.1 Candidatus Methylomirabilota bacterium | reverse complement strand
CGAGTCAAGGATAACGTCATTCGTCTGCGGTCCTCCCGATTCTCCTCACGGGCCATAAGTCCGGCAGATACCAAGCCGTCGACAAGCGTTGACATTGCGGAAAGCGAGAGACCGATGTGTTCAGCTACGTCCGAGAGCGACGCGCCATCGTTATTGTAGACGAAGGTCAGAGTGCGAAAGTGAGGAATGGAGATTTCGACTGCACCATGCTCTCTCAATCTACTGCGGATGACTCGCATGATGATTGGGATAACATCAATGATCTCGTGGGCACACTCATCTGTCAATGATTCGTAAGATCGAGTTGTAGTGTACATAATCGTTCGGTAATCGAATGATTCCAAACCGGAAGTATTTACGTGCTGCCATTAAGTTTGAGTCCTGAGAACAATTAGCCGGCGTTAACTACGTTCATCACGAGTTACGCAGAGAAGTCATCGATCATGGAAACGAGTATCCCTCATGACAAAACTCTCAACCGTGTTCTTGTAGCAGTTGACGGCTCGGAGTACGCCAAGAAAGCAACTAAAGTAGCAGTAATGCTATGCAAAGCCGTAAACGCTGAGCTGGTTGTGTTTCACGCCATCCCGGTGCCCCGATACTCGTTCACCGCTGAAGCGGGCGGGATCTATGCGTTCCCTCTTACTCAGTACTTTGAATCAGCTCAGAAAGAAGCGCAAGGCATCGTCAACGACGCTGTCGCATTGGCAAAGAATGATTCAGTTCACGCCGTTGGGTTAGTTTCCGACCCGACCTACTCGATTGTCGAATCCATAGTTCAAGCAGCAATGTCTCATAATGTTGATCTGATTGTTCTGGGAAGCAGAGGCCTTAGCGGCTTCAAGAAATTACTTATCGGCAGTGTCTCATCTGCTGTTGTGAACCACGCGCATTGCTCAGTCCTGGTGGTCAGATAATCAAGCGTGCCCAAAGGTTTCGAACATATGAGCGTAGCTAAGCCCACTCTGGATTACGTAAGGACGATCAGAACAACCGCTGAATTCTCAAAGACAATAACAGCGTTCAAGAGGCTTCTCAAATACCACAGACCACACGCGCTGTTCTTCGGAGCCATCATTGGATTAGCGGCGGTGAAATCCTACCTCTTCACGTTAGAACCATTATACACCGCTGAAATAATTGACAAAGTGATCACTCAAGGCAATTACAACCTCTTAGCACCCTTAGTACTTGACATTGTAGTGGTTGTAAGCCTCTATGCCCTGCTAAATTACGTGGTAACCTACTCGCAGGCCTATACCGCCCAACAAATCGAACGAAAAATCAGATCTGACTATTACGCCTCGCTCCAAGGAAAACCGTTCAAATTCTACGACTCGACGCAAGTCGGTGATCTCGTTTCAAGAGCCACCATGGACTTGCAGATGCTCGAAATGTTTCTCAACACTTGGGTCGGAACGATCGCAACTGCCGTCTTCACGACCGCTTTCATGCTTTACATCATGTACACTATCAACCCGATCTTAACATTGATAGCTTTCATCCCTATGGTGTTTACATTCTACTTCAACGCCAAGCTCTTCACATTAACGATGCCTCTTTTCAGAAAAATGCAGTTGACGCTGGGAAGACTGGGATCATACATCCAGCAGAACATACTTGGAATGAAAGTCGTACGCATTTTTAGACGCGAAACTGAACTCGAGGACGGATTCAAACAAGTCGAAAGTATCTACGTTGATACGGCCATTAACGCGGGTAAGATTCAGTCCAAGTACATGCCTTCCGCTCCGACAATACTGACGCTGGGTATTACGATGGTGTACTTGTACGGCGGTCACTTGATCGCGTCGCCAGCAAGCGTGTTGACAATAGGCGATCTCACTCTATTTGCCAGATACATGCTCAGACTCGCCCAGCCACTCCGCGATACTAGCATGCTGATTGGACTCTGGATTAATGCGTCAGCCGGGCTCGAAAGAGTATACGCTATTATGGACACTCCGCGGGAAGTGCAGGATAAGCCCGATGCTAAAGATCTGGTCATTACCAAAGGACGCGTAGAATTCGAGGACGTGACATTCGGCTACGACAGGAACAGACCGGTGCTGAGAAACGTAAGCTTCATGACAAATCCTGGTGAACGAATCGCGATTCTCGGAGCAACCGGATCAGGAAAAACATCACTAGTTTACCTACTCCCCAGATTCTACGACGTTGATTCAGGCAGGATCTTGATCGACGACGTCAGGATCGACATGTACAGGCTTGCAAGCTTACGCAGACAGGTTGGAGTCGTCATGCAAGATGTCTTCATTTTCAGCGGTACGGTCGCAGATAACATCTCGTTCGGTAAGCCGGAAGCCACGATGGACGAAATAGTGGAAGCAGCGAAACTGGCAAGGATACACGAGTTCATAATCACTCTTCCAGATGGATATGAGACGCTCATCGGCGAAAGAGGCATAAATCTATCGGGAGGACAAAGACAGAGGCTAACCATAGCCAGAGCCTTACTGACCAACCCGCGCATCCTAATTCTGGACGATTCCCTATCATTCGTTGACGCAAACACTGAGAAGCAAATCCAAGTTGCAATCGACGAAGCAATGAAAGGTAGAACATGTTTCATAATCGCCCAGAGACTTTCAACAATCAAGAACGCGGACAGAATCATGGTACTCGACAACGGGCAAATTATCGAGTTCGGAACCCACGACCAATTACTTGCTCGAGACGGAGTTTATAGAAAAATCTACGAAACTCAATTCCTTCAAACAGCCGCTGAATCCCTTCCGGAGATCCGAGTGAAGTAGTATGTCTAGCCATTATAGTGTCTTCTCAACCAAATATGAAGAGTCCAGAAAGCGGAAGTCATCTGATCGGGCCATCGTCCGAAAGATCAACAAGTATGCTAAACATTATCGAAAGAACCTGACGATCGGGGTAACTGCAATCATCTTAGGTTCGCTTACGGGACTAGCGTCCCCATATTTGCACGCTATCGCTATCGACGACATCATTCTTGCCGACAAACTTTCGAACTTCCTCTGGTGGGTACCGGTCTTCATCATCGTCACGGTAGCGAACTACCTGCTTCAGTACGTCCAGGTATACCAGATGCGAATTGTCGGCGAAAACGTTGTAGCGAGAATGCGAGATGATATGACGGCAAAGCAGCAAGTCATCTCGCTGCGTTACTTCTCTGAGGGTGAAATTGGACGGATAATGTCACGCCTAATCAACGACGCCAACACGGTTCGAATCTTCATTCGACAAGGACTGACACAGATACTGGTTGACACTACTTCGATCCTTGGATCACTGATTGTAGTGTTTCTGCTTAACGTGAAACTTGCGACGATAGCGGTAATCATTCTCCCATTCGCCGTCGTCGTAGGTTGGTTCCTTGGGTCGTATTCGAGAAAAGCCTACCGAAGGTCTCTCTCAGCCCTCGCTGGACTGACCGGTAGGATACAAGAGGACCTTGCAGGAATCAAGGTCATCAAATCATTCGTTCACGAAAAGAAAGCCATCTCCCAATTTGAGAAAAGTCAAGATAAGACGGTAGCGGCGAACCTTAGAGCAGTAAAGATTTCCACACTCTATTCGCCCACGGTCATGCTTATGAGAATTATCGGAACAGCTCTGATCCTCTGGTATGGCGCCCTCATGATTAGGACAGGCGAGTTGACTATAGGCACGTTGGTAGCGTTCATTGAATACCAATTCGCATACTTCGTGCCACTAATGGATTTGACAACAGTGTATGATCAATATCAATCGGCAATGGCGGGTCTAGAAAGAATGTTCGACCTGGTAGAAACCAAAGTGGAAGTCACCGAACCGCAGATTCATGAACAGACCGAAATCCCAACGATAGACAGCGTCACATTTGACAACGTTACCTTTGGCTACGATCCAACGAACCCAGTAATTCGCAACATCAGTTTCACATTGGAAAAGAACAAGCGACTTGCCCTTGTGGGTCCAACTGGTGCTGGCAAGAGCACTATCATTAACCTGCTATGTAGGTTCTACAATCCAACGACAGGAAGTATAATGGTAAACGGATTCGACGTAAATAGAATCCCGATACCCTCTTTGCGCGAAAAGATCAGCGTAGTTCTTCAAGATTCATTTCTATTTCCAATGAGCGTCAAAGACAACATCAGGTTCGGCAAACCTCAAGCATCCGACGATGAGATCGTAAGAGCCGCCAAGACTGTTGGCGCTCATGAGTTCATAATGAAACTACCCGGAGGATACGACCATATAATTGAGGAGGGCTCAGCTAACATTTCGATCGGACAAAGACAACTAATCAGCTTCGCAAGAAGTCTCCTAATGAACCCTCGGCTCCTGATTCTTGACGAAGCCACATCTAGTATTGACCCTTACACGGAATTGGTTGTTCAAAAAGCGTTGTCTAAACTACTTGAGAAAAGACTGGCAATAATAATCGCCCATCGTCTCTCGACTGTACAATTGTGTGATGAAATCATCGTGATCGATAACGGGGCGATAGTGGAACGCGGATCACACGGAGATTTGATGAAGATGAACGGATTGTACAGCGCATTCTACAGAATGCAATTCAGAGAGGAAAAAGGCTTGGAGGTCCAAGAGGAGACTCCAGTGCTTCCAATAGTTAGCGAGACATCAACAAGCAAACTACCAGAAGACGATTAGCCCACTGGACGCAGATTAGAATTAGTTGACTTGGTAGCGTTTACGCCAAGCCTGCAGCATTGCCAAGAAATTACCCCATATCGTATCTTCGTAGAGCGTGTCTATTGCTCCGAGGATGAAGCCCCCATTGGGTGCCAGTATTTTGACTGCGTCGTCTACTGCCTTCTCGACTCCCCGCGTGTTCCCGGCGAGCGTGACAGCTGAGTTGACGCCTCCCCAGATGCAGACTCGATCACCTATTGTTTCCTTCGTCTTCTTCAAATCCGCACTACCTTGCACGGGGTCTACTCCGTAGAGAATGTCAATCTCCAGCTCTTTGAATATGTCCAAGAGTGGCGTTATGCCTGTTGTCATTATGTAGCAGTATTTTGCACCCGCGCGGTGAATGAGGTCAACTTCCTTCTTTATTCTGGGAGCGAGAAATCTTCGGTATAGTTTTGGTGACCAGTAATATTCGTACCATCCTCGATGCACGAACATGTCGCAGCCTCCGAATTGGTTAATCAATCGGATGGACTGCAAACTCCAACCTGAGATTACGTCAAGCAGTCTGTGCAACAGGTCAGGGTTCTTAGCCGCTAAGAGGATGGAATTCTCCAACCCGCACAGCCACCCTAACGCGTCACCCAGGAAAATGCTGTCACCGTCAATCCATTCAGGGCTGGCCAATGTGGCTCCGCATTCAACGAGAAGTTCGTTCTGTTTGGCGAATT
>DATKOK010000034.1:0-6090 GCA_035524675.1 Candidatus Methylomirabilota bacterium | reverse complement strand
GAAGGCGTCTCTCCTGGAATCTACAATCTGTACGCGAGCGCCGCCGGCTATCCGGACCAGCTCATCTCCGCAAACGTCACTGTGCTTCCGACCCAATCCTTGCACTTGGACGGGTACATAGACCCAGGAATAGTCGTCAAGGGAACAATCTACAGTCGAGGCGATTACGGCGCAGTCAACTGGCCCGCGGCTCCACGACCAGTCTACATCGAAATGTACGACAGCGATAGCTACAGTTCAACCGACCGGGTAGCGTTCTCGCCGCTAAACTATTCGACCCAACCGTACATGGCTTACGATTGGGATTACTTCTCAAACCATCCCAACCTTCCAACCCCTCGCCCGGTCGCGTTTCCGTGGTTCTCAACCTTCTCCTACTACTCAACCCTCTACCCGTCAGCGACGGCTAATCCGAACTATAATTCACTCTCGCCGATACTCTGCGGCGGGAACGTAGACGCGTGCGCAAAACCCAACGGCGTAGGTCCAGCACGGTACTGGTGGGTCGACAGTTCAGGCACATTCACAAACGGCGGAGGCACCGACGGGTTCACATTCCAGTTCGGAGTCGAAGGTCTCTTCGGCACTCCAACCAATTTCGACGGGCACATTCCGCAAAGCTACGCATCATGGTCCGATGGTTTGGGCGTTGGACGCTACTGGGTCAGAGCTTGGATCAACGGCTACACTCAAACCGGTCTTGACGGAAGAGTGATTGTTCCCGCGTCCTTTACGGTCTCGAAGTACGAATGGAACGGGAACGTAATCGTCCCCGTCTACCTTCGCTATTCAGGCTCAGTGAACATTACCGTCCATTTTCACGACCAGGAGAATACGCTCACAGATTGCCCCATTGACGGATGCCCGGGCAACTTGGCGACTGGCTTGGCGAAGGGGAACCGTTACTTGGTCGCGGAAGTTCGCGATTCCGCTGGAACACTGGTTGGAATTAATTTCACGATTGTTCTCAGCAATCAGACCATCGCAAGGATTGAGGTTAACGGGTTCGGGATGATAGGTCCAGATACGATTGGAGTTAGATACTCGTACCTACTCTACCAAGGATACAGGGATTACGGTATCACAACCGGAACGTACCGTATCTACCTGTACATGAGAGGCTACCTGCAGTCCGAAGCTGATTCAGCGTTCATAACGTCGGGTTCGACGCAGATAGAATCAAACATGCATCGCGCTGGGCGGTTGAACATGACGTTATACAGCATAGATTGGCAGAAACCAAGAGTTCAGAGACCCTGGGAGTTTCCTGGCGCCCGACTTAGAATCTACGTGTTCAGCAGTGCGCCTCAGCTGAATGAAGGGTATGTCGGTTACCCATTCCTCTCTGCCGCGGGAGGAGATCGAGATGTAGAGCCCACCATGCAACCATCATGCTACAACCCCTCAGCTTCTCCGCCTTACTGTCCAATGTTGCCGCAAGTCGTCGACCCTACTGATCCAATTGGTTCAACAATCGTCGTGAACGAGTGGGATGGTTACTCCGAGGCAGACGTCGATGGTCCCGGCATCTTTCCAAGCCTGCTGAACGGCGTATTGTACGGTCAAACATACTATCCCACTTGGAACATCGGCGGATTCCTAGAGGTCCCCTCTTACTACAGGTTCGATGTATCAGACAATTTCACGTCGAGCGAGTCTCTTCCGACAGGATTCTACTCAGCATACGCCCTCACGTACGGCTACCTCCAAACCCGGGAAACCACCGTGTACTCAACGGAAGGGAGCATATCCGACATCAAAATGGACCTTCTGAAAGGCATCAACATCACCCTTTTCATTCCCTTTACAACCGAAGGATTACTCGCGCCAACTCAATACAACATGAGCATGCGCGTTCGAGTATTCGACAGCTCCGGCTACTTGGTGGCAGCAGCCGCAACTAAAGGACCCGACAGCGCCACAACCCGGAGCGATTACGACTCTTCAGATTTCTTCGGACTGGGCAGATTCACCGGAAGCAACCGGCTTCCCCTAGTCTCGATTTATGAAACATATTACCCAGACCCATTCAGCCCCTCCCCGTCCCCAGGCAACAACCCCCAAAATACTGGTTCGATAACGACGGTGAACGCAACCAGCTCAGCCGACACATTCCTATGGTACGGGTCTTGGCAGATCGGCGCACAGGGCGAATCAATCCTCGGCTGGCAAGCATTTGACAGTGACACTGACCGCGATGGCTTGAGCGATTTTGGAACGTTCCAAACGAACGTCAACTTTTGGGGCTTGAACGAATGGAGAACCGCAATCCCATACCACACGCAAATGGTGCGAATCTTCCTCGGCGGCATCTACGACGTGTTCGGTGACCCCCTTGATGGGCAGAACGCAGGGGTTCTTTCATCCCCACCGTGGGTTAACGGGACGGGGGAACCAATCGATTCAATGCCCTACGGGATCAGCGCAACCGGCAAGTCCGATAATACATTTACTGTTGAGGTCGACTGCTGGAACGAATATCGAACGCCCGTATTCCCAAGCGGAACCGCTCCACCCGTAAGTAACTGGTACCCGCCCCCCGAAGGACTCCTTGAAGGAGACAGCTTCCACACAATACTCAACAACCCACACTCACTCTTCGGATTCACAGGACTCACTCTTTCACCCAACAGCCTCGGCCCCTACTCTCAGCAACAGCCCTGGCAAATACCAGTGGCCCCCCTAGGCGGCGAAACTTCAGCCATATTCAAACTCGACAAACGCGGATACATCCAAGGACAAGTCCTCGGATTCACCCTCGACAATCAACTTAGAACCGTCTCATGGGCCCAACTCGACGCAACAACCGACAACTATAACATAACTCAGTATTCCTGGGACGGCTACTACGACGGTTATCTTGACCCAGGAAGCTATAACATCAGCATCTCACTGCCCGGATATAGTACAATTCAAACTAACGCAAGTATTTCTCCCGGACAAGCATCAGCGGGCTACGACTTCACGCTGGAACTCAACAACACTCCTGCTCTAAACTCTTCGAGTTCTCTGATGATTGCACTCACTCCATCGGATTACGAGAAACAGTTGCGAACGTTAGAGTCACTAATGAGAAAGTTGTGAGGTCACGAGTAGAATCTACGAGAAAGCAGCAGGAACACACAGAAATACCTGCGGTGACGAAGACACAGCCCCGTATCCGCGGAGGTGAGCGATTTGGTTTGGAAAGTCATCGAACTCGTTGGAGAATCAAAGGAGAGCTTTGCAGAGGCAACTCGAAACGCTGTCGAAGAAGCAGGAAAGACTGTGAAGCAGATGCAATGGTTTGAAGCAACCTCGTTCCGGGGAAGCATTCAGAATGGCAAGGTGATTCAGTACCAGGTAGTCGTGAAGATCGGGTTCAAGGTAGAACGATAGTTAAGGTCCTCATGGCTACTCGATTTCTAATATTTCTGAAAACCCCGTTTTCGTTAAGTATCCGACGACTCTTGATTTTCAACTTAGACCTGAAGGCGAAACAAACATAATCAGTCTGTTCAAGGAGAACTATGAGTTCCAATATTGCCAACTGAAAATCTGTTTGACGTCGCTGTGATTGGAAGCGGAGGAGCAGGTCTACGAGCTGCTATTGAAGCGCATGATCAGGGATCGGCGACCATTCTGGTGTCAAATGGCGCTGCAGGAAAGTCCGGGGCCACAATGATGGCTGGAGCAGACATCACCCTGGACGGCGGAGGAGCTGCCAGGATAGGGCTTGAAGGGAATGAATCGGACAGTATGGAAGACTTCTTCCACGACATTTTGGTTCAGGGCTACTACCTGAACAACCAGAAGATGGTTGAAGCGTATGTTCGTGACGCCCCGGCGAGAACAAAAGAAATGATCGACTGGGGAATGAAATACATGTGGGACGGCAAACGCGCTATTCTCACCCAGGGCACGGATCTGAATCAGGTTCTCACAGAACAAGTGAAGAAACGGCAGATCGCGATCAGAGACGATTTCTACGTAACGGACATCCTTACGCAGGACAGATCCGTAACCGGCGTAGCAGGACTCGACGTTAACAAAGGGTCAGTTGAAGCAATTCGGTCGAAAGCCGTAGTAATCGCGACCGGCGGGTGGCAACGGGCGTACTCATTCGCAAGTGCACCTGGCGGATTGACAGGAACGCTGCACGCTGCAACGTACCGAGCTGGAGGAGATCTTGTGAACATGGAGATGGTCACTTTCTGCCCTAACGTGATATTATGGCCACCAGCCTTGCGCGGCGACATCTTCCCATACATTCTAATCGAGATGTTTGGCGACCTACTAGAGAAACATGGACGCCCATTTTTGAAAGACGAATACGACCCATCGATCTACCGGATAGCGACAACAACAGAATGGAACAAACTAATCTTCTCAATGGCCGCAACTAGAGTTGTATTGAGAGGCGACGGATCACCAAGAGGCGGGACATACTACTCCATAAAGACAGTCCCCCTTAACATTCTCGACGAAGCCGAGAAGATCTACCCAGGCTGGAAGTGGCTGCGAACTGATTTTTCGAATCTCGTAAGCTGGCTTAAGGAAGGCAACGCAGTCGAAGTCGCTCCCGCGGCGCACTATATGGAAGGCGGGATTGCAGTGAACGAACGCACTGAAACGAACATAAAGGGTCTGTACGCTGCCGGCGAATGCTCTGGCGGATTGTTCGGCGCAAATCGAGTGGCCTCCGCGATTACGCAGATACTCGTTCAAGGGGCAATAGCCGGGAAAAATGCTGCAGCCCACTCGAAGAAAGCGAGGCTTAGGGAACTTGACGTTACTCAATTTAGGAGGACCGAGTCACGTCTCACCCGCCCCTTCTCCAACAAAGACGGCCCAAGCCCCATCGAGCTGAAGAAGAAGATCACAGTTATCGCTGACAAGAATCTCTGGGTGATCAGAGATGGCACAAGCTTGAAGTTGGCTGTCCGCGAACTCGACTCCATACTGTCAAACGAACTGCCTCGAATTTCAATAAAAACTCAAACCCGGACCTATAACAAAGAGTGGATGGACACCATCGAGGTCGAAGGCATCTCACAGGTGTTACTCGCATCTGCACGTTCAGCCTTGCTAAGAACAGAAAGCCGAGGAGTCCACAACCGCTCTGACTACCCGGAAACCGACAACCGTCGATGGCTTAGGGAGATAGTAGTGAGACAGTCGAAAGGAAAGATGTCCTTAACCACACGCCCGATCACAGCCACGAAGCTGAAACCTCCGCGAGTAAAATTCGGCTTCGAAGAAGGCATAATTCGCGCCGTAAAGGAACTAGGTGAATAAAATGGAGAAGAAGATCAAAGTTAGAGTCGCACGTTTCGATCCAGCCGTAGATAGTTCCCAACACTACCAAACTTACGAAGTACCATTAACACCACGAATGACCGTTATGGATGCCTTAGATTACATCTATGAGAACCTCGATCCGAGCCTCGCCTACCACTCCCACACGTCCTGCCACAGAAGAATCTGCGCAAGATGCAACGTAAAGATAGACAATAAAGCTGGGCTCTCATGCCACACGGAAGTCTCAGGGGACATGACAATTGAACCCCTACCCGGGTTCAAGATAGTTAGAGACCTAGTTGTGGAACAACTCTAAACTGAGCGAGACGCAACCTGGCAAGGAAACAAAAATGCCAGCAGCTTGATCCACGCGGATCAAATTTGAAGCATGAATGAGCTGATCGATTTGCTTCTTGATCTCACCATGACACATCGAACGATACCAGAATGAACGCGAACTGTCAAAATAGATGAAACTAACGCGATAGTATCAACAAATTCGGTTAGGAATATAGAAGCAAGTATTACACATACTGTTAGGACTAAGCTCAGAAATATTACGGAAAACCAACACGACATCATGACGAAATATCCGGTAATTAACAGCAAGACACTTGGTCTATTTTTCCTCTCGTTGCTAGTTTTAGGGCTCGGACCGTTTATGCACTCGCCTGCCGTTCGTGCTCAGCAAACGGGTGGAACATTACATGTCGCGTTGACTGTTGAACCCGACACGTTCAACGTGTATACTTCTACGCTCGCAATTGAGGATGTTTTCATAAACTCGTTCTATGACACGCTCTGTGTTGA
>DATKOK010000033.1:0-4657 GCA_035524675.1 Candidatus Methylomirabilota bacterium | reverse complement strand
ATCTTACGGAGGCCTTCGAAGTTCATTCCTTGTGGAGGAGTAGCTCCTTCTGCCATCTCTGCCGCGTAGCAGTGACATCCGTCCAGTCGACCTAGGTAGTGTTGGCGCAAGACAGTCAACCCCAGTTCGATCGGATTCAGGACTCGCGGGATAGATACTCCCGATGACGTCTGTTGCACGAGAACGTTATCGTCTCTAATCAGGAACCACCAAGCTGGGTCAAGTTGCTCTTTGGGCGGTATGATGAGGGAGATGAATTCTTTCATTGTTGATTACGTCTATTAGGGCTGCATCGTTGATGAGATATTATCCCTTCTACTTTCTGGTGATGGCTAGGCCTGTCAATATTATGAATACTGAGAGAAGGATGGGGGCGGTTACTGTCTCGCCCACTATCACGACAGCTATGAGTAGGCTGACGAGTGGCTGGGTGAACTGGATGGGTGCGATATGGGCTACTCCAGCCCGGCCTATTGCGCCGTACCAGGCTGCCCATCCGATTATTGAGGTGAAGACTACTAGATAGAGGACTGCGAGCCAACTTGTTACGCTTGCGTGTAGTGGAGCGAAATGAATCGCAGTTAAGCGCCATAGAAGTATGGGGACCAGCATCACGCCTGCGAGGCCTATGCTCCACGTAATGGTGGCATAAGAGCCAATTCTGGATGAAGAGCGTCCGCCAATCACATAGCTAGTGCTAACGAAGATGACGCTTGCGAGGATCAGGACGTCGCCGGTCAAACTCGGCGATGCAACCTCGCTTGTGCGGAAAGTGATCAGGATGCCTTCTCCAAATAGTGCGATGGCTGCGCCGATGCACCAGTTACGTGTGACCCATTTCTGCTCTATTACGGCTCCGATAAGTCCTGTGAAAATTGGTGCTGAAGCCAGGATTAGTGCAGCGTGAGTGGTTGAGGTTAACTTCTGGCCCACCGTGTAGAGAAGAGTATAGCCTACGAAGCCGGTTAGAGCGGATATCAGTACATCCGTCCAGCATTCTCGATCGGTTGGTGTTGGAAGTTTTAGGAGCAGAGCCAACGGAAGGAGGATTAAGGCCGCGGTAACTGTACGTATAAGCCCAACTGTTAGTGCGTCGATTCCTTCTACTGCAATCAGCGTTGCCGCGGGGGTCGCTCCCCAAAGAAGGATAGCCGTTGAGGCGAGCAGGTAGGGTAGCGTGTTTCTTGCCACTCGGCGACACCGCTAAGTATCCACGTCATTTCGAACTTTCGAATGTATGATTATGCTCGGTATCGCAAACAGGGCGGTTACGACAAGTGATAAAAAGATCAACCCTAAATTGATAATTCTGGCATTTTCTGGGTTGGTCGTAGATGGTTAAGCCTCAAACTGCATTGTCGCTGGAGGAACGTGTCGCTAATGGGAAGGCTCTCCGAGACGCGACGTCTTTGGAAAGTCACGCCGGCTGGAAGCCGAGCAAGAAGCGTTCGGATCCCATCAAGATTCTGATGGCACAAAACAAAACGCGCATTCCATCCTTGGTGCCTATTCGTTTTGGGCGGATGGTCCAATCACCATTTGCTTTCTTACGAGGTGCTGCAGCAATCATGGCCGCTGATTTGGCAACATCGCCGACAAGCGGGATAAGAGTTCAAGCATGCGGTGACTGTCATTTGGTTAATTTTGGAGTCTTCGCCACGCCAGAGCGGGGCCTAATTTTCGACATTAACGATTTTGATGAGACTCTGCCCGCTCCGTGGGAGTGGGATGTGAAACGTCTCGCGACTAGTTTTGTGGTGGCTGGCAGAAACAACGGATTGCGTGAGAAAGACTGTAGAGCGGCAGCTCTAGAAGTAGCAAGATCTTATCGCACTCAGATGGCCGAATTTGCACGCATGCATGTCCTAGACGTGTGGTACTCCAAACTCGAGTTGGAGACGTTCCTAGCGCAAGTTAACGATCCTAAATTTGTGAGAAAGATGAGGGCCAAGGTGAAGAAGGCCAGAAGAAGCGTGTCGGATATCTTCCCAACAATGACTACGTTGAGAGATGGGAAAGTTATGATCAAAGACGAACCGCCTCTCATCTTCCATATAGGGGATCCAACTGAAAGGAAAGCCGCACGGATAATTTTCAAGTATATTGATCGATACCGTGGGACACTGTCGGAGCACCATCGAGCCCTTTTCGATCGGTTCCGTTTCATAGATATCGCTAACAAAGTGGTAGGGATTGGTAGCGTGGGCACAACCTGTTATGTTGTGCTGCTGATGGCATCGGCGGACGACCCGCTTTTCTTGCAGTTCAAAGAAGCGAACGCGTCAGTTCTCGAACCGTACGCGGGTGAGAGCTTGTACAGGCATCACGGACAGCGAGTGGTGATGGGGCAGAGGTTGATGCAGTCGGCAAGTGACATCTTTCTTGGATGGACGACTGGTAGAACTAGGGATCGCCATTTCTATGTTCGTCAGCTTCGAGACTGGAAGATCAAACCCGTGGTTGAATCATTTAACGCCTCCCGGCTTTTGAGTTATGCTCAAGCCACCGGATGGACGTTGGCGCGGGCTCATGCTCGTTCTGAGAAGGCACCGGAGATTCGGGGCTATCTCGGTAAGAAAGACATTTTCGATGAAGCCATTGTGAAATTTGCGGTGGACTATGCAGATCAGACTGAACGTGATCATGCTGCATTAGTCAAGGCAGTGCGATCCGGACGGATCCAAGCAACTGTTGAAGATTAAGTTACGGATGTCCGGGTCTATTGATTAGGGCGCGCCGCTGAGTTTGCTGGGTTTGAGGGCGGATGGTCCGAGGCTTTCGTCAACATCCGCTTTGTCCATTACCACTCGAGAATTCGTGCTTGATACGCCTGCCAATCGAGAGATTTCACCGATAGCTTTGTGGAAGATCTTTCTGTCTCGATGTTCCACTACGACCATTACATCGTAGTCTCCGAAGATAACGTCATAGTCTCGTATAGGCGAGTCTTTTTCACTACTTTTCTTTTTCAAGTCTCGGACGACGCTTCCCTGCCATGCAGCTAGAGTTCTGATTTCCATGTACGCTTTTGGCAATGTTAAGTCGCTTCTGATCATGCTCTCTAGCACTATAAGCTTCTCTGAATTCGGGCCGTCAGAAGGATTCGTCTTGAATAGCTTACCGGGTTACTTGATCCGCTTGGACCTTTTCGCCATGGCCACGATCATAATGGCCGCCGCGATCAACGCTATGGCAACTGGTGCGGCGAAGTTTGGTGCATGCGACGGTGCCGTTTCTGATTGGGTCGCGGTAGTGTTGATGACTTCCTGTTGGGTGAATGATAGAGTCTGCATTACGGTGGTTGTGCTATATACCAGGGTGGACGCCGGTTCAACGACTGTGAGCTGGATACTGTAGGCTATTTCATACATTGAAGTGTTTTCGAGGAGAATGTAATAATCTCCCGGGTTCGGTGCCGTCCAGTTGACAATAAAATTCCTTATCGAGTATTCAAGCTTCATCGCGATGTAGCTGCTGCCACATGGCGGGCTGAGAAGCGCGAAATAATCGTATTGCGATTTTGACATTATGTAGAAATTGAATGGACTACTCCCTGAAACTACACCTTGGATTCTCTGAGCCGAGGCACTAATGTGGAACGCGTAAGGGACATAGAAACAGACCGTCGGACCCTCGTACGCGGAGAAGACGCCAGGTATGAAGCCAGTAGCGGGGCCGTACGATGAGGTTGTTATCTCCGTAATTGTTCCGACAGTTAGCGTGGTCAATTCGGACGTCGTGGATAGCGAAGTAACGGGGACTTGACTGTGCGCTGGCCCTATGAGACCGAACACGGATAGCAGGGGGGTCACAATGAGAAGCACGATTAAGGCAGTCCGCAAGGTACCCCGTCACCTCATCAAGATCTCGCTTATGTATTCTCTGAAACTATAAGCCTACCTTGATTGGAGTCAGTCAGCTCTTATGATGCCCGTTTACTCCGAGAGGACTCTGTCAAGTAAACCCCGACTATGATTAGGGCTGCTCCAGCGATAACAGGATATGTGATCGTCTCACCGAGGATAAGGTAGGAGAGTATCGCTGTGGGTATGGGTATCACATATAGAGAGACGAGCACTTTCGTAACGTCAATCTCTTGAATTAATCTGTTCCATAGGATGTATGATACGACGGAACTGGGGATGGCTAGGAATATGATGCTGAGCCAAGCAGTCGACGATGAACTTACAATGGACCCCATGTTTCCTTCGCTCAGCGCGAAAGGGATCAGATAGATTGTGCCGAGTAGAAAGACGCATGATGTCATAACTTGGATCTGATATTTCTGTAGAATCTTCTTCCCGTAGACTGAGTATGTTGCCCAGCAAAGGGCAGCTGCCATCATCAGCACTACGCCGAGGGGTTCAATCAAATTTACGATTGTGCCTTGCGCACTCTTTATCGTGATCACTAGTACACCGGAAAACGCGACGAAGACTCCAGCAATCTTCTGTCGGGTCAAAGACTCTTTCAAGAGGACCGCAGAGAGTAGCATGGCGAAAATAGCGTGAAGATTGATTATCACAGAACCCTCGGTTGCGGAAATGAAACGCAACGAATAGAATTGAAGAACATAAAGAAACGTGACCCCGATGAGACCGAGGAATGAGAAACTCCAGAAATCATTTACTAACGCTGATTTGATTGATGATCGTGA
>DATKOK010000032.1:0-8372 GCA_035524675.1 Candidatus Methylomirabilota bacterium | reverse complement strand
TAGCATATACTACGAAGAGGGGGCAGATCTACAGTTAGGAGTACATTGTCAGAACTGCGGACTCAAAGGTTATTTCATGAACGGAAGATTAGTTCAACTCGCAACAGCTTGAAACTCCTCATCCTAGTCTCCGTCTAGGATCCGTATCAATCATGCATAAGGCTGAAAAGATGGAGATTCTCGTGAGTCGTGGGAAGCGAGTTGGTACCGCCCATTTGGTTTTTTGGCTTCGACTCTCTTATGGAATTCATCGCTTTCGCAATTGCGACGGCTGTTGCACTCCAGGCAATGAAAGGTTACACGCTGACACGGGAACGAACTCTCCTGTACCTGAACATCAGTTTCCTTCTGCTGGGTGCAGGTCTCCTTGTTGATGGCTTAGCTAACCTAGTAGTGCTTCTCAGCAGATTTCACAGGAATTTCATTTATCTCTCTCGCTTGGGATACACGATTGATTTTCTAGCCCAACTAGTAGCGTACACTATCCTAGTAGTTGTATACGTCCAACAAACACGTACTTGGAGTGGACAAATTGTTGTTGCTGCGCTTCCGATCGCTCTACTCGAAAGCAACCCTTTCAGTGAACTCATCCTAATCTTCCTATTGACCTATATTTCGGCGCAAACCGCCATCAATTACAACATTAGTAGAACAACAAACTCACTCTTGGTCTTTGGAGCTTTTGCATCCCTAGCTCTTGCTCACGTGTTCTTCCTGCTGTTTACGGTAGCGCCAATCTTCTTCCCATTTGCACATATCTTGCAATTATTCGGCTGCTTCCTCCTTTTGGGAATGCTGTTCAGGGCGAATCAGACTCAATGATACCGGACGGGCAGGCTCCTGCAGCAATACCTGCCGCAAAGTACAGATCACAGTTTAGGATTTTCGTAGACATAATGAGAGTAATTCAGCGAGAGGGAAATGAAGCGAAACCAACACGCATTCTGTACGGAGCGAACCTATCTCATGACAGGCTCGTGAAATATCTTGAGGAGCTGAAAGAGTTAGGTGTGATTCAAGAATCTGGATCGAACGAGAAGGTTTATGGACTTACTCAGAAGGGAGTCGAATTCCTCAACAGTTTCAGAAAAGTCGAAGCGTTCGCAGGAGCGTTCGGTTTCAAGATCTGACTCAACGTCGCGTTAAAGTAATGGCGAGGACCATCGATAGCAGGACTATAAATGCCACGCTACTCGCATGTTCAGCAAGTTGCTGAGCAGACCAAGAAGCCGGATTGGTTACGCGTCAAGTCAGCAACTGGCCAGAATCCAGACAGAATACGAGCAATACTGCGTGCTCATAATCTTCACACCGTATGCGAGGAAGCTCATTGTCCAAACGTAGGCGAGTGTTGGGGGGGAGGAACTGCGACGTTCATGCTCATGGGGGATATTTGCACACGTGGCTGTCGATTCTGCATGGTGAACAGCGGAAATCCCAACGGTAGACTAGACCTCTTCGAACCCGTCAAGATTGCAACGGCGGTTGCAGACCTCGGATTGAAGTATGTCGTGATAACTTCTGTCGACAGGGACGATCTTCCGGACGGCGGCGCCGAACATTTCGCTTCAACAATCAGAGCGATTAAAACGCATGATCCAAACGTCGTTACAGAGGTGTTGATACCTGATTTTCGGGCGGATGTAACGTGTATTCGCAGGATTGTTGATGCAAGACCCGAGGTGATCGCGCATAACATTGAAACAACAGCAACGCTGACGCCTAAAATTCGCGATCCGCGAGCAACTTACAAACAATCACTCCAGGTACTCGAGACGATCAAGAGACTGAACCAAGAGGTTTACTCGAAAAGCTCAATCATGCTCGGATTGGGTGAAACCGAAGAGGACCTCGTTAGAACCATGCGGGACTTACGGGAAGTTAACGTTGACATACTAACCCTAGGTCAATACCTACGTCCTTCTAAGGGGCACATTCCAGTCGTAGAGTACGTATCAGTGCGACGGTTCGAATATTACAAGGAAATTGCCGAAGAGATGGGATTCATGTACGTTGCATCTGGGCCTCTTGTACGCAGCTCTTACAGAGCCGCAGAATTCTTCGTAGAGGCACTAATTCGACAGAAGAGAGCCGAATGCTGACCGATACCGCATGAAGAAACATTTACAAGCACTGATCAAGGGTTTTGAGTCATCGTAATAATCTTAGGCGTTTATCGTTGACTCTGGAACTCCTGCAGATTATCAAACCGTCTGGTGAATATGTCGAGCAGTTGGAACCAGAGATTTCGCATGATGAATTGAAGCGACTCTACAAGCTAATGATGCTGGTTCGCAATCTCGATACCCGCTCTCTTCAGCTGCAGAGACAGGGAAGAATCGGGTTCTATATCGGATGTTTAGGCCAAGAGGCAGCACAGATCGGAAGCGCATACGCCTTGAAACCTGAAGACTGGATTTTTCCCGCGTATCGAGAAGTTGGCACAATGCTTCAGCGAGGAATACCTCTTGAAGATCTCATGAACCAATACTTCGCCAACGCTGAGGACATCCAGAAAGGACGGCAACTGATGAATCTGTATGGCCGTAAGTCAGTGAACTACGTAACTGGCTCTGCACCTATTGCAACCCAGCTTCCCCATGCGGTCGGAGCAGCGTTCGCAGCAAAACTTCGCGGAGACAAGGTCGTTACTCTCGTCTACTTCGGCGAAGGCGCCACCTCGGCAAACGATTTCCATACAGGAATGAACTTCGCAGGCGTCTACAAGACACCTACGATCTTCTTCTGTCAAAACAATCATTATGCAATATCTCTCCCCGTTGAAAGACAAACAGCAACAGAATCGATTGCTGTCAAAGCCAAAGCTTACGGATTCGAAGGCGTTCGCGTAGACGGGAACGATATCCTAGCTGTCTACAGGACCACAAAAGAAGCGGTCGACAGAGCTCGCTCGAACGACGGCCCCACGCTAATCGAGGCCGTCACCTACCGAATGGGACCCCACTCCTCCTCAGACGATCCAAAACGGTACCGTTCAAACCAAGAACTCGACGAATGGCAAACTCGTGACCCTCTCGTAAGATTCAGGAAGTATCTGGAGAGGAAACGAATCTGGTCCTCAACAGATGAGGAGAAAGCTCAACAAGATACAAATCGTCAGATTGATGAAGCAATCGCTCACGCTGAAAAGATACCGCGACCCACTATTGAAACTCTATTCACTGACGTGTACGCAGAACTACCTTGGCATCTTCAAGAACAATTTCATGATCTGAAGGACGAAGAGGAGGCACAATAGATTGGCAATGCTTACCATAGTTCAAGCCGTAAATCACACACTTCGCAACGAGATGCGTCGCAATGGCGACATTATAGTGCTTGGAGAAGATGTCGGAGTTGACGGAGGCGTCTTCCGAGCAACAGAAGGTCTTGTCCAAGAATTCGGTCCCAACCGAGTCGTCGATACGCCCCTCGCCGAGTCAGGAATTATCGGAATCTCCATCGGGATGGCACTGTACGGAATGCGGCCCGTCCCTGAGATTCAATTCATGGACTTCATTTATCCCGCGTTCGATCAAATTCAAAGCGAACTAGCCAAATTCAGGTATCGGTCCGGCGGGCAATTCACCTGCCCCCTAGTAATTCGAACGCCATATGGAGGAGGCATCAGAGGAAGCCATTATCACTCTCAAAGCACCGAAGCATTCTTCGTCCATACACCAGGACTAAAAGTCGTAATCCCATCAACTCCCTACGACACCAAAGGATTACTTACATCAGCACTTCGTGATCCAGACCCAGTGCTGTTTCTTGAACCGAAGAAAATCTACAGAACCGTACGAGGCGACGTGCCGGATGAAGAATATACTATCCCGATAGGCAAAGCAAAAGTTGTCCGCGAAGGAAACGATGTCGTAGTCTTCGCCTACGGAGCCATGCTCCACGTCGCAACGGAAGCAGCAGAACTGGCTGCGTCAGCAGGAATCAGCGTGGAAGTCGTTGACGTTCGCACCTTATTACCATTCGATATCGAAACAATAATAGCATCTGTCCAAAAGACAGGACGAGTAGTTATTCTACATGAAGCATGCAAGACCTGCGGCTTCGGCGCAGAGATCGCTGCACAGATTGCCGAGCGATCAATACTTCACCTCAAAGCACCAATTGTCAGAGTCGCGGGATACGACACACCATTTCCACTCGTCCTCGAAGACAAATATATGCCAAATGCCAACCGCGTGCTAAGAGCCATCGAAAAAGTCTACAACTTCTAAGGGCCGCTTGAAATTGGTATACGAATTTCGCCTTCCCGACACCGGAGAGGGAGTAGCAGAAGGTGAAGTCGTAAAGTGGCTGGTGAAAGAGGGAACGGAAGTTAAGGAGAACCAGCCTCTAGTCGAAATAATGACGGATAAAGTAAACGTCGAGATACCATCACCCAGAGCAGGCACCATCCTGAAACTGATGGCTCGAGAAGGAGACGTGGTCAAAGTAGGTCAAGTGCTAATCGTAATAGGCGAGAAATACGAAATTGCACCTACGTCCCCTCAACCAATTACTCCCGTAGAATCAGATCGCCCACCTGCAAGCAAGATGTCAACGACCACATCTGCGCCCGGACCGTCTCAGGCACGCGAAATCCTTGCAACGCCTGCAACCAGAAAACTCGCGAGAGATCTCGGAGTAGATTTGACATTAGTCCACGCTAGCGGACCAGGAGGACGAATCACAGATGAGGATGTCAGATCAATAACGAAGGGGATTCTCGCCACAACGGTAACCCCCACAGTGAAACCAGCAACAAGCCTGGAAGAAAGAGTGCCCCTAAGAGGAATGCGGCGCAAGATTGCAGAACGGATGACGAAATCTCAGAGCACAGCCGCCCAAGTTACACACGTAGAAGAGATTGACATGACTCAAATAGTTCAGCTACGAGAACAAGCTAAAACAGCGACAGAAAAACGCGGAATCAAACTCACATTTATGCCGTTCATAATCAAAGCATTGATCCCAGCACTCAAGCAATTCCCTTACCTCAATTCCACGCTCGACGACGAGAAACAAGAGATCGTACTCAAGAAATACTACAACATAGGAATCGCCACTGACACTGAGCAGGGGCTTCTTGTGCCCGTCATCAGAAACGCAGACCACAAATCCATTACACAATTAGCTGAAGAAACCGCGAGACTGAGTGAGAGAGCCAGAGCAGGGCAATTAACCCTCGACGAAGTACAAGGCGGGACCTTCACGCTCACAAACGTTGGGAGTGTGGGAGGACTCTTCGCGACCCCAATCGTGAACTGGCCAGAAGTGGCGATCCTTGGAGTCTACAAGATAACGAAGAGACCGATTGTAATGGAAAATCAAGTCAAAATCCGAGATATGACAAACCTCTCAATCACCTTCGATCATCGCGTGCTAGATGGCGTAACGGCGGCAAAATTCATGAATTCAATCAAACAACATCTTGAAGACCCCAAAATGTTACTGATTGAATCGTACTGAGACCAAGCCAACGACAAGTCAACATTACAGCTCAGAAGGGTCTCGTTTGTCTTCCTGAGAGAAGTCACAAATGCAACATTTGGGCGAAGGGATGAGTCAAGCAAAACAAGATATGACTCATTGACATCCAGTTAAGATGGCTTCGAGTTTGGCTACACTAGGCAGAGATCAGATCTTCAAACTAATTGATAACGGGATGCTCAAGATTGAGCCGTTCAATAGGGATCAAGTTGGTCCCGCATCGATTAATCTTCATCTAGGCGATACGTTTCGGGTTTTCGAGAAGACTCGGGACGTTTTCCATATTCGTGAAGACTCTGATTACAAGCAGCTTACAAGAATTGTGAAAGTTGAAAAGAATAATTATTTCCTCATTATGCCGAACGAACTAGTCCAAGGCATTACGGAGGAGTATCTTTCACTTCCAGCGGGTCTAAGCGGGAGGATTGAAGGTAGATCAAGATTCGCAAGGCTAGGTCTCCTCATACACCTCAGCAGTGGATTCCTCCAACCTGGGAGCACAGGTAAGATTGTACTGGAAATTCTCAACGTTTCACCCCTACCGCTTGCATTACACCCAGGTACAGAGCTATGTCAAGTAATTCTTGAAGAGGCCGTTGGAGCGACAGCCTACCAAGGCTCGTTTGCTGGTCAAGTGACTCCATAGAACCAAAGCGCGTGAACCGAACGCGACTTCTCGTTCCTACTTAGTCATACCCATGGAGAACATGTGTTCTAAATCGTAGTTGCTGAAACAGGCGAATGCAATCTGAGTTTTGGTCTCTGTAATACCCTTGATCTTAGCGAGATCTTTGGTTA
Source organism: Candidatus Methylomirabilota bacterium (assembly GCA_035524675.1). Classification (GTDB taxonomy): domain Archaea; phylum Thermoproteota; class Bathyarchaeia; order 40CM-2-53-6; family 40CM-2-53-6; genus FEN-987. The sequence goes on along the minus strand of DATKOK010000032.1, from coordinate 2,084 downwards.
CTGTCTTAGCGAGGTCTTCCGCTTCCTTGACTCGTACGATTGCAATAATGTCGCAATCCCCTGCCACAGAGTAGACTTCAGTTACATTAGGGATAGCTAAAATTTCATCCGGAATTACACTTATCCTATCTCTCTCGACCTTCATCATCACGAAGGCTGTGATCATTACAGAAACCTGATGCACTAGGAACCGATGAACGTTCTTAAAGCCTGTTGGCTCCGACTTCAGTCTGAATAGCGTTCGCTATATCGGTCGCCAACCGACTGTTTAGGGAGTTATCCTTTCCTTCGACCATAACGCGGATTAACGGTTCGGTGCCTGACGCGCGGACCAGAATACGACCCTTTCCTTGGATCTGACGAGTCGCGTTTGTGATAGCTTCCTGAACTGCGCCGTTATGATCCCAATTTTTCGTACTATTCACGCCAACGTTCAGCTGAACTTGTGGAAGCCGCTCCATTTGAGCTGCTAGAGCTGAAAACTTGCCCCCATACCTCTTCAAAGTCGCAAGCAATTTCACTGCCGTTAACAGGCCATCTCCAGTCGTGTTGCAGTCAAGAAACACAATGTGACCTGACTGTTCTCCACCGAGCATTGCTCCACTCTTGATCATTTCTTCGACGACATACTTGTCACCAACTGGAGTACGTTTCAAAGTAATGTTATGTTCCCGAAGTGCCGTTTCTAATCCGTAGTTTGACATTACGGTAGACACGACCACATTGTTCTGCAATTTTCCGTTACGCTCAAGCTCCAGAGCCTCAATCAGCACTATTTGATCTCCATCAACTACCTCTCCCTTCTCATCTACAGCAAGCACTCGATCGCCGTCTCCATCAAACGCCACACCCAAGTCCGCTCGATTTGTAAGCACCGCCTTCTGCAAAGTGCCCAAGTGAGTTGCACCACAGTTCAAGTTAATGTTCTTGCCATCGGGTTTGTCCGAGATCGATACAACATTCGCGCCGAGGGCAGCAAACAGACCAGGCGCAATCGAGAATGTCGCTCCATTCGACAGATCCGTCACTACTTTTAACCCACTCAGCGAAATCTTCTCAATTTGCTTCAGATACTCCAAATACTTCCTGGAAAGCGTAGGATCACGTTTGATTGATCCCTGCGGCACATTAGGAAAACGAGTTTGATCGTAATTTTCCAACGCCTGCTCGATATCTGACTCCTCTTTTTCCGTAATCTTGAATCCGCCTTGTGATACGAATTTTATTCCATTATATTCTGCTGGGTTATGAGATGCCGAAATCATCACCCCCCCATCGAATCCCCCCGTCCTTGTAAGATATGCTAGACCCGGTGTCGGAATAACTCCGGCTAATGACACGTTGACACCTTGTAAGGTCAACCCGGCACACATAGCGTCCTCGAGCGTGTCACATGAGGATCGAGTATCTCTCCCGATAACTACCGTCCAGGGACCTGGAAGACGATCGCGGGTGATTACCGTTCCGAAAACTCTCGCGAGCCTGAAGCTCAGATCCGCCGTTAGATCCTTTCCAACAATGCCGCGAATACCATCTGTGCCAAAAAGCTTCTTCAAATGGATGTTCCCCCGGGTCCTTTTCGATCAATGCATAAGCCACAGTTAATACTAAAGAATGGTTGTTAGTGGATTCTAAACCGGGACTGAAAGAAGATGGAGAAGCTAGAATTGTACATTCAGATCGCTAAGATCGTTATGATGGCGATCTTTCTAACCGCCTTTCTCGCCGTCATTCTATTGGGAAAGATGACGATTACAATTAGGTGATTTTAATCGAAAGCTCTACTATGCATGAAATGGAAATATCCTACGGCATTGCCCTAGAATTTTCTTGAAACTTCCTCTCCGAACAATCTTAATGATTCTAACTCTCGTTTCGGCTCGAAACTGACGATCAAGTAATCGACTCCAACGTCTCTGAATTCCATGATTTTTCGACGAACTTCATCCGGGTTACCGGCAATCACGAATTCACTTCGCATCTCATCAGGCCATTTGCCGAAAGCCTCTGAAACCCGCCGCCGAACTGTATCTGAATCCTTATCGATGACGACGGCACCAAGCTTCGTCTTAACAATCTCGTCA
>DATKOK010000031.1:0-5261 GCA_035524675.1 Candidatus Methylomirabilota bacterium | reverse complement strand
ACTTCCCTGAGTTTGATTGATTCCGTCAACAGTGACTGTTACTGGGTTTGGCACCGTGACCTGTAATGTCAAAGCTATGTTGACGTTAATGGTGAAAGTGTAGTCGCTTTCGGAATCATCGAGAATGCCGAGTGAGCTGTTTGCTAGGATTGCGACAATAGCGAGGTCCCATAGTCTCTTGGGGCGAGAACGGAGTGCAAAACTGAAGTCTCCTGCTCCTGCAGACATGCTCACCGGTACTGTGCAGGCCGCGTAAGTTTCAGATGTATTCTGAACACACTTCTCTGGACTTGCCGAGGCAGATCCCTTCACTAGGCTTCCGTCATCCAGTTGGAAAACTCCAACCTGAAGATAGTACCCTGATCGGGCCCCGCTGTACGCAATTGTAGCTGTAATCGTTGCAGGAGGAAATGTGAAGTCTGATTCCAGATCGTATTGAACAGTGTTGGGGTAGTGAACGTTGGTTATGCTGGTCTGTTGTGCGAGCACTGTTGGAATAATACAACAGAGAGTGAGCACCAGTATGATTAGCAGGGCGCTGCCGCGCGTCGCGAAATGATTGGTCAGCGTTTTCGCCGTCCCTTTTTTCCGCGTCTTCGTAACGTCAATTCCACAAACGTTACGAGTCCAACTGCTACGAATATGGTTAGAATGGGTATTGTGTAGTCATCTCGCCAAACTGCAGTTACTGTCTCCGGTCCGGCCATGTGAACGGAACAGTTCGGTTGAGAGGTTTCGCATGCTTCTGTGAAATGGTCGAAAACATGTCTAGCACCTAGGGTGCCTAACCATCCGTCAAACGGTACTACTGTCGGCTCCACGGATACGTTCGCATTTGAGTCTTCGAAATACCAACCCGACCCTTCGACCGAACCGTACGGGGAAATTGCTTGCAGTCTGAATTGTTTCCCATAATCGACGCTTAGGGTGAGATTGTTACCGAGGGTTACGATCCGTTCATTTTCAGCTGTATTGTCGCTCCAACTTCTGAATCCTATCCTTGTACCATTACTCTCTTGAATCGCAACCGGGACACTGACATGATGATCTCCCCATGGAAATGGGGCTTGAAAAACACCCTTCGCATCGGTTTGGAATGTCGCATTATCCACGTTTACTGTCAAGTTAGGATATGGTGTCATAATGGTCAGGTAGGGTTCGACGTAGGTCAAATCTAACGCCGGCCACCTCAAGCCCCTGTCGAGTGGATAATCTTTGGATGCAAGCCAGACTTGATTTTTCCACGACCGTGTACTTGGAATGATGGCGAAGGAAACCTCTGTCCCGTCATTGAGGGAATTTAAGGCATCAGAGGTGACGCCCCAATGAGTCCATGTGTCGTTCATTCGCAGGGTACTTTGAGTAAAATTCGAGTCAAAACCTGGTTGATTATTCCAAGTGATGGAATGTTCATCCCAACTATTGTTTTCCACAGAATGAAGCTGAATACTCGCGTTGTAGAAGAGGTTGATCCATTCAACATACATTGAGAGATTGGCGTCCAAGGGTCTCGCGTGTGATTGCACTAACTGAGAAGGTACAGCGTTCGCGACATTGAATTTCAGGTATGCATAGTCTCTCAAAGTTGGTATGCTAGGAATCGCCTCCACTATGAGGATAGGCATGTCCCCGAAAGTTTTGGAGGGAGACAGATTTTCAACGTAAGCATCATCCGACGGAGCAACTAAGCAATGTAGTCTCAATGGACTTGAGTTTGTCTGTTCACTTAGAATATCGCAACGGTTGTAGTCCGTTGGTGTATTAGAGGCTGATTGACCGTTTGTCAAGTCAATTATGGACGAAGAGCTGAGGAGGAGCGTGAGTTGCAGCGCGACAATCAACACTAGGGCAAGTCTCATTAGAACATCTTCTCCTCCGGAAACGGCGTATGCTGCAATTCGTTAGTTCAGTCATACTTCAAGAGATTCACAATTAACAATAACGATTTTTAATGGTTGTATTTAGCCACACTTTTGACTCTACCTTTCGGGCTAATCCTAATCTTAGCTGTCAAGTTGACCCTCTACGTTCTCTGGGTAACCTGTCGGTATAAGCATCATCACAAAGGCGGCTACTTGGGCTGATTCTTCTTCAATACATCAAGCATCAAGTCGCCATTTTGTAAGCCAAACATTCTTGCAGTCAAGACACTTTGTCCTAGATTTTCTATTCATTTTATGAGTGGTTATGGGAGAACTCTCAGGTGTCTGTCAGCTTTCTTCATCGCTTCGATTATCTTGTCGTCAGTGAATGTTCCCCAATAGTAGGTCTTAGACCGGATGGTGTGCCCTATCTGGTAGTCGCGGATGTACTCTCTCGTCACTTCTGCGTCGTCCATGCGTGCCATCCAGACTCTACGAAAGACGTGAGGGTGAATCTCGAACTTGTTGCGCCCCGGGATTCTTGTCGGTTTCGACTTCTGAATGCCCGCCCTCTTGGCAGCGTTCGTGACGGCATTCTCCATTTGACGAACTCCCATCAGCCAAATCCGACCTTCTTTATCATCCGCGTTAGCGCGCATTCTGTCAAGGAGACGCATGCTTTGCCAGTGAACTCCGAATACGTAGTGAGCGCGTGCTTTATTTCCCGACGCTGGTCGTCCATTATGATCTGCAATTTCCGGCCCAATCTCGATTAATCCGAAGACCTTCCTGTTCCTTTGCGGATGGCGATGAATCATGTCGAACCGTAGTGTAGCAAGGACACCGATTCGTTGACCTGTCTGGGCTAGAAAGCAAATGATAGCCTTCTCCTCAAGTTTCTCGGTTGCCCGAATCATCTTCTTGACTTCTTTCTGGGTTAAGACGCGCTTGGATTCTATGGTTGGTTCGAGGCGGTACTTTGTCTGTCGCTTGATTTGCACGTTGTTGGTGCCGAAGAAGATTTGAATCACGTTAGCTTCGTTCGCGACGGTGCTCGTCTGTCTGCCCGAGTTGTATCTGTAGTCTAGAAAATCTATGATCATTTGTTCGATTTTGAATTGTGGTTCTCCAACGGGCGTTTTACGTGCCAGGAGAATGAAATCAACAGCTGACATCTTGTAGTAGTCAAAGAAATTCTGGAGGTTCTTCTTGCGTTTCTTCAAACTCGACTGATTTCTAGACTCTTGGAAGCAGCGTTCAACAGGATCCCAGCTCAATTGTTCGGTCAATTCTACCGACCTAAGGCTGCTTTTGTCTGTCTTAGCAGTTCTTGGTGGAGTCCCGGGTAATCGACGTTGTCATTTAATTTTGGTTTCACTATTTCTTCGACGAACCACCTTGGGGGCTGGCGTTGATTTCGCCTATCTATACTCTCCTCTTGTACCCTGTTGAACCACTCAAGGGCATTGATGCCTGGTTCATCGGGGCTGCGTCTGTCTTGAGGCTCTGCGTCGGTTCGTTTGCCGAAGCGAATGTTTAGGAGACCTATCTTCAAACACTCGAGAAGCGTCAGCGAACGAATCTCTTTCCTCAGATCTTCGGTTACGGCGAGATACACTTTATCAGCTGCCGCCGTGTACGCGAAGCATTGTCCGAGGGCGTCAAGTATTTTCCTCCGATCGGATTTCACTTCGACGGCTACGAGGTCGGCTGGTTCTCTTAGATCTATAACGTCCGGGTAAAGATTGAGCTTGCCGGGTAAGAGAGAAAACATGGGTATGGATAAGAGATGTTTACAAAGATAGCCTGTAATGATTGGAGCGTAGCCTTCTGAATTGAGCCAGTCGGATACGGCTGGGTATAGTTCGCTTTCCTTAACCAACCTTGTGACCCCCTTATTCGGTCGATTGAACGCCATGAGATCGTGTCATGTGTTTCGATAAAACAGCTTTGTATTACATACGTTCTGATCCGCCCTTCCCCGTTCTCTCATAGTTTCTTCTCCAGGGTCACTCTCAGCTCTGTATTGACGAGGCCCATGGATTCGACCTGGAGCTCAGCAGCCTTCGGAATTGCAACCAGAAACCTCTTCCCCATTCTGCTGATTTTCGCGCTGAAAACAAAACTCATACTCTCACCTCTTTTCGATTATAATGCAGCTACTAACTCCCCCACGAACTTCAAAACCACACTCGGAACCGGAAGGAGCGAGATCAAACAAGTAATATCAAATTCGTTTATGGTAGAAGATAGGATGAAATTTTACTATTAAACAACGTCACTGTTAATCACAAAACACTTAAACCGTGAACTGCGATTGAAGATCTGCGGATTAAACCGTGTGGTCAGCATGACGCATAAACCTAACCACGACTTGGACTTCGGCCGCTTCGGCCGTTAACTCCCCCCTTTTTTTGGAAATTTAGTTTGAGCTTACTTGGTTTCTAATAGGTCACTCCATACTTTTGCGGGGCGCCAGTTATAGACAATAGTTTTCAGGCGCGTCATCTCTTCGATACTGTATCCGATCCCCTCTCTACCAATACCTGAATCCTTGTTGCCTCCGAACGGGTAGTATCCAACGCCGTGTCTCGGCGCCGCATTGACTGTGATCTCGCCTTCCTCGAGTCGTTTCGCAACTTTCCGAGCAAGATTGAGGTCGTTGGTGAATACGCATGAGTCGAGGCCGTACTTTGATTTGTTGACTAGCTCAATTGCCTCGTCCACGTCTCTTACTCTTATGATAGGAATTACCGGGCCGAATGTTTCTTCCCATGTGATTTTTGCATCTAACGGTACTTGATCGAGCACGGTTGGATAGTAATAATTGGCCTCGTGTCTACCTCCAGTTAGTAATTTCGCGCCCTTCTCCACTGCCTCGAGAACGAGAGCGTGAACTGTTTCTGCTGCATTCCGATCGATGAGTGGTCCAATCTTAACTGCCGGATCTCGTGGATCACCGACTTTGTACGATTCGGTTTCCTTTAGCACCTTGTTAACGAATGCGTCCGCAACGTTCTGATCTACAAGGACACGACTTATGGCGTCGCATCGCTGTCCGCTGTAACTCAGAGAACCCTTCACGGTTTCAACCGCCGCTAGGTCGAGATCAGCATCTTGCAGTACTATTGCTGAGCCTTTGCCGCCCAACTCCATGTGTAATCGTTTGAGTCCGGCCACTTGTGAAAGTCTCTTTCCGACTTCTGTGCTTCCTGTGAACGTGAGCATGCTGATCTTCCCGCTTGCCGCCAAGTATTCTCCTATAACGCCTCGACCCGTGATTACGTTCAAAGTTCCGTTCGGAATTCCCGCGAGTTCGAGAATGTGTGAAAAGAGGAGGAAGGATAGTGGGTCTTTGCTAGAAGTCTTTACGACCACCGAGTTGCCTGCGAGGAGGGC